>JBGTHJ010000512.1:0-3637 GCA_041746175.1 Pyrinomonadaceae bacterium
GACGACCTCCAGGCCGCGCTCGAACGCGCGCAACCCGGCGACACGATTATGCTCGAAGCGGGCGCGACCTTTCGCGGCGGCTTCAATTTGCCGCGCAAGCCTGCCGCCGGAGGAGACGCCTTTATCACGATTCGTTCGACCACGCCGGATGCGCAGTTGCCCGCGCCCGGCGAGCGGCTCGACCCCGCGCGACACGCCGCGCTCCTGCCCAAAATCATCTCCAACGAACGGGGTTCGCCCGCCGTCAACGCCGTCGGCGGAGCGCATCATTATCGCTTCATGTTCGTCGAGTTCGGCCCGACGGTGGAAGGCGAAGGCAACATCATCGCGCTCGGCACGGGACAGGAACGCGCGCTCGAAGAGTTGCCGCACCACATCGAGTTCGACCGCGTCTATATGCACGGCGACCCGGCGCACGGCCAGCGACGCGGCATCGCGCTCAATGCCCGCGCCGTCCGCGTTCTCAACAGTCACTTTTCCGATTTCAAACGGAAGGGCGATGAGAGTCAGGCTCTCTGCGGGTGGGGCGGCGACGGCCCGTTCGAGATCGCGAACAACTACATCGAAGCGAGCGCCGAGGGCGTGCTGTTCGGCGGCGCCGCGCCGCGTCTGGGTATCGTTCCATCCGACATCGTGGTGCGCGACAATCATTTCAACAAGCCGTTGAGCTGGCTCAACGAACAATGGGTCGTCAAGAACCATTTCGAGTTGAAGAATGCGCGCCGCGTGGTCATCGACCACAATCTGATGACCAACAACTGGGCGAGCGGGCAGGACGGAGCGGCGGTGCTGTTCACCGTCCGCGACGAAGACCGGAAGGCGCCACAGGCCGTTATCGAAGACGTGCAGTTTATCAATAACGTCGTGCGCGGGGCGGGCGGCGCGTTCTACATCTACGGCGCGGAGGGGCGCGGCGGGCGGCGTCTGACGGTGCGCAATAATGTGTTTGAGGACATCAGCGGCGAACGCTGGCGCAGCGCCGGATATTTTATGAAGGTGTCCGAGTGGGACGGGCTAATTATCGAGAACAACACTATCCTCTCGACCGGCAACATCAGCAAAGCTTTCGACCGCCCGGTGACCAACTTCGTCTTTCGCAACAACATCGTTCCGCACAATGAATACGGTTTTCACGGCGACGGGCGCAGCCCCGGCGCTGACTCGCTCAGCGTTTATTTTCCGGGTGCGGTTGTCGTCAACAACGCCATCATCGGCGCGAGCGCCGCGCAGTACGGCGCGCGCAACGTCTACCCGGCAACGCTCGCGCAAGTCAGATTCGTCAACCCGGCGGGCGGCGACTATCGTCTGCGCGATGACAGCCCGCTCCGGCGCGCGGGCGCGGGGGGCGCAGACATCGGCGCGACCTTGAAGTAGAACGAGACGCGCTTTCAGGCGCGGCTGAAGGTATCTGCTGAAGGGTCGAAACGGCGGGCCAATAATTTACGAACGCAGTTGGATGTTGTAGGTCTTGATTTTGGAATTGAGCGTGGTCGCGTTCATGCCGAGCAGTCGCGCGGCACGCGATTGGTGGCCGCCGGTTTGTTCGAGGGCGCGCGAGATGAGGTCGATCTCGAAGCTGCGCACTTCGTCGTAAAAGTTGACGCCGCGCCCGACTTCGACGCCCCCCCCCGCCGCGCCGGAAAAAGCTCCCCCGCCCGGCGACTTTTGCGGCTCGGAGATTTCGAGCGGCAGACACTGAAGCGTGATTTCCGGCCCCGGCGCGATCACAACGGCGCGCTCGATGACGTTCTCCAACTCGCGGACGTTGCCCGGCCACGTGTAGGCTTCCATCAAAGAGAGGACTTCGGGGGCGAGTTGCTCCGAGACGTGGCGCGCGTTCTCTTCGTTGTACTTGCGTATGAAGTGCTGCGCGAGCGCGAGCACATCCTCGCGCCGTTCGCGCAAGGGGGGCAACTCAATCGGCACGACGGCGAGCCGGTAATAGAGGTCTTCGCGGAACGTGCCCTGCCTGACCGCGTCTTTCAAGTCGATGTTGGTCGCGGCGACGATGCGGACATCGACGCGGCGCGGCGTCGTATCGCCGAGCGGCGTAAACTCTTTTTCCTGTATCACGCGCAAGAGTCGCGCCTGCGTTTCGGGCGGGATGTCGCCGATCTCGTCGAGAAAAATCGAGCCACCGTCGGCCACTTCAAAGAGCCCTTTTTTCGCCGTCACCGCGCCGGTGAACGCCCCGCGCGTGTGCCCGAACAACTCCGACTCCAAAAGTTCGGAAGGGATGTTTGACGAGTTGACCGTGACGAACGGCTTCGCGGCGCGCGGGCTTTGTTCATGGATGGCTTTGGCGATGAGTTCCTTGCCCGTGCCTGATTCCCCCGTGATGAGAACGGTCGAGCGCGCGGGCGCGACTTGATCGACGAGTTGAAAAATCGACTGCATCCGCTCGGCGCGACCGATGATGCCGCCGCGATCCACGCTCCGGCTCATCGCGCGGCGGAGCGTCTGCCGCTCCTCCTCCTTGCGCCGGCGTTTAACGCCCGTCGCCACCGTCGCCGTAATCTGTTCGTTCTGAAACGGCTTCCGGATGCACCCGAACGCGCCGCGCTCCCACGCGCCGATGGCCGTGTCGAAAGTGGCGTAGGCCGTAATCATCACGACCACCGCCTCCGCATCGACCTTCAAAATTTCTTCGAGCGCGCGCAACCCCCCCATTCCCGGCATCGACACGTCGAGCAACACCACGTCGTAAGCCCGCCGCCCGTAAACTTCCAGCCCCTCTTCGCCCGTCTTCGCCAGATCGACGCGGTAGCCCTCCGCCGACAGCAGCGTCTCCAGCACGTCGCGCATGATTTCCTCGTCGTCAACGACGAGCACCGAACCCTTCTTCGCCATAAGTCCTCAATGCCGTAACAGGCGACAGGTCGAGCGCGTTTCTCTCTCGTCACCCGTCGCGAATTTTGATGCTCATTCCGCATCCGCCTTTGCCCCGTGTGCGAGGCGCGGAAGCGAAGCGAGTTATTTGACTCTCTGCACGGGTTGATGCGTCGAAAGCACGCGCTGCTCTGAGGGACGCGCGACGGGACGCTGCTGTTCGGCGGTCACGAAGAGATTGAAGCTGTCCGCGCCGATGCCGCGCGTGCGGACATACATCTCCGCGCGGTTGATGTCGGCATCGGTCGGCAAACTGCCCATGTAAAAGATACGACCATCCGCACCGACGCCCCACAAAACGTACGTGTTCGCGCCGATGGCCGACGGCAGCGGCAGGTCGCGGAAACGCACGCGACCGAAAGCCGTCCCCGTCTGCGTCGTGACGCGCGCGCGCCCGCGCGCGTTCTGCGCCAACGCCGTCCCCGCTAATTCGAGCACGCGACCACCGCCGCCCGCGTCGAGCGCATCATCGACTTCGGTGTAAAAATCTCCCCCGCGACGCCGCGCACGCGTGCGCATCGACGGCGTAAAATCCGGCTCCACACCCGTCGTCCGCGACGCGCGCGAAGGTTTTGATTTTGCGGAAGCGTCCTGCTCAGCATCCACCGGCGGCGTGGTCGTCGCCACCGGATTGTCGGAAGACGTGAACAACGCCCGCGCCTCGTTCGCGCGCGTCGAGAGCACGGGCGCGCCGGGTCGTCCCGTCTCCGCGCCCGTCTCGGCGGTGACGATCACCGTGTAGCGCATG
>JBGTHJ010000513.1:0-10612 GCA_041746175.1 Pyrinomonadaceae bacterium
GACTCCCGCGCGCTCGTGCTTCCGCGCGAGCTGCCCTACGCGCGCCACATTTATCATCTGTACGTCGTGCAGCACGAAACGCGCGATGCGTTGCAACAACAGTTGAGCGAGGCGGGCATCCAGACGGGGATACACTATCCCGTCCCCGTTCACCTTCAACCCGCCTACGCCTCGCACGGCCACACGACCGGCGACTTTCCCGTCGCCGAACGACAGGCGCGCCGCGTGCTCTCGCTCCCGATGTTCCCCGAATTGACCGGCGAGCAAATCGCGCGCGTCGCGGAAGGAATCAAGCAGGCAGCGGTCAGTTTTCAGCCGTCAGCTTTGTAAGAATCGCTGGTGTTGGAAGCCGACGGCGGTTGCTTGAAAGCTCATTATGACCATCACCGTCGGCGTCATCGGTTGCGGATACTGGGGGCCGAACCTCATCCGCAACTTCGCGGAGAACGAATCGGCGCAGCTGCGTTGGGTGTGCGACGTGGACGCGGGACGCCTCGCGCGCGTCGCGCGCCGCTATCCTTCGACGCGTGCCACGCAAGATTGCGCGCAACTCTTCGCCGACCCCAAACTCGACGCGGTTGTCGTCGCGACGCCCGTCGCCACGCATTACAAATTCGCCAAAGCCGCGCTCGAAGCGGGCAAGCACGTCCTCGTCGAAAAACCCTTCACGGCGCGTGTCGCGGAAGCCGAAGAGTTGATCGACATGGCCGCGCGGCGCGGTCTGACGTTGATGGTCGACCACACCTTTATCTACACGGGCGCGGTCGGCAAGATTAAGGAGATCGTCCAGCGCGACGACCTCGGCGACCTGCTCTATTTCGACTCGGTGCGGATCAATCTCGGACTCTTCCAACGCGACATCAACGTCGTTTGGGACCTCGCGCCGCACGACCTCTCGATCATGGATTTCATCGTCGAGCGGCAACCCATCGCGCTGACGGCGACCGGCAGTTGCCACGTCGAACAGGGCATCGAGAACATCGCCTACCTCCAACTCCGCTTCGCCGACTCTTTCATCGCGCATTTTCATTTCAACTGGCTCTCGCCCGTCAAGATTCGCCGCACGCTGATCGCCGGAAGCCGCAAGATGATCGTCTACGACGACATCGAACCGACCGAGAAAGTGCGCGTCTACGACAAGGGCGTGACGACCAGCCGCCGCGACGGGGACATGGATCAAGAGACGGCGTACCAAACCCTCGTCAGTTACCGGACGGGCGACGTGTGGGTTCCCAAACTCGATTCGACCGAAGCTCTCCATTACGTCTGCGCCGAATTTCTCGAAGCCGTCGCGCAGCAACGCCCCGCGCTGACCGACGGCGCGGCGGGGCTGCGCGTCGTTCGCCTGCTTGAAGCCGCGCAGCAATCCATCAATCAGGGCGGGCGTCTGATCGACTTATAAGCAGAGAGGTTCACAAACAGCCGAGATGTCAACACCCATGCAATCAGAGTTGATGCACGTTCCCCTGCTCGACCTCAAACAACAGCATGTCGCGTTGCGCGAAGAGTTGCGCGCGGCGCTCGAACGCGTGATTGATTCGCAGCAGTTCGTGCTCGGCGAAGACGTGGGCTTGCTCGAAGCCGAGCTTGCGCGCTACTGCGGCACGAAGCACGCCATCGGCTGCGCCTCCGGCTCCGATGCGCTGCTGCTCGCGCTGATGTCGTTCGACGTGCGCGCGGGCGACGAAATCATCACCACGCCCTTTTCGTTCTTCGCCACCGCCAGTTCCATCACGCGTCTCGGCGCGCGTCCCGTCTTCGTCGACATCGACCCGCACACCTACAACATCGACACGGACAAAATCGAAGCCGCGATCACCGAACGCACGCGCGCCATCATGCCCGTCCACCTCTACGGCCAGTGCGCCACGATGGACGCGCTCGCCCGGATCGCGGCGCGCCACGACAATCTTCCCATCGTCGAAGACGCTGCGCAGGCCATCGGCGCGCAGGACGACGGGCGGCGTGCCGGATCGTTCGGCGCGGTCGGGTGTTTCAGTTTTTACCCGACCAAAAATCTCGGCGCGGCGGGCGACGCGGGACTCTTGACGACCGACGACGACGCGCTCGCCGCACGACTCCGCACGCTCCGCGTTCACGGCGGCGAGACGGAGTATTACCACCGCGAAGTCGGCATCAACAGTCGTCTCGACACGCTGCAAGCCGCCGTCCTGCGCGTCAAACTTCCCCATCTCGACGGCTGGTCGGCGGCCCGCCGCGAACGCGCCGCCAACTATGACCGCCTGTTTGCGGAAGCCGGGCTGCTCGCCGAAGTGACCCCGCCCGCGACGCGTCCCCGCGCGCTCCACATCTTTCACCAGTACGTCGTCCGCGTCCCCGCCGCGCGGCGCGACGCGCTGATGGCGCATCTCAAACAGCACGGCGTCGGCACGAAGATTTACTATCCCGTCCCGCTCCACATGCAGGAATGTTTCCTTCATCTCGGCTACAAAGCGGGCGATTTCCCCGAAGCCGAACGCGCCGCCGGAGAAACCCTCGCGCTTCCCGTCTACCCCGAATTAACGCTTGCGCAACAACAATACGTTGTCCATACTATCCACCGGTTTTTTGACTAGGCCGGGAGCGCGCCGGCTTTCGTCCCGCCACCTGAACGCGGAACACGATCAACTCAAACACGGAAATCACGGAGGCTCAACCTTGAATCCCCTAAAGTCACTGGCAACCCTTGCAGTCGCAACGCAGCTCACGCTTGTTTGCGGCATCACCACGGCGAGCGCGAAACAGCCGCTGCTGCTCGTCGTCAACCCCCCGGGCGCGGCGGCGACGACGAGCACGAGCGCCACAGCGGGCGAAACCTTTTCGCACGAGGCGGGCGGCCTTGAGTTTGAACTTCCGGACGGCTGGGAGGCCGAACCCGACGGAGAAACGATCAGCGTCAGCACGCCCGACGACACCCTCAAAATGATCTTCTGGGTGGCCGACGAAGACACCTTTGAAGAAGCCGCCAAAGCGCTCGACGAAGAGATCGCCAAAACCGTCAAGAACATGAAAACGGTCGGCGAGCCAACCGAAGACACGCACAACGGGATGCCGCATTACAGCGAATCCGGAACGGGCGAGGTCGAGGGCGCGACGATTCAATGGAGCGTCGATTTATTGATGGCGAAAAAACCGGTCATCATCCTCTCATTCGCCGCGCCCGGCCTGTGGGGGAAACATCAGGCCGAACTCGAAAAACTCGTCGCCAGCATCAAGAAGACCGATTGAACTTTACGCGCACGCAAAACTTGAAAAGTCGCCGGTTCAGATCACGTCCGGTTTCTACCGGCGACTTTTCCCCGGACGTGTCTTCCGCTGCCAAAATATCCTCGACCCCGGTTATCGAGTCGTGCCCGAACGTGTCCGCCGTCGTCGTCTTGGTCGTTTATGAGCATTAGAAACAGCACCACCTCCGATGCGTTGACCGGAACGGTCAAGGGGCCGGGCGAGCGTCCGCACGAATATCTGTTCATCACGGGCGACAACCGGCGGGCGCGCATCGGAGAGTTTGTTTACTACACCGCGCATGACGGCGAGGCGGAGCGGCAGATTCTCGGCAACATCGTCGGGCGCAAGCTTGTGCGGAATCTGCCCGATGCTTTTTTGTCCGACCCGGAGACGCCGCCCGCGATCATCTCGTCGCTCATCGGACTGGACGGCGAGGGTTGCGAGTTGTACGAGATAACGGTCGAGTCCATCGGCTACTTCAGCGAGCGTCTGGGCGACTTCGTCAATCCGCGTATCCCGCCGCAGCCGGGCGACCCCGTTTTTCTGGCGTCGTCGGAGACGCTCTCCGGCGTCTTGTCGCCGCGACGCGTGGGCGATGTCGGTTCGGCGCACGTCGGAAGTTTGCTGACGCGCAACGCGGGCGAAGTTCCGGTTGTGCTGTCAATCAAGGAGGTCGTCTCGACGCATCTGGCGATTCTGGCTTCGACCGGGGCGGGCAAATCGTACACGGCGGGCGTGCTCGTCGAAGAACTGATGATGCCCCACAACCGCGCGGCGACGCTCATCGTCGATCCGCACGGCGAGTACGACACGCTGCGCTCGATTGAAGACGAGAAGCGTTTTCACGCCGCCGACGGATACAAACCGGAGGTCAAGATTTTCACGCACGACCGCGTCAAGGTGCGCGTCTCGTCGCTGACCGAAGCCGACATCAAATACCTCTTGCCCGAAGGCACGTCCGACAAGATGCTGCACTATCTCTCGCAGGCTTATCGCAAGTTGACGGCGGGCGAGCGCGGGGCGCGCGGGATGTGGGGCTATCACGACTTGCGCGATGCGGTGACGGCGGAGAAGTATGGCGAAGAAGACTCGCGGGGCGGGGGTTCAGGCGGCAACGTCGGCTCGATTGACGCGCTCCTGTGGCGTCTGGATTCGCGCTTCGACCGTCCCGGCTCGATCTTCTCGGACAACGAACACATCCCGCTTCAAGACATGTTTCAGCCGGGACGCTGCACCGTGCTCCAACTCTCGGACATCGAACAGAACGAGCAGCAGGTGGTCGTCGCCACGCTGCTCCGGCGCGTCAACAAGGCGCGCATGGCGACCGTCCGCGGCGAAGCCGAGCCGACGAGCGATAGCTATCTGCCCTATCCCGTCTTCACGCTGCTGGAAGAGGCGCACCGCTTCGCGCCCGCCGGTCAGACGGTCGTCTCGACGAACATCCTCAAGCAGATTCTTTCCGAAGGTCGCAAATTCGGCGTCGGCATCGGACTCATCACACAGCGACCCGGCAAACTCGATCAAGACGTGCTCTCGCAGTGCATGACGCAAATCATCATGCGCATCGTCAACCCGATTGATCAGGATACGGTCGCGAAGTCGGTCGAGGGCGCGGGGCGTCAACTCTTGAACGAACTGCCCGCGCTGACCAAAGGACAGGCGGTCATCAGCGGCGTCGGCGTCAACACGCCGGTCATGTGCCGCGTGCGCGAGCGCATCACGCGACACGGCGGCGAAACCTTCGACGCCCCCGGCGAGTGGGCGCGCTGGCACTCCGAAGACGAGCGCGAACGCCGCCAACAGGACAACGCCGTCCTCGTCGCGCCCGAACCGAAAACCAAGGTCGAGAAGATTCGCGGATTCCAGATCTAACTTACGCAGACCTGCGTGGTGGCGGAAGCCCGCACTTCGTCAAGGGCGCAATTGTCACCACCGCTGACACCCTTACTGCGTGCGGGCTTCCGCAAATTCGTTCAAGTCCTCACAGGCTTCAGTTTATTTGGCGGGTGATTTGACGAGAATCGTCTTGCCGTCAACCATCAGCAGCATTTCGCCGGAGAGCGCGAGGATGCCTTGACGACCCTCGGCGACGAGCCGCTCGACGAGACGGTCGAAGGCGGGCGTGCCGAACTCGACCACCGCGTCGGGCTTGGCGGTCTTTTCGACGGCGAGCGCGCGCGCATCAACCCACCGACCGCCGCGCCGGAAGAACGTCCGGTCGGTGACCTGTTGGACGTTGGTGAACTCGACGCGCTCCATGCTCTGCGTGAAAAAGTTGTTCGAGCGGTTGGCACTGACCTGCGCGCGTTGCGCGTTGGAGTTGACCGCCTGACTGACGCCGCCCATCCCGCTGCGCGTATTCTGCGCGTTGCGCACGAGCGAGGCTTGCGCCTGTTCGTTGAGCTTGTCGCGTGCGGAGAAGTCTGTGCCCTCGGTGGCGAGAAACGCGGTGTACTCGGTGAGCACGCCGAACTCGGTCGAGAGCCGTACGATCTCATCAACCAACTCTTTGAGCTTCGGGTCGAGTGCGCCGGTTGTGGCCGCCGCGCTGCTGGTTCCCGCGCCGCCCCCCGCCGTCGTCCCGTGCGTCACGCGCGACGGCCCAATCCCGCCGCGCCCCAAATTCATCGCGGCGCTGTCCGCGCCCGCTTCGCTAATCTGTTCGACGAGATGCGCGATCTTGCGGCTCGCCCACAGACGCGGGACGAACGAGTTGCGCGTCGTCGCATTTTTCAAATCGAATTTGATGTCGAAGGCGCGGGGCGTGCCGAAGTAGTTGCCGCTGATGCGGAAGTGGAGCGGGTCGTCGCCCTGATATTGACCGAGCAGGACGAGTTGGTCGCCCTCGAACACATCCGGGATTTCGGCGGGCAGCATCTCGCGCACGGCGCGCGTCGTCGGTTGTCCAGCCGCGTCGAACATCGCGAGTTGGGGGTCGGCGAGCGCGGGTCCGCCGAGGCGTCGGAACACCTGCGCGACCTTCAACTCGACGTTCTCCTTCGGCAACACGAAGGTGCTCGCCGCGCGTGTCTGGTTGGCGATCGAGGTCAGCAGCGGCGCGTTCACGTCGAAGCCGACGCCGAAACTGAAGATGCGGCGTTTGTGTTGGTTCGCGGCGACGACCGCCTCGCGAATCGCCTTTTCACGTACCTCACCGGCGGTCGGCTGGCCGTCGGTGAGAAAGATGATGAGGGGTAGCATCCCCCCGGTCGCGGGCTGGCGCAGGGCTTCGACGAGAGCGTCGTGGATGTTCGTGCTCCCCGCGACTTTGAGGCTTTTGACGTAGTCACGCGCCGCGCCCGTCGTCGCCGCGTCTTTGATGACGGGACGGGGCGCAAACTTTTGCACGTTGTCGTGATAGTCGATGATGTTGAAGGCTTCGCCCTCGTTCAAACCTTCGAGGACTTGCAGCGCGGCGGCCCTCGCCTGTTCCATCTTCTCGCCCGCCATGCTCCCCGAACGGTCGATGACGATGGTCACCTCGCGTTTGATGGCGGGGGCGGCGCGCTCCGACGGCGCGACGGCGGGCACGCCCGCGAGCAGCAGGAAATAGCCGCCGCCGACCGACGGGTCGGGGTAGGCGAGCAGCGACGCCGATAGTCCCGCGCCCTCGACGAGATACGACAGGCGGAAATGTCCCGGCTCGACTTTGGGCACGTTCGCCACTTCGATTTTGAACGCGCCCGCGCCGACGCGCTCGGTCGCAATCTGATGGCTCGGCGAATAGACGGTCGAAATCGCCGTCTTCGACTGGACGCGCACCGTAATCTTCCACGGCGTCGCCGACTCGAACGACTCGCTGCGCGGCAGCACGTAATCGACGCGCTTGTCGTCCGCCGCGAGCACGTGTTCATAGACGAGCCGGACGCGCTGCGTCCCGCCGGCGGGCACGGGAAACACGCTCGAGCGCACCAGATTGTAGCCCGCAAATTCGAGCAGCGCGGGGTCGCGCAGCTTGCTCACAATCGACTTGTAAATGGTTTTGGCCTCGGCCTTCGGCAGAAGTTTGGCGGTCGGCTCTTTGGCCGCGCCCGCAAACGTGAACGAGCGCACCGCCGCGCCTTCCGGCACGGGCACAAGCATTTCGGCTTCCTGTTGCCGGTTGCCCGGATTGGCGAGTTCCACGTCGAGCGTCGTCGTCGCCACCTGCTGCACGATGCTCACATCAGCCGTCACTCCGCTGATTTGCACCTGCTGCGCGCCCGCTGTGACGGCGTAGGCGCGCGACTGCGGGATGACGATATTGGTGGCGGTCGTCGCGAAGCCGCCCGCGACGGTCGCCCCCCCTTGCGGTGTTATCTGCTGCGCGTTGCCGTCCGGCAAAGCTGTCAACGAACAGAGTGTCAGCGCGGTGCAAAGCAAACCCCGCAGGGCCGTGTCAAGTCGTCGCATAGAAACCTCTTTTCAAAGGGAAGGATCGTCGCCGCGCGCCTCAATCGGGCGTGTCGCGTGCGGTGTCCGGCGGTCGTCTTTTGTCGTCGTTCCGTCTATCATATCAGCTAATCTGTCAGCAAGAACGACCCGCGCGAGCCGAACTTGCGCGACGCTCGCAATCAAAGATTCCCAAAGTAGCAGAATCCGACGCAACGAACAGATTTTGAGCCGCGCGCCCCCCCTTCCGCCGGTTGGCGGCGATGTCGAAACAGAGATGCCTCACAAGAGATGCCGCGTCGATGCGCGCGAGCCGTCGCGCGGCGTCGGTGCGCGGCAAACATCAAGGCGGTCGTCGTTGGCATCGGAGGTGTCTCCGGGCGGTGTCTCCGGGCGGTGTCTCCGGGCGTCGTGTGTCGTTCGCCCTCGCCTTTCAGCTTTGCGCGTGGCGATGTTAAGATGTCTGCGCCGTTCCTCTTTTACCCCTGAAACAAGGCGGCGGGAGCAGTATCAAAATCCTTTTTAAGAATGGGCGATGCGCGCGGGCGGGCGGGAAGCGCACCGCAGGCGTGGATTTGTGAGGAAGACTATGGCGAACATGGGCGCACCACATGCACAGGATTTGCGGCGCGTCGCCGATTTGCTTTCGGCGCGGCGCGACGAGATTCTTAACTTATGGGTCAAGGAACGCATCGAATCCGACGAATTTCGCGAGGAGTTGCTGTCGAAGAAACAACTGCGGGAACAATCGCAGCAGATCGTGGAAGTGCTGGCGCAGGCGATCCAAGAATCGCGCGCGGCGGATTTTGAAGACCCGGCCTTCGACGACCTCCGGGCCTTTCTCCACAAACTTTCGCACATGCTCGCCGTCAAAGGTTATTCGACGCTGGAGAACGCCACCTACATTTTATCTTTGCGCAACGTCGTCATTCCGCTCCTCGCCGAAGAGTTGGAGGGCGATGCCGAGGCTCTCATCCGCGACATGAACTACTTCACGCGGCTGCTCGACAAGATGGGGCTGGTGATGGTTGAAAACTACATCCGCTCGCGCGAAGAGATTATCCATCAGCAGCGCGCCGATATGTTGGAACTGTCGACACCCGTCATCAAGGTTTGGGACAAGATTTTGACGCTGCCGATTATCGGGACGCTCGACTCGCGCCGCGCGCAATTGATGATGGAGGCGTTGCTCCAAAAAATTGTCGAAAGCGGCTCGACCATCGCCATCCTCGATATCACGGGGGTGCGCACGATGGACACGCTCGTCGCCAATCATCTCATCAAGACCGTCACGGCGGCGCGGCTGATGGGGGCGCGTTGCATCCTGACCGGAGTGTCTCCGGCCATCGCGCAGACGATGGTGCAGCTCGGTATCGACCTCACGCAAATCACCACCCGCGCGCAAATGTCGGACGGCATCAAACTCGCGCTCGAAATGAGCGGACGCACCGTCGTCTCGACCAAGGCGCTCCTCAAGATGCAGAACAACGGCACGGGCGGGGGCGGCGCGCACAACAACAACTCCAACCACAGACCGACGGAACAGGCGGCTCCGGCAGTCGCCGACAATAAACAACACTAGTCCGCAAGTTCAGCGTCGATAGTCGAAAGTTTTGCTTCCGACGGTGGACGGTGAACGGCGCTTTTTTGATTCACGAACGAGGATTGAAACCGAATGAACGGCGTGCAGCGCATCCCGATTCTCAAAGTTGGCCGCGTACTGATCGTGCCGATACAGGTCGATATGGACGACCAAACCGTGATGTTGCTTCAAGAGAGCATCCTCTCGGAACTCGAACGGACGGGCGCGCGTGGCGTGTTGATCGACATTTCGCTGCTCGAAATGGTCGATTCGTTTATCGGTCGGATGCTCTCGGACATCGCCGCGATGGCGCGGATCATGGACGCGCGGACGGTCGTCGTCGGGATGCAACCGGCGGTGGCGATTACGCTCGTCGAGTTGGGGCTTGAGTTGCGCGGTGTCGATACGGTGCTCAATGTTGATGAGGGCATCAAACTGCTGCGCGAAGAATTCGGGATCCGCGAGTCGGACGACGATTTGAACGCCGGGGAGTTGAGCGCGTTTGCCGAGCAAATCAATCGCTCTTGAGTCTGAGCGTGACATCGCGGTCGCGCGCGGCGCGGTGCGGACGATGGCCGCCGCTATCGGCTTTCGTCTCATCGACCAGACCCGGCTCGCCACTGTTACCTCCGAACTCGCGCGCAACATCATCAAGTACGCGCGACGCGGGCGCATGATCGCGCAACCGACCACCTCCACCAACGGGCGCGACGGGCTGCGCCTGATTTTTGAAGACTCCGGCCCCGGCATCCCAGACATCGAAGCCGCGATGCGCGACGGTTTTACGACCGGGCGCGGTCTGGGCAAAGGCTTGCCCGGCTCGAAGCGTCTGGTCGATGAATTCGCCATCGAATCTGCGCCCGGTCGCGGCACGCGCGTTACCATTGTTCGCTGGATATGAAAGCAGTCGTCGGAGGCCGGAGGCCGGAGGCCATGTTTGGCTTTCACTAACATCCGGCATCCGACATCAGACATCCTTCTTTTTGTGCGATTAATTCATTCGCTCGAAATCAATGACGAAGGGCAGGTCGGGGCGGTTCGCCGCGCCGTCCGGCGGTTCGCCGCGCCGCTCGGCTTCACCGAGGACGAACTGGCCGAGTTTGACATCGTCGTTCAGGAGATCGGGACGAACGCCGCGCGGTATGCGACGGCGGGCGGCTGGCTTCATTTCGCCAACCCGATGGGGGACGAACACGGCGTCGAGCTTTTCTACTGGGACAAGGGGCCGGGCATCTACAACATCGACCGCGCCCTGCGTGACGGCGTTTCATCGAGCGGCAGTCTCGGCGGCGGATTGGGCGCGATTAGTCGCCTGATGGACGAGTTTGAAGTTTACTCGACCGTCCGCGACACGACCGCGCGGCTCACGCGTTCGCGGCGGACGCGGCACGGCACGGCCATGTTAGGGCGCAAGTGGCCCGCTGCTGCTGC
>JBGTHJ010000514.1:0-1728 GCA_041746175.1 Pyrinomonadaceae bacterium
GACGCGAGGTCGCCCGCGCCCGCGCGCGATGCGGCAGATGCTTCGCGCAACATCGCCAGCGCCGCCGCGACGATCAACTCCGGTTCGCTCAACCTGCCGGGGCCAAACGTGCCGCACGCCATCTCGCCCGCGTCGGGTTCGACGATGCGGACGCCGTCGCCGCGCAACCGTTCGAGGTTGCGACGCGTCGCGGGCTTGTTCCACATCGTCGTATTCATCGCGGGCGCGACGAGGACGGGTGCGGTCGAAGCGAGGTAAGTCGAAGTCAAAAAATCGTCGGCGATGCCGTTGGCGAATTTGGCGATGATGTTGGCGGTCGCCGGGGCGATGATGAATAGCTCGACGGTTTGTGAAAAGGTGATGTGCGCGATGGGGTCGGGGTTATCGGGCGCGTAGTCGTCGACGACAACGTGCGCGCCGGAGAGCGCGCGGAAAGTAAGCGGAGTGATGAACTCGCAGGCGCGCTTCGTCATCCCGACGCGCACCGTGCACCCCGCCCGCTGCAAGCCGCGCAAAATCTCCGCCGCTTTGTAAGCCGCGATGCCGCCCGTCACGCCGAGCGCCACGCGTCGGCCCTCGAACTCCGGCGCGGGCGCATCTGTAGAGTGGTCTGTTGACATCATTCTGTTTCCGGTCGTCAAAAATGTAGCACCGCTCGTCCGGCGCACGCAAACATCAAAAGGGGATAGAGGCCGGAGACCGGAGACTTACCAAAGCCCAAGGTCGGAGGTCTTCAACTAACCGCCAGTCACCGCTCTCTAGTCTCCGCCCCGGGATGTGATAAACTTTCGGGCAGTTCCCCCGCAAAAATCAGCAGCGGCGACCGTCGGCGCGGCGGTCGTGTGGGACGGAGAAGCGAGTTTGGCATGAACTGGCGGGCGAAAAAGTTTTGGCGGCGGGGCGTGGCGGTCATGCTCGCGTCGGCGGCGTTGGTCGTCGTGACGGGGTGGACGGCACGCGCGCAGACGCCGCGTGATGGAGAGTTCGGACCCGTCGTGCGCGCGTACCTCGGTTATCTGCGTGCGCAGCAAGAGGTGGTTGACGACCGCATCAGCCGCCGCGAGATTGACCGCGCGTACTATCTCAGAAACTCGAACCGCATCCGCGCTCTGCGCCAGACCGCGATTCGCATCGCGCGCGAAACGGACAACGATTTCCTGCCCGAACTCGAAGCGGTCGCGCTCGACGAGTTCGACCAACTGTTCGACGCCCCGCCCCACCCTGAAACTTTGGAGGTCGATGCGCTGCTCGATTTCACCTTCAGATTTCTCGGCGCGGTGCGTTCCGGTCGTGATAAGTTTTACGTCTTCTCGCGACTCGACCCGTACGAACAGGCCGAGTTGAGAAAAAAGGCCAATGCTCAATCGACCAACGGTCAGCATTCTTCGGCGACGCAGCCGTCCGCCGATGCGCCGATGCGCCCGCGCCGCGCCAACGTGCCCGAATAATTTCTCCGTCCTTCCGCGCCTCGCTCATGTAGAATAGCGTCTGACCGAACCAAGTTTGCCGAACGCGCCCGCCGCGCAAACCCGCCGCGAACGCCGACGGGCGCCATGTCGATGTTGCCCGGCGACTGACA
The DNA here is from genome assembly GCA_041746175.1 of Pyrinomonadaceae bacterium. Lineage (GTDB taxonomy): Bacteria > Acidobacteriota > Blastocatellia > Pyrinomonadales > Pyrinomonadaceae > JBGTHJ01. The sequence goes on from JBGTHJ010000514.1 coordinate 1,580, forward strand.
CCGGACGGCATCGTCTCTGATCCACATGCGACAGCCGACATTTTTCGACACCGATACCGAAAGCAGCGCGCTCGACGCCGAACGTCTGGCGCTCTACGCGCTCGGAGAATTTCAGGCGCGCGGCAAGACGCTCGCCGCGCGCGAACTGC
>JBGTHJ010000515.1:0-11253 GCA_041746175.1 Pyrinomonadaceae bacterium
GCCTCGTGACCGTGCTTTCGCTCGGGCGGACGCCGCTCGCCAACGCCCTGCTCGCCGCCGAACAACTCGACGCGCCGGAGGAAACCTTTCCGCTCGACCTCGCTTTCTGCACGCGCTGCACGCTCGTGCAGATAACGGAAACCGTCGCGCCCGAAAAACTCTTCCGCGAATATTTTTATCTCTCGTCGTTCTCCGAAACGATGCTCCGACACGCCGAGAAGATCGCGACGCGGCTGATCGACGCGCGCGCGCTCGGCGGCGACAGTCTGGTGATGGAAGTCGCGAGCAACGACGGTTACCTGTTGCAGTATTACAAGCGCGCGGGCGTCCCCGTCGTCGGCATCGAACCCGCGACCAACATCGCGCGAATCGCCGAAGCGGAACGCGGCATCCCGACCGTCTGCGATTTTTTTGGCGCGGAGTTGGCGCGGCGTCTGGCCGCCGAAGGCCGCCGCGCCGACGTGATCCACGCCAACAACGTGCTCGCGCACGTCGCGGATTTGAACGGCGTCGTCGAAGGGTTGGCGCTCTTGTTGAAAGACACCGGGGTGGCCGTCATCGAAGCGCCGTACGTCAAGGAGATGATCGACCGCTGCGAGTTCGACACCATCTATCACGAACACCTCTGCTATTTTTCGCTGACCGCGCTCGACCGGCTTTTCCGGCGTCACGGGTTGTTGATCCGCGATGTCGAGCAGTTGCCGATTCACGGCGGGACGCTGCGAATCTACGCCGGACGAGTCGATGAGCGATTGACGACGGACGATGCTGGAGTGAACCGCGAGGCGGCTTCCTCCGGCGACGACGACAACAACAACGACGGCGGCGGTCGGTCGGAAGCCGTGCGGCGACTGCTCGAAGAAGAGGCGGCGTGGGGCGTCGGCGAAGTCGATTTTTATTTCGGGTTCGGCGAGAAGGTCGAACGGCTGCGGCGTGAGTTGTTGACGCTGTTGCGGGATTTGAAGACGGAGGGCAAGCGCATCGCGGTTTACGGCGCGTCGGCGAAGGGCAGCACGCTGCTCAACTACTTCCGCATCGGGCGCGAGACGCTCGACTTCGTCGCCGACCGGAGCACGGTCAAACAGGGACGCTACACGCCGGGGACGCGCCTGCCGATTCTCGCGCCCGAAAAGTTGCTTGAAGCGATGCCCGATTATGTCCTGCTGCTGACGTGGAACTTCGCCGACGAGATTCTCGAACAGCAAGCCGAGTATCGCGCGCGCGGCGGACGCTTCATCATTCCGATACCCGAACTGCGGGTGGTTTAAGGATTGATTCAGCCGCACATTGACGCGGTGGTTCCATGAAGAAATGAACCGCCGGTTTGGTCTCCAAGCGGGTCAATGGGAAGGTGAATCAGTGAGTAGGTTTCTATGATTGTCAGTGAAACGAAACTGGCGGGAGCGTTCGTGATCGAGCCGGAGCGGTTCGCGGACGAACGCGGATTCTTTGCGCGGAGTTGGTCGGAGCGCGAGTTCGCAGAGTTGGGTTTGAACGCGCGCGTCGCCGAGTGCAACATCTCTTTCAACCGGAAGCGGGACACGCTCAGAGGGATGCACTTTCAGGCCGCGCCGCACGGCCAGGTCAAGCTTGTGCGCTGCACGGCGGGCGCGATTTACGACGTGATCGTCGATCTGCGTCCGGACTCGCCGACGTTCAAAGAGTGGTTCGGCGTCGAGTTGACGGCGGAGAACCGGTTGATGCTCTACATCCCGGAGACGTTCGCGCACGGGTTTCAGACGCTCGCCGATGAGACCGAAGTGCTCTATCAGATGTCGGAATTTTTCGCGCCGGAGAGCGGCAGGGGCGTGCGTTGGGACGACCCCGCGTTCGCTATCGTCTGGCCGCACGCCGACGCGCGCATCATCAACGAACGCGACCGCACGTATCCCGACTTCGTTTTATGAAGAGAGTGTTGCTGACGGGCGCGACGGGCTTCATCGGGCGGCAGTGCATCGCGCCGCTGCTCGCCGCGAACGAGTGGGAAGTCCACGTCGTTTCGACGCGCCGCGCGCCGCCAGAAGACGCGACGGCGGACGTGCGCTGGCACACCGCAGACCTCATGGACGGCGTGCAGATGCGCCGTCTGATGTCGGAGGTCGAGCCGACGCACCTTCTCCACATGGCGTGGTACGCCGTGCCGGGGGCGTACTGGACATCGCTCGAAAATTTTCGTTGGGTGCGGGCGAGTCTCGATTTGTTCGAGGCGTTCGCGGAGCACGGCGGACAGCGCATCGTCTGCGCCGGGACGTGCGCCGAGTACGACTGGACGGGCGACGGGCTGTGCTCAGAATCATCGACGCCGCTCGCGCCCGCGACTTTGTACGGGGCCAGCAAGCACGCGCTGCGTGTGATGCTCGAAGCCTTCGCGCGGCAGAAAAATTTGAGCGCGGCGTGGGGGCGCATCTTTTTTGCTTACGGCGCGCACGAACATCCCCAACGGCTCGTCGCGTCGGTGATTCGCTCGCTGTTGCAGGGGTCGCCCGCGCCATGTTCGCACGGCGATCAAATCCGCGACTTTTTGCATGTCGCAGATGTTGGAGCGGCGTTCGTCGCGTTGCTTGCGAGCGACGTGGAGGGCGCGGTCAACATCGCTTCGGGCGATGGGGTGGCGCTCAAGGATGTCATTCTGAAGATTGCCGACCGGCTGAACCGCCGCGAGTTGATCGAACTCGGCGCGCGACCCGCCCCGGCGGGCGAACCGCCGCGACTCGTCGCCGATGTGACGCGGCTACGCCGGGAGGTCGGCTGGTCGCCGGAGCGCGACTTGCACCGGGGACTTGAAGAAACTATCGTGTGGTGGCGTCACGAGATGGAAGCCCCCCGTAGCGAAAAGGTCACAGGTGAATAGAGAGAAGGCTCAAGCGCGACCAACTTACACACGTTTGAAATCGACGGCCTGACGCACGCGCACGGAGCACGGTTCGCCGCGACAAAATTATTGACCACAGGGATCAGATTATCATGACCAAAAAAGCTTTAATCACCGGCATCACCGGACAAGACGGCAGCTATCTGGCCGAGCATCTGCTCGGTCTGGGTTACGAGGTGCACGGGATTGTGCGCCGCGTCGCGCTCGAAGACTCGAACCGGAGATTCGACCGCATCGCGCACCTGCTCGACCGCATCCAACTCCATCCGGCGAGCCTCGAAAGCTATCCGAGCATCTTTCACATCGTCAGCCGCCACGACTTCGACGAGTGCTATCACCTCGCCGCGCAGAGTTTCGTCGCCGAGAGTTTCGCCGACGGCTTCTCGACGATGAACACCAACATCAACGGCACGCATTACATGCTCGCCGCGCTCCGCGAGTTGCGCCCGCAGTGCCGATTTTACTTCGCCGGGTCGAGCGAGATGTTCGGCAAGGTGCGCGAAACACCGCAACGCGAGTCGACGCCCTTCCACCCGCGCAGCCCCTACGGTATCAGCAAGGTCGCCGGGTTCGACCTGACCCGCAACTACCGCGAAGCCTACGACATGTTTTGCGCGAGCGGCATCCTCTTCAATCACGAAGGGCCGCGACGCGGCTTCGAGTTCGTGACGCGCAAAATCACTTCGACCGTCGCGCGCATCAAGACCGGGCTGGCGACCGAGTTGCGACTCGGCAATCTCGATGCGCAACGCGATTGGGGACACGCCGCCGACTACGTGCGCGCGATGCACCTGATGCTTCAGCAGGATGCGCCGGACGACTTCGTCGTCGCCACCGGCGAGACCCACACCGTCCGCGAATTTTGCGAGCGCGCCTTCGCCGAAGTCGGCCTCGATTATCAGCGGTACGTCAAACTCGACGACCGCTTCTATCGTCCGGCGGAAGTTGACCTGCTCATCGGCGACGCCGCCAAAGCCCGCGAGACGCTCGGCTGGGAACCCAAGTATTCCTTCGCCCAACTCGTCAGCGAGATGGTCAACGCCGATCTCGCATCGGTCGCGCGCCGCCAGGATTTGGGCGCGAGCGTCAAAGCCTGACGACTCCTCCAACATGTCAAACTTGTGAGACGACCACGCCGGAGTTTTCTCGCAAAGATGCGAAGCAGAAGGCGCAAAGAGGATTCATTGCGCCTTCTGCTTCGCATCTTTGCGACTTGGCGTGACGCTCTTTATAGCGATTGGGTGAATGCTGGCGCTCCCGGCATTCACCCAACTGCAAAGCACGATAGCCTTCTCGAGTTTCCGGGTTTCATTCCAAAACTTCATCCACGATGCGTTTGAGTTGCGCGGAAAAAGCTTCGGGTGAGCAGTCGTCATTCATCCGTCGGAGGGCGTTGGAGCGGGTGTCGTTCCAAAGTTCCGCATCGCGATAGAGGGCGGCGCAGGCGTCGGCGAAAGCGTCAGCAGATTCGCCCGTCAGTAAGTCCGTCCCCGGCTGCCACCCGAGTTGCGCGGCGAGCAGCGGGGTGGCGACGACGGGCAGACCGTGCGCCGCCGCTTCGTAAATCTTGAGCGGGACACCGGCGGCGAAGCGCGTCGGGGCGACGAACAGCCGCGCGCGGTTGTAGAACTCCGAGAGGTCGTCCACGCGTCCGAGGAATACGACCGACTCTCCCGCGAGACGACGCACGATGTCGGGGTGGCTCGCGCCGGCGATGAGAAATTTAACCTCAGTCCCCAACTCCGCACGCAGATGCGGGAAAATTTCTTCGACGAACCACGTTATCGAATCGGCGTTCGGGGTCGCGGGGGCGTGCGTCGGGCCGACGAAAAGAATGTCGCGTCGCGCGTCGAAAGGGTTCGGCGTCGGGGGCGCGTCAATCGCGTGGCTGAGCGCGTAAACTCGCCGCCAACCGCGCCCGATGAATCTCTGCGCCTCGGCTTCCGACACCGAGATGACGGCGTCGCTGCCGGCGGCCAGCCGTATCTCGTCGTCGATCATTTTCCGCTCGACTTCGGGCGCGAAGGGACGCCCGCTCAAGCGTGCGTGCGCGATCTCTCTCATACAAAAAATCGCCTCGGCGTCGTACACGATGCGCGATGCGTACAACGCCGGAAGCGCGTCTCTGAGTCTCGCCATGTTGTGCGGGCGGCTGACGACGATCACGTCAAAGTCATCGCCGCGTTGCTTCAAAAAGCGTGACAGGCGCGTCGTGCCGTGGTCGAATATAATCTCCACGTCGGCGGGAATGTCGGCGTAGGCGCTCGCGCGGTCTTCGGACGCGACGAGCAGCGGGTAGAAACTGACGGCGTAGCCCATCTCGACCAGCGCGGCGAGCATGAAGTTGGTGCGCGGGTAACCGGTTCCGAGATGAACGTGCGGGACGCGGTCGTCGATGACGAGCAGGCGACCCGTGCGTGCTCGATGGCGGCGGCGGTCGAGTCCCGCGCGCCGCGCGACGGCGCGGACGATACGGACGAAGGCTCGCCGGCTGCGATACCGGATGCTGTTTTTGACTCTCTCGAATTTGGAGACGCGACCGCTTGGAGGGTCGCCCGTGAGCAAGGTCGTCAATGGTTTTCATCGCCTCGTCGCTTGATTTACGGTGCCGGGATAAACCTTACAAGCCGCCCGTCGTTTTGAGCAAGCGCGGATTCGTGTTAAAAGAAACCTTACTTTAATACTTCCAAAAACAGTTAAAATTCAAAGCGTCGACATTGTACGAGTCGGGCGCTTGGACGAGCGCGCCCATCATTTATGCGGCGGCGCGACGGGCGAGAGGGAACGCGCGCGGGAGACGCGGCGAAGAAGAGGAATGGCGATAAAGTTTTCGATTGCGATGTGTACTTACAACGGGGCGCAGTTCGTCGGGCAGCAACTTGAAAGCCTCGCGACGCAGACGCGACCGCCGGATGAACTGGTCGTCTGCGACGACGTGTCGAGCGACGCGACGCGCGCGATAGTCGAAGCGTTTGCCGCCGCCGCGCCGTTTCCCGTCCGCCTCCACGTCAATTTACGGACGCTCGGCTCGACGAAAAATTTCGAGCAGGCCATCGCACTCTGCACCGGCGACCTCATCGCGCTGTGCGATCAGGATGACGTGTGGGATGCGGAGAAGTTGCGGCGCACGGAGGATGTTTTCGCGCGGTCGCCGGATATCGGCGCGGTCTTTACTGACGCGGAAGTGGTCGATGAAAACTTGCGACCGCTCGGCTACCGACTCTGGCAGCGGATCGGCTTCGACGCATCGAAGCGCGAGCGAATCGACGACGGGCGGGCGTTCGACCTGCTGGCCGTGACCAACGTGGTGACCGGCACGACGCTCGCTTTTCGCGGCGACTACAAAGAGTTGCTGCTGCCGATTCCGACCGATGCCGTCTACATCCACGACGGCTGGATCGCGACGCTGATCGCCGCCGTCGCGCGCATCGCGGCGATTGACGAACCGCTGCTTCTCTACCGTCAGCACGCCGCGCAGCAGCAGGGCGTGACCGCCGAAGTTTACGAGCGGGCGACGCGGGCAGACGCGGGCTTGCAGGAGCGGCGCGGCGAAGTCTTGCGGGCTGCCGCCGCCCCGCGCGAATACTCGTTTGACGACGAGTTGCAGAAGTCTCGAAAGTTTTGCGAACGACTCGCGGCGCGGCAGCAGGCGTTTCCGTGCGCGGCGAGCCTCGCGAAAATCAGACGGCGGCTGACGCATCTGGAAACGCGTGCCGCGATGCCCGACGGCAAGTTTCGTCGCGTGCCGCGCGTGCTGCGCGAATTGTTCACGATGCGTTATCACGAGCATTCGAGCGGGCTGCGGAGCGCGGCGCGCGACCTGTTTTTTTCCAAGAGTTGAGCCATCGAAGAGAGAGGACGGAATTTTTCATGGTGGGCGACGGCAATCAATCTCTGGCGAATTTTGTGCGCGTGCTAAACGAGCACTGGGGACGGAATCGCCGCGTCCAGTCGTTCAAGAATCGACTGCGCGCACAAGCTCCGTCGTTGTTCATCCGGTTGAAGGCGGGGTTCGGTGCGCTCGAAGACGAAGCGACGTGGGTCAACCTGCTTTCCGCGCAGGAGCGCGACGATCTTTACCTCGTCCGCGAGCACGACCCGACGCCCGACGAGATCGCGCGCAATCGCGAATTGAACGCGCGGTTTCTCGCGAGCGACGCCCCGGTCAAAAAAATCAACTGGTTCATCCCCGCCCTCGGCCACGCGCTCTACGGCGGCGTCAACACCATCCTGCGTTTCGCCGCGCGCCTCCAAAACGCGCACGGCATCGAATGCAAAATCATCCTCTACAACTACGCGCCCGAAGATATCCCCGACATCGAGCGGCAGATGGCTTCCGCGTTCCCGACGCTCGCCCCGCACGTCTTGTTTCACGCGGGGAAGAGTCCTGACGACGTTCCCGCGTCGGACATCTCGGTCGCGACTTACTGGACTTCCGCCTACCGCGTCTCGAAGGTCTCGAACACGCGCGCGAAGTTCTACATGATTCAGGATTACGAGCCGCTGTTCTACGAGGGCGGGACGCGCTACGGGCTGGTCGATACGACTTACCGGCTCGGCTTTCTGCGTCTCGTCAACACGCCCGGCCTGCTCGACTGGATCAAGACTCTACACGGCGACGACGGCACCGCCTTCGTGCCGAGCGTTGACCGCACGGTCTATTTCCCGGAAGACGCGACGGCGGCGACGACCACGACGACAGCAGCAGCGAGCGGCAGCGGCAGCGATGCGGTCAGGATTTTCTTTTATGCCCGACCGATGAACGCGCGCAACGGTTTCATCCTCGGCCTCGAAGCGTTGAAGCGCGTCAAGGCGCGTTACGGCGAGCGCGTCGAAATCGTCTGCGCGGGCGAGGAATGGAGTCCGCTGACGTACGGCGCGGGCGGCGTGCTCGAAAATCTCGGACGCCTCGCGACCGCGCCGGAAGTGGCCGCGCTCTATCGTTCGTGCGACATCGGGTTGGTCTTCATGTTCTCGAAGCACCCTTCGTATCAACCGTTCGAGTTTATGGCGTCGGGCTGCTGCGTCGTGACCAACGAGAACAACGCGACGAAGTGGATGCTCAAGCACGGCGAGAACGCGATGATCGCCGAATCGACCGTCGCGGCGGTCGCGGCAGCCCTCGGCGCGCTCGTCGAAGACGGAGCGTTGCGCGAACGCCTGCGCGCCTCGGGACTCGCCTCGGTCGCCCAGCGCGACTGGAACGAAACCATCGACGACGCATGCCGCCGCGCCCGAATAATTCCGGCGGCGGCGACGACGACGACGACCGAACCGGGCGAGCCGGATTGAACGGGTCGAAGGGCGGGCGCGACGTGAGGGTCGAACTATCCATCATCATCGTCAACTGGAACGGCGGCGCGTTGCTGCGCGCGGCGATTGAGAGCGTGATTGATGCGCCGCCCGGCGTGCCGTTCGACATCATCGTCGTCGATAACGCTTCGACCGATGCGAGTCTCGACTGGCTGCGTTCAGACGAAGCCGCCGCGCGACTCGACGGCGTCCCGTTGCGACTCGTCGTCAACACCGTGAACGCGGGTTTCAGCAAGGCGAACAATCAAGGATTCGCGCTCAGCGATGCGCCGCTCCTGTTTCTCCTGAACGCCGACGCGGAGGTGCGAGCGGGGACGCTCGATAAAGTAATCGCGACGTTGAAGTCGGACGCGCGCACGGGCGCGTGCGCGCCGCGACTGGTCAACCCCGACGGCTCGCTGCAACCGAGCGTCTATCGCAACCCGCCCGCGCCGTGGGAGATTTTGATTTCGGGTTTTCGTCTGCACCGGCTGCTGCCCGCGAGTTGGCGCGCGAGTCTGCTGCTCGGCGGCCACTGGAATCATGCCGACCGGCGCAGCGTCACACGGCTCTCCGGCGCGGCGATGCTCGTCAGGCGCGAGGTCATCGAACAGGTCGGCGGACTCGACGAGAGCTATCACATGTACGGCGAGGATGTTGAATGGTGTCTGCGCATCAGTCGCGGCGGGTGGTTGCTGGTTCACGAACCCGATGCCGTCGTGATGCATCACGGCGGGCAGAGTTCCAAACAACGATGGGGCAATCTGGAAGCCGCGCGGCGCATCATCGACGGCCAACTGCGTTTTCAGGAACGCAGTCTCTCGCGCACGCATCACGTCGCGAACATCATCGCGGGCGCGGCGGTCGCGGGCGTCTCGTACGCATGGCGTGCCGCGCGCGGCGTGCCCGCCGTCGAAGCCCGCACCGCGCTCTCGATCTACGCGAAATATATGAAGCGCGCGTGGCGTGGGAAGCCGGAGGAAGTAAAAAAGTGAAAGGATCAAAGAGGCCGCGACGCGCGGCGCGCACGTTGTTTTCCGTTGCCCCCTTTTGCCCTTTTAGCCGGTTCACCCGTATCATACTCGTTTCGCGCTTACGCACATGCCCCGCCCGGCGACCGTAGCGTGAGACGGCGCGTCGAAAGATGGCCGGAAGAAGCAGCGCTGCGTTGCAGGGCGGAGAGTCGCTTTGCGTTAGGAATGAGTTGATTAGTCGGAGCCGTATTTTGATTTCTCTTTTCCCGTTTTCATCGTGCCTGACCATATGAGAATCGCCACGATTTATCGCGAGCGTCTACAGGGCGTGCTGCGGAAGACGTTTCCGTTGTGGGAACGGCTCGGTTTCCACGTCACGCCGAACCATTTTTACCAGCCGATTCCCGACCTGCAAGCCGTCCGTGAGGAATGGTGGCAGCAGCATTCGGAGTTGCCCGGAATCGACATGCGCGAAGCGGCGCAACTCGAATTTCTCGACGAGATTTCCGCGCGCTTCGGTCGCGAGTACAACGCTCTGCCGCTCGCGCCGACGCCCGTCGCGCACCAGTATTTTTTGCACAACGGACAGTTCGGCGGAGTTGACGGGCAGGTTCTCTACTCGATGGTGCGTCGTCTCAAACCCACGCGGATTTACGAAATCGGGTCGGGCAATTCGACGTACCTATCGGCGCAGGCCGCCCGCCAGAACGAACAAGAGGGCGCGCGCGCGTCCGAGTTGGTCGCCTTCGAGCCGTACCCGAACGAGGTTCTGCAAGCCGGTTTCCCCGGCCTGTCGCGGCTGGTCATGACGAAAGTTCAGGATGTGCCGCTCGCCGAGTTCGACAAACTGGGCGACGGCGATATTCTCTTCATCGACTCAAGCCACGTCCTGAAACTCGGCAGCGACGTGCAGTACGAATTTCTCGAAATTCTGCCGCGCCTGCGCCGCGGGGTCGTCGTCCACATTCACGACATCTTCCTGCCCGCCGAGTACCCGCGCAAATGGGTGATGGAGAATCGGCGTTTCTGGACGGAGCAATATCTGCTGCAAGCCTTCCTCGCCTTCAACGACGGTTTTGAAGTCGTCTGGGCGGCGAGCTACATGCACCTCCGGCATCCCGACAAACTCACGGCGGCGTTCGCCTCCTACGACAGCCATGCCCACTGGCCGGGAAGTTTCTGGATACGCAAGACGAAGTGAAGAGATTGGCTCATCGACTCACCGGCTCATTGATTCGATGAACCAATGAGCCACTGAACAAACTCGATTTGACGTTTTGAGATGGCAAGTTCGCGCGCACATTCATTGATCGAAAAGCCGGGGGGAGGGAAGTCCGTCGCCGCGTCGCGTCCGGCGGGCGGCGATGCGGTCGGGCGGCGGGCGGAACTGGCGAGCATCAGCGTCGTCGTCCCTGTCAGGAACGAAGAATCGAGCATCGCGCGGCTGCTCGAAAGCCTGCTCGCGCAGAGTCGCCAGCCCGCCGAAATCGTCATCACCGACGGAGGGTCGAGCGACCGCACGCGCGAAATCATCAGGCGGTTTCAGACGGCGTCAACGCTGCCGATAACGCTCGTCGAGACGGAGGGGTCGTTGCCCGGTCGCGGGCGAAATCTGGCGATTGCGCGCGCCGCGTGCGAGTGGGTCGCGTGCATCGACGCCGGGATCGTGCCGCGTGCGGATTGGTTGCAAGAGTTGGCGGAAGCCGCCGCCCGCGCGCCGCAGTCCGACGTGATTTACGGTCGTTACGAAGCCGTTACGGACACTTACTTCGCCGAGTGCGCGGCCATCGTTTACGCGCCCGCGCCGGGCGAACAGACGCGCTCCATCGCGTCGTGCCTGTTGAAGCGCGCGGCGTGGGCGGCGGCGGGCGGCTTCCGCGAAGACTTGCGCTCCGGCGAGGATTTGCTCTTTTTCAAAGCTCTGGAAGACGCGCGGGCGCAAGCCGCTTTCGCGACCGGGGCGGTCGTTTACTGGACGTTGCAACCCTCGACGCGCAGCACCTTTCGTCGTTTCGCAAGTTACTCGCGACACAACATGCGCGCCGGACTCACCGCCGACTGGCAACTGCCCGTCACGCGACTCTACGCGCTGATGCTCGTCGCCGCGCTCGCGTG
>JBGTHJ010000516.1:0-1615 GCA_041746175.1 Pyrinomonadaceae bacterium
GGCGCGGCGAGTCCGCGTCAGCGCACCGCCACACGCGCTGCGTGCCGCGCTCGAACGCCGGGATGTGTGCAACATCATCGCCGAGTTCAAACGCGCGTCGCCGTCGAAGGGCGAGATTCGCGCGGGTGCGGATGCGGCGGAGATCGCGCGGGCTTACGAACGGGGTGGCGCGGCGGCCATCTCCGTGCTCACCGAAGAAGACCGTTTTCGCGGCTCGCTCGATGACCTCCGCGCCATTCGCGCGGCGGTGTCGCTGCCCCTGCTCCGTAAAGATTTTCTGTTCGACGAGTTTCAACTCTACGAATCCGCAGCCAACCGCGCCGACGCGCTGCTGCTCATCGTCGCCGCGCTCGACGATGCATCGTTGAAGAAATTTTTGCGACTGACCGAAGACGAACTCGGCATGGATGCGCTCGTCGAAGTCCACACGGTCGAAGAAATGCGACGCGCGAGCGTGGCCGGAGCAAAAATAATCGGCGTCAACAATCGTGACCTGCGTACCTTTCACGTCTCGCTCAAAGTGTCGGAGGAACTCGCCGATCATGCGCCGCCGGGCGCGTTGCTCGTCAGCGAAAGCGGCCTGCGCGACGGCGACGACCTCCGGCGTCTGCGCTCCAACGGATACAGCGGCTTCCTCATCGGCGAAACATTTATGCGCGCCGCCGACCCCGGCGAACAGTTGCGCGCCCTGCTTCAGGCTGTTGACGCTTGAGTCAGCGATGCGTCGGAGCCGGTCGTTTTCAAATGGTCAGAATCAAGATTTGCGGCATTACGAATTTGGACGATGCGCTGGCAGCGGTGGTGGCGGGCGCGGATGAGTTGGGCTTCAACTTCTACGCGCGCAGTTCGCGTTTCGTGACGCCGGAGACCGCGCGTCGCATCATCGAGCGTTTGCCGTCGGGGATTCTCAGCGTCGGCGTGTTCGTCAACCAAGACGCCCCGGAGACGGTGGCGCGAATCGCGGACGCCGCCTGCGTCGGGGCTGTACAGTTGCACGGCGACGAGTCGCCCGCGTACTGTCGCGTGATGAAGCCCCGTCCGGTCATCAAAGCTCTGCGGGTCGGCAACGATTTCGATGTTGCGTGCGCGCTCGATTTTGAAACTGACGCGATCCTGCTCGATAGTTTTAGCGCGGGCGCGCGTGGTGGAACAGGGCAGACCTTCGATTGGTCGCACGCCCGACGCACGGGCGAGCAAGTGTCGCGACTTTATCTCGCGGGTGGCTTGACGGCGGAGAACGTCGCGTCGGCCATCGCAGCGGTTCAGCCCTACGCGGTTGATGCGTGCAGCGGCGTCGAAGCTTCGCCCGGACGCAAGGATGCGGCACGCTTGCGCGCGTTCATCGATGCGGCGCGGGGCGTGTAAATAAAACCTTGACGCTGCGCCGCGCACATCGGTTATGCTGTCGCGTCCGTTTGCAGACGCGGCGGACGCGGTTTGATAAAACGCGCGCCCCGAAAACATTTCCCCTTGAAACTTTCCCGAAGCCGTCTTGATCCAGTTTACACGGTGCACTGATTGATGAGCGCAACAGCGCAGACGATCCCGGCGAAACGCCCGACCACGCGCGAGCAAGGACGTGTCTTGCTCGTCGGCGGCGAGTCGAGCGGGCGCG
>JBGTHJ010000517.1:0-5368 GCA_041746175.1 Pyrinomonadaceae bacterium
TCTGTGCCCGGCCTCCATCGACGGGGGGCGTAGCGTCTCCGCCTCAAGCCGCGTGATCTGCGTCTCTGCCAGCTGACGCTCGTCGGCTTCCAGTTGTTGCCGCCGCGCCTGCGCCTCGGCACGTTCGCGCTCCGCTTGCGCTTCGACCAGCAGACGCGCCTCTTCTTCGGCGCGAAGGCGTGCTTCGGCTTCGGCGCGAAGGCTTGCCTCTTGCGCAGCCCGTTCGCGTTCGGCCTCTTCTGCCACGCGACGACGCGCGGCCTCTTCTTCGAGTTCGTGTAGCTTCTCTTCCTCTTCCGCGCGACGGCGTTGTTCCGCCTCTTCGCGTTGACGTTGTTGCTCGGCCTCCTGTTGTCTTCTGGCTTCAGCTTTGAGTCGATCGGCCTCCGCCTTGCGTGCTCGCACTTGAGCCGCGAGTTCGGCGCGCTGGCGCGATTCCGCTTCCTCCTCCTCGGTACGGCGGCGCGCTTCGGCTTCGGCGGCTAGACGCGCGGCTTCTTCCTGTTCGCGCAGGCGTTGGGCTTCGGCTTCGACGCGCTGTCGGGCGTCCTCTTCTTCTTGCTGGCGGCGTCGGGCTTCGGCTTCCAGACGCGCCGTGTTTTCGGCTTCGTGACGAAGACGTTGCTGCTCCTCCGTTTCGCTTTGACGAAAACTCGCTTCCTGTTCGCGCCGGCGTCTCTCTTCGATGAGCGAGTCAGCGCCGGGGAGGGGCGCCGACACGTCGATGTCGAAATCGGAACTGATGGTTCCGGCGAGGCGGTCGTCGGGGGCGCGCGTCAGCGTCGCCAGCAAGCTGGACATATGGTCTTGCAACGCTTTTTGCGTGACGCCGGAGGCGTTGACGGCACTACGCAGTTCGTTGATAAAGTCATTGACGGTCGAGGGTCGGCGCGACGGCTCTTTTTCGAGCGTGTGCATGACCACCTCTTCGACTTCGGGCGGAACCGTCGCGCCGAGTTCGGAGAAGTGCGGCGGACTCTCCAGCAGATGCTTTTTCATGATCGACGGAATCGACGGGCCTTTGAACGGCACGTCTCCGGCGAGCATCTGGTAGAGAATAATTCCCAGACTGTAGATGTCGGCGTATTTTTCCGGCTCGTCCTCCGACCACTGTTCGGGAGCCATGTAGAAGGGCGAACCCATCAGCCCGGTCGTCTTCGCCGCCACGAAGGAGCCGAGCAACTCGCCCGACTTGATTTTGGCGAGACCGAAGTCCAACAGTTTGACCGCTTCTTCGACCGGCAGGTCGTCCTCGATCATGATGTTGAGAGGTTTCAAGTCGCGATGGACGATGCCGCGCCGGTGCGCTGCGCTGACGCCCGCCGCGATCGGCTCCATAATCTCCAAAGCCCTTCCGGGCGGGAGCTTTCCTTCTTTGAGAAGCACATCATGGAGCGACTTGCCCTGAATGTACTCCATCACCAGAAACGGCATCGTGTTGTTGATCACGCCGTAGTCGGTCACCGCGATGATGTTGTGATGACGGATGGCCGCCGCCGCCATCGCCTCTTGACGGAAGCGCGTGAGGAACTCCGAATCGTTGCCGACGAGGTCGGGGAGAATCACTTTGATCGCGTGCGTCGTTTTGAGGAAGAGATGACGCGCTTTGTAGACAACGCCCATGCCGCCCTGCCCGAGCCGTCGCCGCAACTGATAGCGACCATCGAGCAGAACTTCACCATCAAACGTCCGCTTCAACGGGTTGCCGTCTTCCGAGCAGTAACTACTGCTGTCGTTGAAGCATTTGGCGCAGACGAGACACTCTTTCATTAGTCAGCTTACGAAGAATGCGGTTTGAGTCCGCCGGGTAGCATGAATTGAGTTGAGCCCGGAATGTTTGTGCGGCTGGAAATGCTCGGACTCTGAATCGAAAGCCCCCACAGTCCCTAACGCGCGATGTCCAAATCGAAGGCCGTAATAGAAATCGACTTCACCCGGATGCGTGTGTCGAACATGACGCGCGCGAATTCTAACAACTCCGCCCGCGTCAGGCAAGACGCTTCGATTCGCGCGCCCCGCACCGCCACACATACTGATCGTAGCGCGCCCTTGCGCCGCCGGGCATCGCGGCGGGCGTTTTACTAATCACGCTTTAGGATTTACCATTCAGGCCGACGATCTTCTATTTACGACTGCCGATTCACGGACGAGCCGCTTATGAGCCTCCAGCTACGCCGCAAGATTCACGAGTCAGTTATCTACATCGACCGCGACAGCGCGCCGCGCATCATCCCTTCGGGCGAAGACTTCATCCTCGAAGATTTGCCCATCGGCACGCGCGTGATTTATCCGAAGCCGCCGATCAAGGGGTTGCCCAATCGCGAGGCCGCCATTCGCTACGCGCTCAACCACCCGCACGATTGCGACCCGCTCTTCGCCCAACTCTCGCCCGGCATGAAGGTGACGATTGCCGTCGATGACATCAGCCTGCCGCTGCCGCCGATGGCGACCCCCGACATCCGGCAGACGACGCTCGAAATCCTGCTCGACATGCTCGCCGGTCACGGCGTCGACGACGTGCACATCATCATCGCCAACTCGCTCCACCGCAAGATGACCGAGTGGGAGATGAAACGCATGGTCGGCGCGGAGATATTCAAAGAGTTTCATCCCGACCGTTACTACAACCACGATGCCGAATGGGACGACGGGCTTATCAAACTCGGCGAGACCCGCCACAAAGAGCCGCTGCGCATCAACCGTCGCGCCGCCGAAAGCGACCTTCTCATCTACGTCAACATCAATCTCGTGCCGATGGACGGCGGTCACAAGTCGGTCGCCGTCGGACTCTGCGACTACGAATCCCTGCGCGCCCACCACGAACCGCAAACCATCCGTGATTCAGACAGCTACATGGACCCGGCGCGCTCCGCACTCAATCACAAGGTCGTGCGGCTCGGCAAGCTCGTCGACGAGCACGTCAACGTCTTTCACATCGAGACCGCGCTCAACAACCGGATGTACACGGGCGAGATGGATTTCCTGTTGAGAAATGAGGACGACTTCTCGACGATGGACCGGCTCAAGTTCGAGGCCATGCGCCGGACAATGAGCCTGATGCCGCGCGCCGCACGCCGCAAGTTGCTCCATTCGTTCCCCGCGCAGTATGAGCTGATCGCCTGCCACGCCGGACGCACCGAGCCGACCCACGACGCGATTCTCAAAAAGAACTTCGACCAGTATGTGATTCCGATTGACGGCCAGTGCGACATCCTCATCACGGGCATCCCCGACATCTCGCCCTACAACGTCTATTCGATTTTGAACCCGCTGCTCGTCCAGGTGATGGGTCTCGGCTACCACTTCAATTTCTACCGCAACAAACCGTTGCTGAAGAAGGGCGGCGTGATGATTATCAACCACCCCTGCTACGACGAGTTCGACCATAAATTTCATCCGAGCTACATCGAGTTTTTCAATCGACTGCTGCCGGAGACGCGCGACGCCGACGTGCTGCGCGACAAGTACGAACGCGAGTTCGCGACCAATCCGAGCTACATCGAGATGTATCGACGCGGCAACGCCTATCACGGCGCGCACCCCTTCTTCATGTGGTACTGGGGCGAGAACGGACGCCAGCACGTCGGCAAAGTCATCGCGGCGGGCGCGGAGAACGCCCACGTCCCCGAACGGATGGGCTGGGAGCGCGCCGACAATCTCACCGAAGCCATCGCCATGGCGCGCAGCTACATGGGACGCTCCGCCGAAATCACCATGCTCCACCAACCAATCATCGGAATCTGCGATATGCAATGATGACGACGCCCGCGCCCCGTTTGGAGCGGGCGCGAATCGGAGCGGTTCCAGCTTTGAAAATCAGACGAGGGCGGCTTGATTCAATCAAGAATCAAGCCGCCCTCGTTTCGTGTCGCCGCGGCGCGGCGGGTTCGGCGCGGGCGTCGGTCGCTATCGTGCTTTGCAAATGGGTGAATCCTGGGAGCGCCAGCGTCCCGCTGGTCAGCGTGTTTGAGCCTGGGAGCGCCAGCGTCCCGCTGGCCAGCGTGCCCCATGCACGCTCAAATGTTCGCATTCGGCGAACGCTCAAGGCGAGCCGGAGGCTCGCGCTCCCGGGCGGCGCCGCTCTTTTAGGTGCGACGTTCTATTGCAACTCGCTATGATTCATCGCGGCGATGACGGCGTCGGCGAACTCGGTGGTTTTGGCCGTGCCGCCGATGTCGCGCGTGCGGACTTTGCCCTCGCGGAAGACGTTGAGCATCGCGCCCTCAATGCGTTCGGCGGCTTCGCGTTCGCCGAGGTAGCGCAGCATCAGGATGCTGGATTGGAGCAGCGCGGTCGGGTTGGCGATGCCCTGCCCGGCGATGTCGGGGGCGGAGCCGTGGACGGCCTCGAAGACCGCGCCGAGTTCGCCGATGTTCGCGCCGGGGACGAGGCCGAGTCCGCCGACGAGTCCCGCGCACAAATCCGAAACGATGTCGCCGTAGAGATTCTCCAGCAGCATGATGTCGAACTGTTCGGGTCGCATCACGAGTTGCATACAGGCGTTGTCGACGATCTTGTCGTCGGCTTCGATCTCCGGATACTCCTTCGCGACCGTGCGGAAGCATTCGAGAAATAGCCCGTCGGACAACTTCATGATGTTGGCCTTGTGAATCGCGGTCACCTTTTTGCGACCCTCGTTGCGCGCGTACTCGCAGGCGAAGCGCGCGATGCGCGTCGAAGCCTTTTCGGTGATGATCTTGATGCTCTCGACGACGCCGGGAATGACGACGTGTTCGAGTCCGGCGTAGAGCGATTCGGTGTTTTCGCGGACGACGACGAGATCGAGTTCCGGGTAGCGACACGGGACGTTCGGCAGGGCGCGCACCGGGCGCAGGTTGGCGTAGAGGTCGAGCGTCTTGCGCAGTCCGACGTTGACCGACGTAAAGCCTTTACCGACCGGCGTCGTAATCGGCCCCTTGAGCGCAACCCTGTTTCGTCTGATGGATTCGAGCAGGTCTTCGGGCAGCGTCGTGCCGTACTTTTCGAGCGCCTGCGCGCCGGCGTAATGCGTCTCCCAGACGACCTCGACGCCCGCCGCTTCGATGATCCGCACGACCGCCGAAGCGACCTCCGGGCCGATCCCGTCACCCGGAATGAGTGTGATAGTATGTTTCATAGGAAGATTTCGGTTGTCAGCAATCAGGTCATAAAACTTGATAAGACAGTCAGTTTCCGGCTGAAAGCTGATGGCTGAAGGCTGACTGCTTTTGGGTTGGGGCAATCATACCAGTTTTCATCAATGCGAGACAGTAGAGAGTTTGTCGGCAGCGCGGACGTGGTCGTCGTGGGCGGCGGCGTCGCGGGGTTGTCGGTCGCACGCGAACTCAGCCGGCGTGGTTTGAGCGTGACGCTCATCGAGCGCGGGCGC
>JBGTHJ010000518.1:0-5877 GCA_041746175.1 Pyrinomonadaceae bacterium
TCGGCTTGTTCTTTCATCAAACTTTCTATCGCGGCGGTCGCGCTGATGTAGTTGTCGTCGGGCGCGGGGACGAGCGTCGGCAGCCACGCGGTGACGCCCTCTGCGGCGAGGAAACGGCTCACGCGTTGGAGGTCGTCGGCATCGGCTGTCATCGTATCGACGCCGACCGCGCCGTGTATGTGCGCATCGATGAAACCGGGCAGCAGTAACGCGCCATCGAGTTCGAGCGCATCAGCCGCGCCTTGCGCCGTCTCATCTTCTCCGTCTTCAAAAATGCGCGCGATGCGTCCGTCTTCGACGAGCACGCTCGCGCCTTCGAGCACGCCCGTTGGGACGACGACGCGCCCGCCCCGCAACAGCAGCAGACGAGCTTCAGCCGACTGTTTTTCCGTGCGCGACATTCCCGACCCGGCGTCGTTTGTCATCTTTCAGCCCTTTTTGTTTTCCGCCCTTGATACCGATGCCCGCGAACTCTCACGGAGTTGCGCGGGCATCGGTGTTGCGTCGTGGCAGCCTGACTTTAGAAGTAGAACTTCGCGGCGAACTGGAACTCGCGTGGGAGTCGTGTGCTGGTCGGGCGACCGAGCGTTGTGGGGGTCACAAACGACGCCCCGATGCCTGTGAACTGGGTGTGGTTGAAGATATTGAAACCCTCGGCGCGGAGTTGGAGCCGGATGTCGCGGTCGCGGTCGAACCAGATGTTTTTGATCGCGGAGATGTTGGTCTGATTCTGTCCGGGCAAGCGAATAAAGGCGCGCGGCGCATTGCCGAACGTGCCGTTGGCGGGCGCCGCAAATGCGTCGGGGTTGAAGAAGTAAGGCAGTCCGCTTGCGTCGACCGTCCCGTTGAGTCCGCCCGCCGGGTCGCCGATGAGATTCGGACGATTGCCGCGCAACTCGCTCAACGTATCGACGACGAGACGCGGCACCGGCTGGCCGGACGCAATCGTCGTGATGCCTGAGACTTGCCAGCCGCCGAGCAGCAAGCGCAACGCGGTGTTGTCGTTGTTCGAGAAGAACGGGAGTTCATAGACGTAGCTCGCGCTGAAGATGTGCGGGCGCGAGGTGCGCGCCTCGGCATATTCGATGCGCTTGTCGCGCGCGTTCTGCGGGTTGTCGATAGCGTCGCGGTCGTTGGTCGCATCGGTCAGCGTCTTGCTCCAGGTGTAGGAACTGGTCAGGGAGAAGCCGTTGCCGAAGCGATAGTTGAACGACGACAGCAAACCGTGATAGCGCGAGATGGCGCTTGTCTCGCGGAAGTTGATCGCGCCGTAACCGATGAACGGGCGGACGGTGTTGCGGCTGTTTGCGCCGACTCGCAAAACGTCCGCCGGGGCGGGCTGGTTGAGGTCGAGTTGGCGGATGAGAAAATCGCCTTTTGTGCCGACGTAGCTGAGGTCAAGCACGCCGTTCGGGAACACCTCGTGCTGGATGCCGAGCGACCATTGTTGAATTTCGGGAGTCTTGAAATCAGCCGCGTTGGCGATCAAACTGCGGACGGGAAGCGCGCCGCGTGCGCCCGCCGTCGGACTGAGCAGCGTCAGACCTGCGCCCGTGAACGTCGCGCGGTTGTTGAAGGGCGGGTTGACGAATGAGTTTTGCTCGAAGATGCCGACGAGCACCTGATCGTAATAGAAGCCGTAACCGGCGCGGATGATCGTGCGGTTGTCTCCGAACGGCGACCACGCGATGCCGAGGCGCGGGCTGATGTTGTTTTTATCGGAGGCATAGACGCTATCGCCGAAACGCGAAGTGCTGCCCGCGACGGCGATGCCGTTGAGTTCGTTGCCCGTGCCGCGCACGAGCGTGCCGCACGCGGGCGTCGTGCAGGCGGGCACCCCGGAGGCGCTGAAAAGCGCGGGATCGAACGAAGTGAGCACGTTGTTGGCGTCGGTGATGGGGACGAAATACTGATAGCGCACGCCGTAATCGAGCGTCAGATTGGGGCGTATCTTCCACGTGTCCTGTCCGAAAAATTCGCGGCGACCGAAACGCAGATTGACCGTCACGTCGAACTGGTCTTCGGTGTACGAGTTCGGCCTGCCGACGATGAAATCGGCGAGACCGACGCCGGTTTGGGTCAGCGAAACGCCGCTGGTCGAGGTGCCGCGCGTCTGCGTGCCGTTGAACGTAAAGCTGCCCTGCGTCAGGTTGTTGGCGTTTTCGTCCTTGCCCTCGAAAGAGACTTCGCCGCCGAACTTGAGGGTGTGGTTGCCGCGCGTCATCGTCACGACATCGCGGAAGACGTGGTTGTAATACTTGATGTTGAAACCCTGCAAAGAGGTGATAAGCGTGATCCCGTTGATGTCGAGCGTCGGGATGGCGTTGGCGTTGTTCTCCGGAAAGAATTCGGGTATCAGATCGCTGCCCGGATAGTCCGAGCGACGACCGCGCCCCGTCAGGTCTGAGCCGATGAGATTGCCGGAATAGTTATACGTCACTTCGTTGACGACCGAGGGCGTCAAAACGCTCGTCATCGAAACCGCGAGGACGTGACCGGGCACGCGCGTCGCCGTCGTCGCGACGTTGGGCACGCGGATGTTCTGGAAGAGTCCGCCCGATTCTTCCGTGACGCTCAGGTCGTGGGTGTAGCGACCGAAGAGTCGGTGATTATCGTTGAAGTTATGATCGATGCGCAGCGACTCTTGCCGCGTGTTGTTGATGTTGACGGGGACGAACGAGAAGTTGTTGTTGACGCTGTTCGGCAGCGGGTACACGGGAAGCAACGACTGCGCTTGCGGGCTGAGCTGATTGGCCGGGACGATGTTACCGGCGTAGGCGAGACCCGTGCTGTTGAAGATCATTCCGGCACGCGCCTGAATCGGATTGCCCGCCGTGTCGTTGACGAGAAGCGGCGTCGCGGTGACGGTCGTGCCGCTCGTCCCGTTCGATTGGAGATAGAGCGGCGCGCCGAGGCTTTCGGAAAAATTACCGCCGCGTTGCGCCAGAGAGGGCACGATACCGGGGGCATCAGCCGCGCCGCGCAGGATGCGCCGCGTCTCTTGCGAGAAGAAGAAGAAGGTTTTGTCGCGCCCGCTGTAAGTCGCGCGACCGCCCTGCCCGAAACGCGGCAGCGTGACGGGGCCGCTCAGCGTGCCGCCGAAATTGTGGTAACGAAGCTTGGGCACGTCGGCGACGGGCGTGCCGTCGGCGCGGCGTCCACGACGATTGTTGAAGTAGGTGTTGGCGCTGGTCACGTCGTTGCGCACGAATTCGTAGAGCGAGCCGTGAAACTCGTTGCCCCCGCCCTTCGTGACGAGCGTCACCGCGCCGCCGCCCGAGCGACCGATTTCTGCGGTGTAGTTTGAAGTCAGGATTTTGAACTCCTGAATCGAATCGACGGTCGGGGTCGAAAGCAGCGTGATGTTCGAGCCGACATCGGTGTTCGACACGCCGTCGACCAGATAGTTGACCGAGTTGCGACGCAAGCCGTTGATCGAGATATCGGCGCGGCTCGTCAGTCCGAAGGTCGATTCGTCGTCGAGGCTCGAACTGACGCCGGGGGCGAGTTCGGTGAGTTTTAGAAAGTTGCGATTGTTGAGCGGCAACTCGACGACCTGTGTGCCGGAGATGAGAGATTGCCCGGTCGGGCTGTCTTGCAAGAGCGGAGCTTCCGCCGTGACGGTGACCACCTCGGTGCTGAGTCCGGCTTCGAGCACGATGTCGATGGGGCGACGGTCGTTGACGTTCAAGACCACGTCGGTCTGGACGTACTTCTTAAAACCCGTCTGCTCAACCGCGAGATCGTAATTGCCGGGGACGAGCGGCGTGACGACGTACAATCCATCCTCGTTGGTCTGCACACGCCGCTCCTGTCCCGTCGCGTTGTTGGTGATGGTGACCGACGCGCCGTTGATGACCGCGCCGGTCGAGTCGGTAACCTGTCCGCTAACCGTCGCCGCCGTTTCAGACTGCGCAAACGCCGCGAGCGTCAGGCTCAGGCCGATGACCATAGCTGTGAGCAGTTTGCCCGTCCGCCTCGCAAGAAGTTTTTTCATAACATGGTTCCTCTGCGCGAAATCAAAAGTGGAGATGCAAGGATTGAAGCGAACACCCGCGCGTTCGGATGTGTATGGGGACGATGCCTCGCAAAGGCGAGCGAGGAGAATCACCCGCAATAAAACGAAGGCAACGGCGCGACGAGAGCACGCCCGGAACGATCAGTCGGAGCAAATTTCAAAGGTGGTGCGAGTGGCGAAAGTTGACGGCGCATTATACTCCCGGCGCGCCCGTGCGTCGAAGCGCGACGCCGGGACGCACGCCGGTCATCCGTCCGTCGGCCAACACCGCCCGTCCGTTGACGATGACGTGGCTGAAGCCGGTGGCGTATTGGTGCGGCTCATCGAAGGTCGCGCGGTCGCCGATGGTCGCCTCGTCGAAGATAACAAGGTCGGCGGCGAAGCCTTCGCGAATGAGACCCCGGTCGCGCAGCGAGAAGGTTTGCGCGGGCAGCGAGGTCATCTTGCGCACCGCGTCTGCGAGCGTGAGCACGCCGAGTTCGCGGACGTAACGACCGAGCACGCGCGCGTTGTTGCCGTAGCCGCGCGGGTGCGGGCGGCCTTCGCCGAGACGCCGCACGCCGCTGTCGGAAGCAATCATCGTCCACGGCTCGCGCATGATGTGCGCGACATCGGCTTCGCTCATCGTGTGATAAACCATCTGCGCCCCGCCCGCCGCGTACATCTCAAACACCTGCTCGATCTGGCTGTCGAGGTCGCTTTTGCCGCGCACCTGTTTGGTTATCTGCGCGATTGACTTGCCGTTGAACGAAGGGTCGGGCGCGTAGTCGGCGACCGCCGCATACGACCAATCCTTGAAGCCGCGTTGCTTCATCATCGCCTTGATGTCGCGCGCCGCGCGTTGCCGTTGGGATTTGTCGGCGAGCCGCGCCTTGCCTGCTTCGCGCCCGCCTTCGAGCACCCAACCGGGCAGGCGGATATCGAGCGATGTCGAACTGGCGGTGTACGCATATTGATCGACGGTGACGACCACCCCGCGCGCACGCGCCGCGCGGACGAGTCCGAGCGTCAGCGGCGTCTGGCCCCACATGCTCTTGCTGCTGAGTTTGAAATGAGAAATTTCGACGGGCAGCTTGGCCTGCTCGCCAATCCGGATGCTTTCGCGTATCGCATCGGCGACGGCGTTGCCCTCGTCACGCATGTGCGTCGCGTAGAGTCCGCCGTAGCGCCCCGCCACGCGCGCCAGCACGATCACTTCGTCGGTCTTCGCATAAATTCCCGGCACGTACTCGAAGCCCGTCGAAAGTCCGACCGCGCCGTCGCGCATCGACTGTTCGACAACCGACTCCATCTGGCTGAGTTCGTCAGCCGTCGGCGGGCGGTCGTCAAGCCCGACCACTTTCGCGCGGACAGACCCGTGTGCGATGAGCGTCGCGAGATTGACGGCGAGCGGTTGCCCCTTGATACGATCGAGAAACTTGCCGGTGTCGGTGACGGAGCTTCCGCAATTTCCGGTGACGAGCGAGGTCACGCCCATGCGGACGAAATTTTCCGCGTCGGGCTGTTCGTAGATCGACTCGACGTGCGTGTGTACGTCGATGAAGCCGGGAGCGAGGATGTGGCCGCGCGCGTCGATGTGCGTCGTCGCTTCGGACGGAGAGAGCTGCCCGATGCGCGCGATGCGCCCGTCGCGCACGCCCACATCGGCGCGAAACCAGGGGTTGCCCGCACCGTCGATGATGCGCGCGTTCGTGATGACCAGATCGTATTTCGTCGTCGAGGCTTTCTGGGCGGAGAGCGGGCCAAAGCCGTTGCCGTAAACCAGCAACCCCGTCGAGAGAATCAATCCCAAAATCGACTTGCGCAACGGCATGAAAATACTCACGATTGACTCACCGGCTCGGGGGGGGGGGGGGGGG
>JBGTHJ010000519.1:0-5722 GCA_041746175.1 Pyrinomonadaceae bacterium
CCCCGCCGCGCCCGCGCTCGACCCCGCGAGCACGAGCGGCGTGTGGCGCACGCGGTCTTCGAGCAGCCGCGCGAACTCCGTGCCGCCGAGCATCGAGACGAGACGCATCTGGTCGCCGCCCGAGATAAACACGCCCGTCACGTCTTCCAGCAAGCTCTCCGCATCGGCGTCAATCACCGCCTGCCGCGAAGTCGCGCGCAGGACTTTGACGTGCTGGAGACCGAGTTTGCGAAACGCCTGCAAGTACACGTCCGCCGAAAATTCAGGATAGTCGGACGCGACGGGGACGATCAGCACGCGCGCCTCCTCCGCGCCCGCCAGCGCGACGAACTTACGCAGCAGACGCCGCTCGTTATATTTATCCTCCGCGCCCCCAATGATGACGAGGTGGCCGCCGATGTTTTCCGTGTCGGTGAATTCTTTCATCTAGCCGTTGCGCCTTCAAAACAGGCGGGCGGGCGTGTCGCGCCGCCGCCGCCGGAGTTGCAGACCAAATCCTTCCTGTGCCGGGTAAGTCTATGACGAGCATTTATTTTTAGTTGATAAACTTCGGCGACGCAACTCCGCAGCAGCTCGACGGTGAGGTCGGTTTATAAATTTTGGAGGGACGCGCGCAGACCAACCGCTGCCCGCGCAACGATTTTGCGAGACGGTTTTGCACGCTCGCGCTAGCAGATTCGCGGCAACTGTTCGCCGACGAGCATGTCAACGATGCGCGTGCCGCCGAAGCCGGTGCGCATCGCGACGATGCCCTGCGGTTCGGCGCGCACCTCGCCGATGATGCACGCGCCCTGCCCGTACGGGTTACGCTTCATCCGCGCGACGAGCGCATCGGCGACTTCGCCCGCCACCACCGCCAGCAGCTTTCCTTCGTTGGCGACGTAGAGCGGGTCGAGGCCGAGAATCTCGCACGCGCCTTTGACTTCTTCGCGCACGGGGATGAGTTCTTCCGCGATCTCGATGCAAACTTCAGAACCGAGCGCGATTTCGTTGAGCGTCGTCGCCACGCCGCCGCGCGTCGGGTCGCGCAGGCAATGAACCGCATCAACTGACCCGACGCGCGCGGCTTCGTCGAGCATGTCGTTGACCAGAGAGTTGAGCGGCGCGGTGTCGCTCTCGATATCGGTTTCCAACTCTAGTTCGCCGCGCGCGATCATGATGGTCGTGCCGTGGTCGCCGAGCGTGCCGCTCAGGATAACCTTGTCGCCCGGCGTCGCGCGTGATGACGAAATACGCACCGCAGATTCGATGATGCCGATGCACGAAGTGTTGATAAAAATCTTGTCCGCGCTGCCGCGCTGGACGACTTTGGTGTCGCCGGTGACCACTTCGACGCCCGCCTCCTGCGCCGCCGCCCGCATCGATTCGAGCACCCTCCGCAAATCCGCAATCGGGAATCCCTCTTCGAGGATGAACCCGGCGGAGAGATAGACGGGACGCGCGCCGCTCATCGCGATGTCGTTGACGGTGCCGTTGATGGCGAGACGCCCGATGTCGCCGCCCGGGAAAAAAATCGGATCGACGACGTAAGAGTCGGTCGTGTAAGCCAGACGGGTCGCGCCGCGTGCGCCGTGACTGCCCGCGCCCGATGCCTCGTCAACATCGCTTCCGCCGACTTCAAACACCGCCTGATCTTCGAGCAGTTCGAGCAGCGGGTTTTTCAAGTATTCGAGAAACAGCCCCTCGACGAGTTCGTGCATCGCCTTGCCGCCGCTGCCGTGCGCGAGCGTGATGTGCGTGTCGGTTATCTTTCGCCTCCGCCGTCGCGCCCGTTCGACGCGCGCGAATAGCGGCGAAGGTGAAAACTTTGTCGTCATCTGGTTATGCCTTTTGCTCTGGCGACGCCGACACCTCGTTTAACTTGCCGGTCTTTACGTCGTAGATGAATCCCCTGACGGGAATCTCTGTGGGAATCCAGGGGTGCGTTTTGATCCTCTCCATCTGGCGGCGGACGTTCTCTTCGAGGTCGCTGAAAGCGTGAAAATGCGCGGGGGCATCGGGCGTCGCGCCGGTATCCTGACGAAGTTTTTTGAACAGATCGTCGTCTTTGAAAGTCAGCATCCCGCAGTCGGTGTGGTTGATGACGACGAATTCCTGCGTGCCCAAAAGATGATGCGAGATGATGAGCGAGCGCAAGGCGTCTTCGGTAACGATGCCGCCCGCGTTGCGTATCACGTGGGCGTCGCCGGCGTCCAAGCCCAACGCTTCACTGACCATCAGGCGCGCGTCCATGCAGGCCACAATCGCCAGTTTGCGCGCGGGCGGCATCGGCAGGTCGCCCTGCGAAAAACTTCCGGCATAAGCCTCGTTGGCCTTGGCCGCTTCGTCGGTTGAATTCATGAATCTATTTTCCCTCAAACCCGCGCAAGCGTCTGTGACTCCGCGCGCGCGGGTGCGTAATTATTTGATGATGCCGCGCGGGCGTTACGAAGTCGCCAGAGCGGGCGTCCGCTCGGCGATTTTCGAGAGTCTTCCGAAATTATAGTAAGCGGCGCACGCGCCCTCGCTCGACACCATGCACGAGCCGATGGGCGTCTCCGGCGTGCAGGCGGTGCCGAACACTTTGCACTCCCAGGGCTTTTTGACGCCCTTCAAAATCTCGCCGCACTGACATGCCTTCGGGTCGGCGACGCGCAACCCCGGCACGTCGAATTTCAACTCGGCGTCGAAGGCTGCGTACTTCCGTCGGAGCTTCATCCCGCTGTGCGCGATCGAGCCAAGCCCGCGCCACTCGAAATATTCGCGCGGCTCGAAGACCTCGAAGATGGCTTCGAGCGCGCGTCTGTTCCCGTCGCGGCTGACGCACCGCGCGTACTGGTTTTCGATTTCGGCGCGACCTTCGATGACCTGCTTGACGACCATATAGACGCACTGCAACACGTCGAGCGGCTCGAAGCCGGAGACCGCGACCGGCTTGCCGTATCCGCTTGCGACAAATTCGTAGGGACGCGTGCCGATGACGGTGCTGACGTGGCCGGGGCCGACGAAGCCGTCGATTTGGAGGTCGGGCGAATCGAGGAGCGCTTTGAGCGCGGGCACGATGGTGATGTGGTTGCAGAAGACGCTGAAGTTTTCCACGCCGTCTTTCGCCGCTTGCAAGATGGTCATCGCGGTCGAAGGCGCGGTCGTTTCAAAGCCGAGCGCGAGAAAGACGACCCGCCGTTCGGGGTTCTTCTTCGCGATCTTCAATGCGTCGAGCGGCGAATAGACCATCCGCACGTCCGCGCCGCGCGCCTTCGCGTCGATCATGTTGGTCTTCGACCCCGGCACGCGCATCATGTCGCCGAAGGTAGTGAAAATCACGCCGGGTTGCAGGGCTATCGAAATCGAATCATCCACGCGACCGAGCGGGATGACGCACACGGGGCAGCCCGGCCCGTGAATCATCGTGATGTTTTCGGGCAGCAAGTCCTCGATGCCGTACTTGAAAATGGTGTGCGTGTGGCCGCCGCAAACCTCCATAATCTTGAGCGGTTGGTCGGTCATCCGCGCAATCTCGTCGGCCAGTTTGCGGGCGATGTCGCCCTGACGGTATTCGTCGACGTACTTCATTTTCACTCCCCCTTCTTGCGGCGCTCTTCAACCAGCGATTTGTGTTGCAGAAAGCTGTGCACCAAATCCCACATGATGTGATAAAGCGTGACGTGCGTTTCCTGTATCCGGTGGATGCTCGACGTGGGCACGCTCAGACAAAAATCCAGAGTCCCCGCCGCGTGCATCTCCAACATCTTGCCGCCGTCGCCGCCCGCGAAACCAACCGTCAACAGTTCCATCCGGCGCGCGGTCGCAAAAGCGTGCATCAGATTTTCAGAGTTGCCGCTCGTCGAGATGCCGAGCAGCACGTCGCCCGCGCGACCGAGCGCGATGATTTGACGCGTGAACACATCGTCGAAGCCGACATCGTTCGCCACCGCCGTGACCATCGCCATGTCGTTGGCGAGACAGATGGCGGGCAACGCCTTGCGCCCGACGCCGATCGGATGCATGAACTCGACCGCGATGTGCTGCGCGTCGGTCGCCGACCCGCCGTTGCCGCACGCGAGCAACTTGCCTCCGTGATGAAACGACTTCGCCAGTTCGAGCGACGCGGCGAGAATCGTGTCCTTGTTATCTTCAAAGAATTTGGTTTTGACTTCGACGCTCTCGCGCGCCTTCTCCAACAGCGAAAAGCGCAGTTCACCCGTCAAGTCCTCCCGCGACGATTTATCGTCATCGTCGTGGAGGAACGGATAGAAAGACCGTGAAAAATCATCGACCGTCTTTGCCACTTTTCGACTCCGGTGCTTTATTCGATGGTTGCCTTGAACTCGTCGACGCCGAGATCGTACTCGCCGATTTCCTTGAGGATGCGGAGCGTCTCTTCGGCCTGCTGTTCGTCGATTTTGCTCATCGCAAAGCCGACGTGAATCAGCACGTAGTCGCCGATTTGCGCCTCGTCTTCGTCGAGCATCCCGACGTTGACGTTGCGTCGCACGCCGCCGACATCAACTTTGGCGATGCGATTTTCCATGTCAACGATCTCGACGATTTTTCCCGGTATTGCCAGACACATAAAGTTAAACTCTCCCTGATTTGAGACGCGCGCCCGCGACCGCCGCCTGTCCGAGCGAGATGCCGCCGTCGTTGGTCGGCACGCGGCTGTGCGTGAAGACCTCGAATCCGTCACGCCGGAGCATCCGGCAGGCGTGCCGGAGCAGAAGCATATTTTGAAAGACGCCGCCCGACAACGCAACGCGGTTGAGTCGCCGCGCCTCCCGCGCGCGGAGCGCGACGCGCGAGATCAAGTCGGCCACGCCGAGATGAAACTTCGCCGAAACTTCGCTGGCCGCAACACCATCGAGCAGGTCTTCGACCGCGCGCCCGATCACCGCATCGGCTGTGATGATGCCGCCCGCGTCGATATCGAACTCGTAGCCGTGCACGTCGGCGCGCGTGGACGCGATCATCTCCAATTCAATCGCCGCCTGCCCCTCGTAATTGACCGCGCTCCGTAGCCCGACGAGGCTCGCAACCGCGTCGAAGAGCCGCCCCATGCTCGACGTTTCGGGGCTATTGGTGTTGGTCAACGTCATCCGTCGGAGCGTCGTCCACGCGGGGCGGTCGAGATTTTGGACGAACGGCAGTTCGAGCTTGAGGAAATCGTCGCCGAGCGCGCGTTGGAGATAGACGGCGGCCATCCGCCACGGCTCGCGAATGGCCTGCGCGCCGCCGGGCATCGGGACGTAATCGAGATGCGCGATGCGTTCCGCCTCGCAAAAATCGGCGATGAAGAATTCGCCGCCCCACATCCGACCGTCCGCGCCAAAGCCGAGTCCGTCCATCGCGACGCCGATCACCTCGCCCTCGATGCGGTTGTCGGCCAGACAACTCGCGACGTGCGCGTGATGATGCTGAACGCCGACTTTGTGTTCGATGTCGTCGAGCGCGTGCGCGTATTTGGTCGAGAGATATTCGGGATGGAGGTCGTAGGCGACCGCTTCGGGACGAAGTTGAAAAAGTCGCTTGAAGTGCTCGATGCCTTCGGTGAAGGAACGGAGCGTTTCTAGGTTTTCGAGGTCGCCGATGTGATGACTGACGAAGGCGTGGCTGCCGCGCGCGAGACAGAAGGTGTTCTTCAACTCCGCGCCGCAAGCGAGAATCTCACGCGCGAACTCGAACCCGACGCGGATGGGCGCGGGCGCGTCGCCGCGCGCACGACGCACCACGACCGCGCGACCATCGC
>JBGTHJ010000520.1:0-11577 GCA_041746175.1 Pyrinomonadaceae bacterium
CCGATGCCCCCGCGCGATGCCCCGCCGTGCGCGGCAACCCGCGCGCCGACGCCCAACGCCCGTTTCCGTCCATGATAATCGCGACGTGCAGAAGTGGGTTTTCGACGATCAGTAAAGCCCTTTGCTTCATAAAGCCCCCGCGCAAAAAAAATCGCGCCGTCCGCATATCTAGCGGGCGCGTGTGGCGTGAATCAACGCTTCCATGTGATTGAGGTATCTTTCGAGCGCCTGCCGACCGGAAGCTGTCAGGCGGTACTCGGTTTTGGGCGTGCGCCCCTCGAAAAACTTCGTACACACGATGTACTCGGCATCTTCCAACTTGCGCGCGTGGACGCTCAGATTGCCGTCGCTCGTCTGCAAAATTTCTTTGAGGTCGTTGAAGGTCAGCGAGGCGTTGACGGCGAGCGCGCTCACAATCGCGAGCCGCATCCGTTCGTGTATCAGCCGGTCGAGTTCCGCCGGGTTGTTCTTGGTTTCGACGCTGGCGCGACCGCCATTGCTGCTGCTGCTGCTGCTCGCGCCGCGCAGGTTGCCCGGTTTGTCTCCGACGCTGCGTCGTTCGGTCGCATTCTTCGCCGCACTCTGTTTAGCCACCGTACCTCCTCGCGATGTGCACGCCGAAAATGACGTGCAGCCCGCCAAATCCGGCGGCCATAAAAATATTGCCCCACGCCGCCGGAGCGAACAACGCCGCCGCGCCGACCGCCATCAAGCACAGCCCCATGACCGGCACCGGGCGCACCGAAAAGGCTCCGCCCGTGACGACGCCCGCACCGTAGAGCAGCAGCCACACCCCGGGCAGAATCTCCCCCAGCCCCGCGCGAAAGAGGACGACCGTGAGCAGCGCGCCGACAAAAATCGGGGGCGAAAAGTTAATCGCTAACTTTCGCCCCGGCTGTGCCAGCAGCGGCGTCGCCGCCGCGAGAGCTTTGCGATGCATCGCCCAACCCGCGATGACTGTTGAGAGCATGGCTTCCGCCAACCAGACGAGGAGCCACGCCAACCGCGTCGGTTGCTGCGCCGCGACCCACGCCGCCGCGAGAGCTGTCGCGCCGATGCCCGCCTGTCCCCAACCCGGCACGGCGGTAAAGGCCGAAGCGCGCTCCATCGTCTCGCGGATGAAGCGCAGATTGTCCATCGCGCGGTCGTGCAGCGCGGGTGGTTCGTCTTCGATGCGGCGTTTGGAAAGTTGCTGAACAACAACCATGCTTCGGAAAGTACACGAGCGTCGAGGCACTGTCAAGTACTTTACGGCGCAAAGCATAAATCGCAATCATTATAGCGGTTTGCAATTGGGTGAGTGCCGGGAGCGCCAGCGTCCCGCTGGCCAGCGTGCTCGGAGCACGTTCAATGGTTCGCGTTCTCCGAACGCTCAATGCGAGCGGGACGCTCGCGCTCCCAGGCGCCGCCGCTCTTTTTATTAGCGCGACATGCAATTGCAACTTGCTATAACGCCGCATCGTCTGCGGCGCGCCGGTGGAGCGCGCCTCCGAAGAGCTTGAGATGGGCTGAGCCGCCGGTCGGCTTTCTCACGGATGCATCTTTTTGCTAGTATGACTGGCGGCGAAACGCTCCCCCCCCCGGCGGGCGGTCAATTTCGTCCCGGCGTATCGACGCCTCTCACATCCTTCGAGCGCGTGCCCGCGCGCGAATCTTGAGATTGAGAGACGGCTGAAAAGCAATTCGGAATATTTTTTCTGTAACTGCCGGTTCGGTAATCTCGCGGCACGTTTTGAGCGTCACCGCTGCGGTCAACGAAAGAATCGAAGGAGCAAGAACAAACGTGCAGAACGAGCAGTTACCCGGAGGCGCGGAGTTTGTCGCCGCGTCGGAGGGGATTCGCGAATACCGTCTGGCAAACGGGATGAAGGCGTTGCTGGTGGAGAACCGCGTGGCGCCGGTAGCGACGTTTCTGGTGCTCTACAAGGTCGGGTCGCGCAATGAAGCGGTGGGCTACACCGGCTCGACGCACTTGCTCGAACACATGCTGTTCAAGGGCACGCCGACTTTCAACAAGCAACGCAACACGCAGATCGCCGCGACGTTGCAGAAGATCGGCGCCGACTTCAACGCGACGACGTGGTACGACCGGACGAACTATTACGAGACCGTGCCGTCGGATCAACTCGAACTCGCCATCCGGCTCGAAGCCGACCGGATGCGCAACTCTTTCATCGCCGACGCCGACCGCCAGTCGGAGATGACCGTCGTCCGCAACGAGATGGAGCGCGGGCAGAACGAACCGTTGCAGGTGCTCGACGAGGCGGTCTATGCAACGGCGTTTCGCGAGCACCCCTATCATCATCCGACCATCGGCTGGCGTGCCGACGTGGAGAACGTCCCGACCGCGCGTCTTAAAGCTTTTTACGACACCTTCTATCATCCGAACAACGCGACGGTGATCGTCGTCGGCGACTTTGAACGCGCCGCCACGCTCGAACTCATCGAACGATATTTCGGGGTCTTCGCGGCGACCGGCGAACCGATCCCTGAGGTTTACACGGACGAACCGTCGCAGCAGGGCGAGCGGCGTTTGATCGTCCGGCGCGCGGGCGAACTCGCGCTCGTCCAGATCGCTTTTCGCATCCCGGCAGCGCTCGGCCAGACGCGCGTGCTGTCGAACGAGGAACTCGCCGCACGCGCCGTCAGTCCGCCGTCGGAGAACGACACCTATCCGCTCGTGGTGCTGTCGGCGGCGCTGTCGAACGGCGTCACGAGTCGCCTCTATCAAGCCCTCGTCGAGACAGAGTTGGCGGTCAACCTCCTGACCAATGCCGACCAGTTTCGTGACCCGGGTCTATTCAACATCCACGCGACGGTGCATCCCGGGGTCGCGCCGGGCAAGGTCGAAGAAGTGATCTGCGAAGAGTTGGGACGCATCGGGGCGGAGGGTTTGACCGACGCGGAAGTCGAAAAAGCGAAGCAGCAGATTCTCGCGCAGGCGGCCTATAACCGCGACGGGACGTTCAACATCGCGTCGCAGATGTCGGAAGCCGAGGCGGTCGCTGACTGGCGTTTTTACAAAGACTATCCGGCCAACATCAAGCGCGTCGCGCCCGCCGATATCCAACGCGTCGTCGGCAAGTATTTCAATGAAGACAGTCGCACCGTCGGCCATTTCATCCCGAAGCTTGCAGCAAATGGCGGCAACGGTAACGGCAGCCGCCACACCGGGGCGGGCGAAAATGACGACGTGTCGGCGCCGGGCGCGCCGCTCGCAGTCGTGCCGCACGGCGCGAAGTTTTACGACGAGCCGGGCGTCGCGGGAGCCGAAGCCGATGAGACGTTTGCAACCAACCGAATATGCGACGAGGGGGTGACGACGGAGACGGACGGGAAGACGATGCGGCAGACCGCCGCCACCACTGCCACCATCGCGCAACACGGCGACGGCGTGCGCGGCGACGAATCCCCGGAAGCGGCAGAAGAAGCGCTCACGTCGGCGAGCGCCGGTCGCTCAAATTTCTCGTCGCGCGTCGCCCGCGCGGAGTCGGCGAACGGTGCTGTGGTGCTGGTGTTGGAAAACCACGCGACCCCGACCGTCTCTCTACGCGGGAGCATTCGCGCCGGTTCGTGTTTCGAGCCGCGTGACAAGCCCGGTCTGGCGCGCCTCACCGCCGACATGCTCGAGCGCGGCACGCTCCGTCGAACCAAGCTCGAAATCGCGAACGATCTCGAATCGGTCGGCGCGCAGATCGAGTTCGAGGCCGATTGGTTCGCCGTCAACATCAGCGCCCGCGCGCTCGCGAAAGATTTGCCGCGCCTGCTCGCGACGCTCGCCGAAGAGTTGCGCGAACCCGCCTTCCCCGCCGACGAATTGGAGAAGTTGAAACAGCAGACCGTCGCCGCGATTCAGGAGCAGCAGGCCAATACGCGCTTTCGCGCCTACGAGCGACTGACCCAACTCGCCTTCGACGCCGCGAATCCTTTCTACGTGCCGCCCGGCGATCAACTCGTCAAGAGTATCAACTCATTGACGACCGACGATGTGCGCGGATTCTACGAAAAATTCTACGGCGGTCGGTCTTTGATTCTCGCCGTCGCGGGCGACGTGGCGGCGGGCGAGGTTCACGTTCAGTTCGAGCGCGCGTTCGGAGACTTTAGAGGGCCAGAGGACATCGACATCAACGTCGAAGACCTGCCGGTGCAGGACGGCGCGCGACGAGAAATCGTGCTGCTCAAAGAGAAAGCCAACGTCGATATTTTGATCGGGGGGGCGGTGCCTCTGCGGCGCGCTTCGACCGACTACTACGCCGCGATGCTCGCCAACAGCGCGCTCGGCGAATCGACGCTTTCATCAAGACTCGGACTTCAGGTGCGCGACCGCGAGGGTTTGACTTACGGCATCGGGTCGCGTTTCCGCGCGCCGGGTTTGGCCGCCGGTCCATGGTACATCGCCGTTTCGGTCAACCCGCAGAACATCGACCGCGCGGTCGCCTCGGCGCTCGAAGTGCTCAGTGATTATGTCGCCGGAGGGATTCGCGCTGATGAGTTGGCCGACGAAAAGTCGTCTGCCATCGGCGGCTTCAAAGTCTCGCTCTCGACCAACGCCGGACTCACCGCAGCCCTCTGGAACGCCGAATTTTACCGGCTCGGCATCGACTATATCGACATCTTTCCGCAACTGATACAGGCCGTCACGCTCGCGGAAGTCAACGCCGCGATTCGCAAATACTTCCGCCCCGACCACCTCACCATCGTCGTCGCGGGCGACACCGAGTTGCTCAACAGCACACAGTAAGCAATAGACAGTGCGCGGTCTAAATACAAAAAGCGGCAAGTCACTTGAGATTGCCGCTTTTGCTTTTACTGCCCGCGCTTCTCCGCTCCCGCTTGCCGCCTTCTGCGATTTATAGCGAGTTGCAATAGAATGTCGCATCTAAAAGAGAGGCGCCGCCCGCCCGGTAGCGCGAGCCTCCGGCGCGCATTGAGCGTTCGCCGAACGCGAACAATTGAGCGTGCTCCGAGCACGCTGGACAGCGGGACGCTGGCGCTACAAGGAATCACCCAATTGCAAAGCACAATAGCGTCGGCGGTGTTGTATAGTTTGCGCGACGAGACGAACGAAGGATGGATTACGACTTTATCATCATCGGGTCGGGGTTCGGCGGCAGCGTTTCGGCTCTGCGGCTGTGCGAGAAGGGCTACAAGGTTCTGCTGCTTGAGAAAGGCCGGCGGCTCGAAGCCAAAGACTTTCCCGAGACCAACTGGAATTTGCGTCGCTGGCTGTGGCTGCCCGCGCTCGGCTGGCGCGGGTTGTTCAAGCTGACGTTTTTCCGGCACGTCACAATCGTTTCGGGCGTCGGCGTCGGCGGCGGTTCGCTGGTCTACGGCAACACGCTGCCCGTTCCCCGGAGCGAATTTTTCCGCGCGCCTTCGTGGGCGCACCTCGCCGACTGGGAACGCGAACTCGACGCGCATTATCAAACCGCCCGGCGGATGCTCGGCGCGACACCGAACCCGCACACGACCATTTGCGACGACGTACTGCGTGAGGTGGCGCGCGACATCGGGCGCGAAGATTCGTTTCACATGACCGATGTGGCGGTCTATTTCGGCAAGCCCGGCGTCACGGTTCCGGACCCGTATTTCGGCGGCGAAGGACCGGCGCGCACGGGCTGCATTTTCTGCGGCGGGTGCATGACGGGTTGTCGTTTCAACTCGAAAAACACGCTCGACAAAAACTATCTCTACCTCGCCGAGCGGCGCGGGCTACGCCTCCAACCCGACACCCGCGTCACGGCGGTGCGACCGCGCGAAGGCGGCGGCTACACGGTCGAAGCCGTCGAATCGGCCACGCTGTTTCGACGGCGTCGGCAAACCTTCACCGCGCCCAACATCGTCTTCGCGGGCGGCGTGCTCGGCACGGTCGATCTGTTGTTGCAGCTCAAGGCCGACCCGGCGGGCTTGCCGGAGTTGTCCGCGCGGCTCGGCGATTTTGTCCGCACCAACTCGGAATCGCTCATCGGCATCGTCAGCGAGCGACGCGATATCGACCTCTCCGAAGGCATCGCCATCAGCTCGATTCTGCACACCGACGAGCACTCGCACCTCGAACCCGTGCGCTACTCGAAAGGCTCCGGATTCTGGCGGCTGCTGCTCGCGCCGCACGTCAGCGGCGAATCGATTTTCGTCAGGCTGGCGCGTCTTGCGAGCACGACGCTCAGACACCCGCTCAAAGTTCTCAAAGCCGTCGCCGTGCCCGACATGGGGAAGTACAGCATGATTCTCCTCTACATGCGTGCGCTCGACGGCACGATCAGGATGCGACGCGGGCGTGGACTGACGACTCTCTTCCGCAGAGGACTGACGACCGCGCGCGGCGACGGCGCGACTCCGACCGCCTCGATCCCCGAAGCAACCGCGCTCGCGCACCGCATCGGCGAAAAGCTCGACGGGCTGCCCGAAAGCCTCGTCACCGAAACGCTGCTCAACATCCCGACCACCGCGCACATCCTCGGCGGCTGCTGCATGGGCGACTCGCGCGAGACGGGCGTTATCGACCGCGACCATCGCGTCTACGGCTATCCGGGTCTCTACGTCATCGACGGCTCGGCGGTCTCGGCCAACCCCGGCGTCAACCCTTCGCTCACCATCACCGCGCTCGCCGAACGCGCGATGAGCCGCATCCCCTCCAAAGCGGAGACGCCCCGCCGCAATGCACTCGACGGCGAAGCCGACGATTAAGCCGGAGCACGTCTGTCGCCGGAAGCGACTCACGCCGCCGCCACAACAATCGCCGCAACGCCCGTCCGACGCGATCAAACATGACGGCATCGGACGGGCGCGCGTGGTGTGTTTTAATTTTTCAGTTGGAGTTCGCCGCGCGGTTGCCGGGTTTTGAGATGGGTTGAATGATGAACTGTTCGACCTCGACTTTTTCGTTGTCGCGTGCGACCAGGCCGACCCCGCCGATGGGAAAAGTCCGGCTCGGATCGGAGAGCTTACCGAGCGGCAAGAGGTCGCCCGTCTCGTTATCTTCCGCTCGCACGTCGATGTCGTTGCCCGTCATCGTCAAGGTCAAGCGGAAAAACTTGTCGGGCTTGATCGTCTCGGCAAACTGGCTGATCGGCGTCGCGCGCCCGAAGGCTCGCGCGCCGCCGTTTTCCACGATGTAGCCGCGCAGCACGTACCGCTCGGCGGCGTTGCCACCCGTCAACTGGACGAGATAGTAGTTCTTCTCGTCTCTGGCGCGGAGCACGAACGAGACCGCGACGCCGTTGGTCATTCGCACCTGCGAAGAGATTTTGAAATCCTGATAATGACGAAAGCTGTCGTCGCTCGGCAGCGCCAGACCGCGCCCGTCGACGACGAGCAAGCGTCGCTTGGAATTAACGCTCCATCCGGCGGGCAGGCTCCAATCGGCGCTGCTCGCCCACGAAAATTCTTTCTCGGACAGTTTGCGCTCAAGTTTGAGATAGAGGCTGTCGCCCGGCATCGGCACGACCACCCCGGCGCGCAACGGCACGTAGGTCGGGTCGTCCGGCGAGAATTCAACGTCGTACTTGCCGGGTCGCAGCCCGGAGAGGACGAGGCTGCCGCCCTCGAACGGTTTCACGTCTGAATCTTCGTTGCCCCGCGAATATTTCAACATCCCCGACGAAGCGTTCGACGTGACGGTGACGTTGTGCGTGATCGGTTCAAGTTTCAACTCCACCTTGTCGGACTTGCCGCGCTTCACTTCGCTCACTTGCTCAGCGGGTCGATGTCCGGCGAGCGACGCGCTCACGTTGTAGCGTCCGGGCGGCAAATCGTTAAAGATGAACGCCTGCTCGTTATCCGGCACGGTCGCCTCTTCAACATCGCCGTTCGCTAGATTCTCCACCGTGACGACGGCCTTCGGTTCGGCGATGACCGTCAGCGCGCCGGTGTTACGCGTGAGGACGACGGTCTTCGGCGGGGCTTCGCGAACCCGGCGCTTCCCCGGCTTTGGCGTGGTTTTTTTTGGTGGAGGGGTTGACGGTTTCGTCGCGACGCCTTTGCCGCCGGTAATATCATTCTGCGCGGGGACGGCGCGGGACAGAACAAAGACCAGAATTGTGGCGAACAGCGCGAGTGCGAGCGTAGGGACGGGACTACTTCTCATGACTCTATCTCTTGAAGGGGCAAAAATCTAAGATCGCGACAAAAAAGACGCGCGAGATGCACCAAGATTAGCACACCTCGCGCCGTGAATGAAAAGAGTCTTGCTGCGCCGCCGGACGCAAGCCGCGACCGGACTAGAACGAATACTTGAGAGCGAACTGGATGCGACGCCCCGGTGTCACCGTCTCGGTCGCCTGACCAAAACCGGGGGCTTCGAGGAAGCGCACGGGGACGCCGAAGTTGGCGCGGTCGGTGATGTTGAAAAACTCCGTGCGGAACGTCAACGCCTGCGTCTCTGTGAAGCGGAAATTCTTAATCACCGCCAGATTCAACAACAACAGATTGCCCGTGCGGAACGTGTTGCGCCCCACGCTGCCGTCCTGCCCGACGGGTGCTAACAGAGAAGCCGGATTAGCTTGCAAGACGAGCGGTCGTTGACGGTCGCCCGTCTCGACGATGCCACTCGTGCTGTTTAAGCGGTCAGTCAGATTACCGTCAAGGTTGACATCGAAGATGCTGTTGACCGTGAACGGCTGTCCCGTCTGAAACTGACCCGTGCTCGCCAACTCAAGCCCCCCCAACCAGAACTGGGCAGCCCGGCTGCGGTCGCTAAACTTAGAGAAGCTATAGGTCAGGTTGTACGCGAACCGGTGACGCGCATCGAAATTAGAGTCGGCACGCTCGCCCGCCCGCGTAAAGCTATTCTGCGGCAGCGACGATGCGCCCGCCAGATCGAACACGTCCGACACGTCATCCTCCGCTTTCGAGAACGTGTACTGCGCCTGATACTGCAACCTCTGCGCGAGCCTTCCACGCAATTGCAGTTGCAGCGCGTCGTAACGCGAGTTGGCCGACGTTTCGTAGATATTGACCGCGCCCACAGTGGAAGCCGGTTGGTCAATATCTAAGAAGTTGCGAACAGTTCGCGTGCCGATAGGCCGTCCGCCCACGAGGAAACCATCCCGTGTGACGGTTCCGCCCGGGGGCAATACCAAGCCGATGAAACTTGGAACAAAATCATCGTCTGGAAGGAAGATGAGCGGAACCAAGGTCGTATTAGGTCCCAAGTTAGGTGTCGTAGAGCGAAGCAAATGGCGGCCCTGCGTGCCGATGTAAGCAACGGAAATAGTCGTGTTTGAACCGAGCTGCTGCTCAACGGTCAACGAGTAGTGTTGCGCCACTGGGGTTGAAAGATCTCGCGCCGGTAGGGTTATGCCAAAGCCGCCCGGAAAATCCGTGCTATTGAGGTTCACAACCGAAGCGATTGGAATGCTCGGATTGAGACCGTTGACGGTGTTCGAGGTGGTGTATGGGCAAAATGTTCGTGGATCGGTTGCGCTGAAGGGACCGCAACCCGGTCGTGGAACAGTGTCCCCAAAGCGAATGCCATTGGATGGAGCGGCGAAATTGAAAATATCATAAGCCTCGCCGCTAATGCTTCCAAGCCCGCCGCCTGAGTTAAGGGTTAGAAAGTTGGGGAAGGTATTGCGCGACTGGCTAACGACGGCACCGATGATCTGGTCGAAGTACCATCCGTAACCGGCGCGAATGACAGTCGAAGGCCGTGGCGAATATGCGATGCCGATACGCGGCGCGAAGTTGTTGCGGTCGGGGTCGAAGATGTCGCTGCGCCCATCGATGAATCGTTGCAAGGCCGGGAGCAGCTGGCTGATGGCCGGACTGTTAAACGTGCTTTCGATGTCACGATTGACCTCGCGCGGCGGTGTCGTGTACTCGTAGCGCAGACCGAAGGAGAGCGAAAGATTGGGACGGACACGCCACTCGTCCTGTCCGAAAAAGTAGAATTGGTGGTAACGCAACCCGATGTCGCTGGAACTGCCCGGCGCTGCCAACGTCTGAAAAGTCCCACTGGCAGCCGACGCCGACGCAAGGTCAGTCGGATTGATGAAACCCGAAAACCTGAAATCCGGGGAAGTCGCGTCCGGGAACAGCAATCGCGGCGCGCCGTTGAAAGTAATCAATGTGCGTGAGTTGCGCGGGAGATCGCTGTTGAGTTCGACCCGGCGAATATCCGTCCCGAAAGCGATGCGGTGTTTGCCAATACCCACCGTCATCGTGTCCGCCAACTGATACGTATTGTTTACGCGCCGTTGCGGGAAATTAAAGACATCGACACCGATGGGACTAAAACCTGCAACAACGATTTGCCCGACCGGACCAAGCGTCACATCGGTGCTCC
The DNA here is from genome assembly GCA_041746175.1 of Pyrinomonadaceae bacterium. Classification (GTDB taxonomy): domain Bacteria; phylum Acidobacteriota; class Blastocatellia; order Pyrinomonadales; family Pyrinomonadaceae; genus JBGTHJ01. The sequence continues at coordinate 10,286 of JBGTHJ010000520.1, forward strand.
CATTATTGCTGAACGGCACGCATGACGGAATGTTGACGGGGCAGAAAAAATCGCCTGGCAGCGCCAAATTTGATAAAAATCGGGTGTTCAAAAGGAACGCCTGATCCTCCGGCCTAAACAGTGCCGGAACGAAATTTCCTGCGCTATCTCTCCCTGCCTGGCTAAAGCTACTCGGTCTGAGGAACTCCGTATCCCGCAGTTCATCGAAGATTAGGCGCGTGCGTCCGTAAGAAGCGCGCAACTCATTCGAGAGCGAATTGGTTAACTGGCTGTTGAGGAAGGTCGAAAAGTTTTGCGTCCGCACCCTCGGTCGGAGCGATGAGAAGAGAGCGTTGCCCGTTACCGGGATATCACGATAATCATCCGTGAAGTTATAACGGGCGACTAACTGATGCGGCACGTTGAAAGCCCTAAAGTTAGCGTCCATCTTGCCGGAAAGAATCTTGCTCTGACCGCTTGCTGGCAACTCTTGTGTAAACGTATTTTCCCGGTACACGCCAGACGGATTGTTCGGGAACGGGAAGTGGCTAAAGATGGCGTCGGCCGAAAGGCTGGTCGGGAAAGCAAACGTCGGCTGATTATTGAAGGGGTTCGCCGAGATGCCGGTTGCTCCGGTGTTGCCAAAGCCACGTTGCTCGACGGTCGGCACGGCGAAGCTGGCTTCTTTGGTGGCGTTCAGAATGTGGCCTTCGGCGGAGATAAAGAAGAACATGCTGTTGGTGGAATTCTCGCGCGCCTTGATTAGCGGGCCGCCGAAGGCCAGACCGCCCTGACCGAGCGTGAAAGAATCCTCCCCGCCGCTGCCATTACGCACGGTGAGCGGCGTACCATTAAGCAGAACGGGTCTGTTGCCTGCACGAAGCGGCGTCACCGCGTTGCCGCTCGTCGAGTCGAAGAAGTCGCGCGCGTTGAATTGGCTGGCGTTGAGGAAGCCGAAGAAGGTGCCGTGATACTGGTTGCCGCCGGATTTGGTGACGGCGTTGACCTGCGCGCCGAAGTTGCGACCGTACTGCGCGGGGGCGAGCAGCGTCGTCACCTGATACTCTTTGATGGATTCGACGGGTTGCGGGACGAGGGCGAGAAAGCCTTGACGACGGACGCCGATGTCTTCGTCGTTGTTGTCCGAGCCGTCGACGGTGAAGTTGTTGGCGCGTGAGCGCAGACCGTTGACCGCGAATTGTCCGGCGGAGCCGACGCCCGCGCCGACGCCGGGGCCGGCGACGTTACCTTGCGTCTGCGGCGGGGGGGCGACGCCGGGCAACAGGAGCGCGAGTTCGTCGAAGGTGCGGACG
>JBGTHJ010000521.1:0-5509 GCA_041746175.1 Pyrinomonadaceae bacterium
GCGCGCCGCGATTGGCCCGGCGGCGGGCGCGTGCTGCTATGAAGTGGGGAGCGAAGTAATCGATGCCTTCGGCGAACGCTTCGACTATGCGGCGGAACTCTTCACCGCGACGCGCGAAGGTCACGCCCGCGTCGATTTGCACAAAGCCAACCGGCGACAACTAACCGACGCGGGCATCCCTCCCGAACGCATCCACACCGCGCCGGTCTGCACAATGTGCCGCACAGACCTTTTCTTTTCCTACCGCCGCGAAAAAATTCCACACGGTCGAACGGGTCGCTTGCTCGGCGTCATCGGAAAGAAGAAGCCAGCGGCTTGATGCTGGCAACTTGGTCAAAGGCGAACGCTTCACACGTCTCTAGCCACGTCCCTTCCGTCCGCTGCCGAAGATGTTGGCGTTGATGCGCTTGACGGGGTCGCTTGCGCCGACGACGCCGATCGGCAGCGTCACGTCTCGATTAGCGGGCGGGTAGCAAACTTCGTCGGAGCAGGTTTGAAAACGGACGCGCACGCGGAGTTCGGTGACGCCGGGTTGAAAGTTAGCCGGAACATTCACGTTGAAACGCAGCAGCGTGCGGCCTTCGTAAACCGCGAGCCGCTCGTCGGAAAATTTGAAATTGCGCACCGCCCCGCGCGGGTAGCTGACGGGGCTGATGCGGACGCCGCCCGATGCGTCGATTTTAACGGTCGTCGGCACGGCATACTTGCCGAGCGGCTTGTTGGCGTTGACGTGTAGCCCGCGCGGAATGTCCAACACGATGGCCGCCTGCACCATCCGACCGCGCTGAACTTTATCGGTCGAGTAAAAGCCGTTGATGCCGATGCTCGAAGCTTGCGCCGGAGCCACCACCACCACCACCATCACAGCAGCAGCAGCAGCGCGAGCGACCACCGGCGGTGGCGGCGGAGCGGCGGCGGAGAAACTCGCGGGCGCGAGCAACAACATGGTGGCGGCGACGATGGACAGAATGGCGCGTTGCGTAAAAATTCTTGATCTCATTTCGTAAACATCATTTCCTTTGTGATTTAGGCGGTTACTGATTCAAGCTATTTGATGCAACGCGGGTAGAGTTGCGTTGGCGGCGGCGGTGGTGGTGGTGGTGGTGGCGACGGTATCACGGCGTGCGGCGAGTTGACCGCAGGCAGCGTAGATGTCGCGCCCGCGCGGGCGGCGCACGAAGGCGTGGACGCCCTTCGATTCGAGAATCGCTTTGAAGCTTTGGACGCGCTCTTCGGGCGACGGGCGATAGGGCAACGGGTCTGCCGGGTTGTGCGGGATGAGGTTGACCTTTGCGCGCAACGCGTGACGGTTGAGCAGGTTCGCCAACTGCCGCGCGTGCTCATCGTGGTCGTTGACGCCGTCGAGCAGCACATACTCGAACGTGAAACGCTCGCCGGGCTTGAGCGAGGTCTCGAACTCTTTGCACGCGGCGAGCAGTTCGTCGAGCGGCCACTTTTTGTTGATGGGCATCAGCACATCGCGCAAGTCGTCGGTTGGCGCGGCGAGCGAGATGGCGAGGTGCGGGCGGTCGGGAATGGTCGCGAGTTCCTTGATACGCGGCACGATCCCGGCGGTCGAAACCGTGACGCGATTCGGGACGATGTGCAGCCCCGCCGGTTCAGCCACCACGCGCAGGGCTTGCATCAACGGCTCGAACGCGAGGAACGGCTCGCCCGCGCCCATCGCGACGAGGTTCGTCCCGCGCGGCGTCTTAGCCCCGACGCCGTAAGCGTCGTTGAGCGCGATGATGATTTGCTCGACGATTTCGCCCGCCGCGAGCGTGCGCAGCAAACCGAGTTTCGCGGTCAGACAAAAGCTGCATTGCAGAGGGCAACCCGACTGCGACGAAAAACAGATGGTGTCGCGTCGTTCTTCGGGGATGAACACCGTCTCGACCGGCAGCCCGTCGCGCGTCTTGAGCAGATAGCGGCGCGTGCCGTCTTCGGCGACGTAGCGCGATTCGACGGTGAGCGTCGAAGCCGTCGCGCGTTCCGCGAGCAGCGCGCGAAAGTCTTTCGGCAGGTCGGTCATTTCGTCGAACGAACGAAGCCGGCGGCGGTGGAGCGCGCGGAAAATCTGACGCCCGCGAAATGCCGGTTCGCCAAACTCTTCGACCCACGCCGACAACTCCGCCGGACTCATCCCCGTCAAATGGATGGCTTGCTTCATGTCGCGGTTATTTTAACATCCCGTGCGCGCAAGCCGCGAGCGACGAGCCGTGAGCGTTGGATGCGGCGCTGGCCGTCACACTTTGACTATTTATCTCTCACGGCGCGCTGCTTACCGTATGAGAATGCGTGTGCGAAACTTAGCGGCAAGTTATAATCGCGGCGTGCGGGTTAGAATGTGGCGTGTCGAGACGTGAGGCGATGCGGCGCCGTGTTGAAAAGAGGCGTTCAAGGCGGCGCGCTGAAAGTTGAAGACCTGTATGTTGAATCTCAAAAGCTTGATGCTCATCTGGTCGCTTGCGTTCGGCGGGTGCGGCGTGGCTTCCACGGCGAAGCAGCGCACGACTCCGGGCGGCGCGGCGCAGGTTGCCGGAACCGGGGCGCAGCGCGCGACGGCGCGACCTTCGAGCGGGTCGCCCGTGTTGGATAAGTTGGTCGAGGCGGCCATCGAACGTACGACCTTTGAGGTTCGCTACGATCCAACCTATATGTCGCTCGATTATCCGGGCGGCGATGTCCCGCCCGAAATCGGTGTCTGCACCGACGAAGTGATACGCTCTTATCGCAAACTCGGCATCGACCTCCAAAAAGAGGTGCACGAAGACATGAAACGCAACTTCGGACTCTATCCGCGCAAGTGGGGTTTGAAGAAGACCGACACCAATATCGACCACCGTCGCGTGCCGAACCTCGCGGTCTTCTTCGCGCGCAAGGGCGTGTCGCTGCCCGTTACCAACGACGAGCGCGACTACCGCCCCGGCGACATCGTGACGTGGGAGTTGGGCGGCAAACTTCCGCACATCGGCATCGTCGTCAACATCGCCCCGGCGGACAGCCCCGAACGCTTCATGATCGTCCACAACATCGGCGCGGGGCCGCAGATGGAAGACGTGTTGTTTAGCTGGAAAATCACCGGCCACTATCGCTACTTCGGCCCGCCCGCCGAAAAGAAATCGAATCGTTGATTCATCAAATCATCGAGTTGATGAGTCAACGCCGGGGAACGCTTGATGAAGCAAACGCTCGCGCACGGCATCGAGGTCAAGTCTTCAAGGATTGACGGCAAGGGATGTTTTGCCACCGTCCGCTTCCCGAAGTGGCACAAGATCGCGGAGTTGACGGGCGAGCGCATCGCGCGTGCGGAGGCCGCGCGAAGGATGCGGGGGCGTCGTCGTTTGCGCATCTGCGCGATTGATTCTTACTGGGGCATCGATGCCAGCGTCGGCGGCAACGGTACGCAGTACGTCAATCATTCGTGTCGTCCGAACTGCTTCATGCGTATCCTGCACGGCCACATCATCTTTTTCGCGTTGCGCGACATCGAGCCGGGCGAGGAGATTGCGCTCGATTACGTCGAGTCGTATCACCCGAACGATAAACCGTATCGCCGCGCCGCGCCGTCGTGTCGCGGGACGATCAATCTCATCAAACACAAGAGGACGGCGAAGCGCAAGCCATGAACATCGCACGACGCGACATCGACCACGCCCTTTACCGGCAGCGCACGTGCGCCGTCGCGGGAGAACCGGCGCGGTGAAGCGAGAAACTCTTGGCTGGAACGAAGTTTTCGCCGCGAACTTCGAGCCTCACGCGGCGCAGGGCTTGCTGCCGGGGCGCGTCTTTCTTCAGCACAACAAAGTCTATCTGGCGCAGACCGACGGGGGCGAGGTGTGGGCGGAGGTGACGGGGCGTCTGCGTTATCACGCGCAGGGCGGCGACGACCTGCCCGCCGTCGGCGACTGGGTGGCGATGCGCGCGCCGAAGGCCGACGGCAACTACCGGATACATGCCGTGCTCCCGCGCAAGAGCAAGTTTTCGCGCAAGGCGGCGGGGACGCGGACGGAAGAACAGGTCGTCGCGGCCAACATCGACACGGTGTTTCTCGTCTCCGGTCTGGATAACGACTTCAACCCGCGACGCATCGAACGCTACCTCATCATGGCGTGGGAGAGCGGCGCGGAACCCGTCATCATTTTGAACAAGGCGGATGCCGTCGAAGATGTCGCGGAGCGCATCGCCGAAGTCGAACGGGTTGCGCCGGGCGTCCCCGTGCTGCTGATGAGCGCGAAGCGGAGCGAGGGCATCGAAGCCTTGCTGCCGTTCATCGGCGAGGGGCGGACGGTGGCGCTGCTCGGCTCGTCGGGCGTCGGCAAATCGACCATCATCAATCGTCTGCTCGGCAGGGAAGCGCAGCGCACCGGCGAAGTCCGCGAAGGCGACGACCGGGGCCAGCACACGACAACGCACCGCGAGTTGATCGTGCTACCCTCCGGCGGCCTGGTGATGGACACGCCCGGGATGCGTGAACTCCAACTGCTCGTCAGCGACCGGGGCTTGCGCGACACCTTCGACGACATCGAGACGCTCATCGCGCAGTGTCGCTACGGCGATTGCCGCCACGCCGACGAACCCGGCTGCGCCGTCCGCGCCGCGCTCGATGATGGGACGCTCGACGCGAGCCGTTTCGAGAGCCGCCGCAAGATGGAAAAAGAGATGAACGAGATGGCGTCGAAACAGGCGGTGATAAAACAGTCGCGCGAGCAGCAGCAACAGGCCAAAGAGCGGACGAAGAAACTGACGCGCGCGTTTAATAAATCGCAGAAACGATGGTGAACGAAGCCGGACAACGTGCGGAGCAAGTGACGATGATTTTCGCCGATCTGAGGTTGGCGCGCCGCCTCGAAAATCTCGACGCTCTGGTCAACGTCGAGATGGCTGACGCGCTCGCGCGGTGGCGTCCCGCATCGGGCGCGGCGACGTTTCCGGTCGCGGGCGGTCAAGCCGTCTTTGCGGGTGTCGGGTCGCCTCTGTCGCAGGCGTTCGCGCTCGGCATGAGCGGCGTGGTGAGCGAAGACGAAATCAAAGCGATGGAAGATTTTTACAGGAGTCGCGACGCGGCGGCGAATGTTCAGGTGTGCCCGTTGGCCGACCCGTCGCTGCTCGCGTTGCTCGAAGCGCGCGGTTATCGTCACGTTGAGTTCATCAACAAATTGTTTCAACCGCTCGACGGCGATGCAGCGTTTGAGCACGCGAGCGGTGATGTCATGGTGCGTCGCGTGACGGCGGAGACCGAAGAGACGTGGACGCGCACCATCTCGGTCGGCTTCGCGGGCGAAGCCGACACGCCATCGCTCGCTTTGATGTTGGAGATCGCGCAGAGCGGATTGAGCGCGCCGTCGGCGGTCGCGTGGCTGGCGGAAATCGACGCGCAGGCGGCGGGCGGCGGCACGGTCTTCATCGGCGACCGCATCGCCGGACTCAAAGGGACGAGCGTGTTGCCCGCCTACAGAAAACGCGGCGTGCAGTCGGCGCTCATTCGCGCGCGTCTCGCCTACGCCGC
>JBGTHJ010000522.1:0-2379 GCA_041746175.1 Pyrinomonadaceae bacterium
GAAGCCGCCGCGACCGTGCTCGCGCTCCGCGAGCGGACGCTGCCGCCGACCGCCAACTTCCAAGAGCCTGACCCGCTGTGCGATCTCGATTACGTACCCAACGAAGCGCGTCCCGCTGATGTCGAGTATGCGGTCTCGAACTCGTTCGCCTTCGGCGGCTTGAACGCGGTGCTGGTCTTCCGTCGTTGGGATGATGAATGAAACGCTTCACCGCTTAGACCCGATGTGCGACAGGATCGACCGGATAAATTGAAACGAGGCGCGCGGATTGATGAACGATGAAAGCGTCGCTTTCGTGATTCATCATGTGACGTTCAGCGCTGAGCGTTTCAGATCATCCTGTCCGTCCTGTCTTCGTTATCCCGGCTCGCCTGTGAATTGCCGGAGTTTGAAGCGCGGTTGAAAGAAGGTCGATGAACATTCTCGGAATCTCGGCTTATTACCACGACTCGGCGGCGTGTCTGGTGCGCGACGGCGTGGTCGTCGCGGCGGCGCAGGAGGAGCGGTTCACGCGCAAAAAGCACGACCATCGGTTTCCGACGGCGGCGGTCGAGTATTGTCTGCGCGAAGCTGGGGTGACAGGGGAAGATGTTGATTACGTCGCGTTTTACGACAAGCCGCTGTTGAAGTTCGAGCGACTGTTGGAAACCTACATGGACTACGCGCCGCGCGGCATCCGGTCGTTTTTGATGGCGATGCCGCTGTGGTTGCGCGAGAAACTTTGGATTCGCGAGCAGATCGGCGAGCAGGCGAATTACAAAGGCAAGGTGCTCTTCACCGAGCATCACGAATCGCACGCGGCGAGCGCGTTTTTTCCGTCGCCGTTCGAGTCGGCGGCGGTGTTGACGATGGACGGCGTCGGCGAGTGGGCGACTTCGAGTTACGGCTTCGGCAGGGGCAATGAACTCCACCTGCTCGCCGAGTTGCACTTCCCGCACTCACTCGGTCTGCTCTATTCGGCGTTCACTTATTACACGGGTTTCAAGGTCAACTCCGGCGAGTACAAAGTGATGGGGCTAGCCCCGTACGGCGAGCCGCGCTACGTGCAAAAGATTCTCGACGATTTGATCGACCTCCGCGATGACGGCTCGTTGCGTCTCAACATGAAGTATTTCAATTTCGCGCACGGGCTGACGATGACCAACTCTGCCTTCGACGAACTTTTCGGCGGACGCCCGCGCGAGCCTGAAGGCGAACTCACGCAACGCGAGATGGATTTGGCGCGGTCGGTGCAGGAGGTGACCGAGATGTCGATGCTGCGGATGGCGCGGCACGCGCGCCGCGAGACGGGTGAGCGAAACTTGTGTCTGGCGGGCGGCGTCGCGCTCAACTGCGTGGGCAACGGGCGCATCCTGCGCGAAGGAATTTTCGATAACGTCTGGATTCAACCGGCGGCGGGCGACGCGGGCGGGGCGCTCGGCGCGGCGCTGTCGGTCTGGTATCAGTATCTTGGGAACGGTCGCGACGTGGATGAAATATGCCGCGCGGACGGCATCGACGGCATGTCCGGCGCGTATCTCGGCCCGTCGTTTGCGAACGCGGAGATTGAACGATTTCTCGATGCGACGGGCGCGAGCGGGCGTCGCGTCGATCATGCGGACTTGGCCGAACAGGTCGCGCGACGGTTGGCGGAAGAAAAAGTCGTCGGCTGGTTTCAGGGGCGGATGGAATTCGGGCCGCGCGCATTGGGCGCACGGAGCATTCTCGGCGACCCGCGCTCGGCGCGGATGCAGTCGCAGATGAATTTGAAGATCAAGTATCGCGAATCGTTTCGCCCGTTCGCGCCGTCGGTGTTGCGCGAGCGCGTCGCGGATTATTTCGAGTTGGACACCGACTCGCCCTACATGCAACTGGTCACGCGCGTGCAAGAGCATCGGCGCGTGCCCGTCACCGAGGCTGAAGACCGATTGTTCGGCATCGACAAACTGAATGTGCCGCGTTCGACCATCCCGGCGGTGACGCACGTCGATTACACCGCGCGCGTCCAGACCGTGCGCCGCGAAACGAATCCGCTCTACTACGATTTGATCGCGGCCTTCGAGCGTTTGACGGGTTGCCCCATCGTCATCAACACGTCGTTCAACGTGCGCGGCGAGCCAATCGTCTGCACGCCGGAGGAGGCTTACGCATGCTTCATGCGCACCGAAATGGACTGCCTCGTGATGGGAGATTTCATCCTCGAAAAGAGCGAGCAGGGCGCGAGCGCGTCCGCCGAAGACCGCGCCGCGTGGCAGGAGGAATTCCAACTTGATTGAGCACGACGGACGCGCCGCAAAAGTGACCGACGCGCAGGCGCGCAAGACCGCGCTGCTTGTCGCGGGCGTGCTCGCCGCCGTCGCCGCGTGGAGCTTTTATCGCGGACGCTTGGGGTTGGCGGCG
>JBGTHJ010000523.1:0-2714 GCA_041746175.1 Pyrinomonadaceae bacterium
TCGCACCCCAACAGGCGCGCTATCATGCGCACTATGGTCGCGTGCTCGCGGGCGACCCACGCTCGCGCCGCGCCGCCGAGGTCGAACTTCAAGCCGCCGTCGCGCTCGACGCGCGCACCGTGTCGTATCGTATCCTGCTCGCGGAGTTTTATCGCGACAACGGACTGCGCCACCGCGCCGAAAGCGAACTCGAACGCGCGCTCTCCGTTGACCCCCAACACGCCGCCGCGCGCACCCTGCTCAACGCGCTGCGGAGGTCCGGCGCGCGAGACTAAAAGGCGGTCGGCAGAAGTCGGAGGGCAGTCAGCGGCAAGCAGTGTGTGGAAGGCGGCGCGCAGTGATTGTGATGTTATTTCCCGACCGCCTTCCGTCTTCAGTTTTGGAATGAATTTGTAGGGATGACCTTTTAATTTCATGACAACCACTCAGATCGAGTTTACGGAAAGCGAACGAGTCAAGGGCGAGATGTTCGTGCGGATGGCGACGGCGACCGACGAGTTCGAGGGCTACGCTCATCCGCACGCGATGCGCGTCGCGGTGATTGCCGACGAGTTGGCGAAGGTCTTCCGGCTGGCGCGTGCGGATCGTTCGTCGCTGCGTTTCGCCGCGCTGCTCCACGACATCGGCGAAGCGTCGATGAAGCGCGACTACATCCAAAGTCGCAACGCGCTCTCCGAAGCGGAACGGCTCGACCTCGCGCGTCATCCCGTCATCGGCGAGCAGGAAGCGGCGCGGGCGGGGGCGGATCGCGGCGCGCAACTCCTCGTCCGCTGGCATCACGAATGGTGGAACGGCACGGGCTACCCCGACGCCTTACGCAACGAGCAGATTCCGCTCGCGGCCAGAATCCTCCGCGTCGCCGACGCCTACGCCGCGCTCACCGACGCGCGCCCGTTTCGACCCGCCGGAACGCAGGCCGAAGCGTGCAAACATCTCACGCTCTGGGCCGGTCTTGAGTTCGATCCGCGCGTCGTACACATCTTGCTCGCGCTCGACGAATTTGACGAACTCCGCTCGTACGCCCAACCGGAGACCGCCGCGCCGGAGACTCCGACGGTCGAGCCGCGCGCGACGGTCGCGGGCGAAGTCGTTGAAGCGGTTGACGCCGTTGACGGACACGCTTCGCCCGGTTTCGCCGTCTGACGTTGGCAAGCGAATTTGAAGGAAGCACGAATCTCAAATACACACACGATGACCCATCGCCATTTTCACGACACGGCCCCGGACGGCTGGCTCGCCTTCGAGTTGAGCATCCTCCGGCGTCTGAAGTTTCAAACCGCGATCAATCCCTTCGCGGGCGAACCCGACGTGGACGTTTATCTCAAACGCTGGGGCGTGCGGATGGCGACCAACGACGCGGCGCGTTGGTCTTGGGTGCGCGCCGTCGCACGCATCGAGAACAACACCGGGACGCTCGCCCCGGAAGATGTCGAGATGCTTCTCGAAGACGCCTACGTGCCGCGCCACAAACTCTACAATCCCGCCCTGCGTCGCCGCTTCAACGAAACGGATGCGTGGTGGTTCGACAACGTGCGCGACGCGGCGGAGCGTTTGAACAGTCCGATCAAACGCGCGCTCGCGCTCAACCTCGGCATGATGGTCGGCGACTACGCGCTCTCGTTCGACGAAGCGACCTGGGAACTGCGCCAACCGCTCTCGCGCGTCTTCCGGCGTTTGTGGGAAGCCGAACCCGCGCCCGTCAACAACTCCAAACAGAACGCCGCCACCAATAAAGAAGCCCGCGACTTTATCGCGGGCGAACAGGCTGACCTGTTGTTCCTGCGCCTGCCGCGCCCGGCGCGCACGGGGGCGCACTTTATGTCGTGGGCGTGGCGCGAAGAATGGGTGCGCGCGGACGATGGGTTCTGGAACGAGTTTGAGGGGACGCGGGCGGGGCGTTTGGGGGCGCGCGTCGAAACGCGGCAGCAGTATCTGCGTCACGTTACCGAACTGCTCGAAGCCGCCGCGCACCTCCCCGCGTGGGCGGTGGCGCACGCCGAAGACGGCTTCATCTCGACCGAGGAGATGGTCGAGACGGTGCGCCGCGTGCGCCGCGTCGGGACGATCTACACCAAAGATTTTTCGGAACTGCTCGGCGTCCGCGCCGCCATTATCACGGCGTCGTAGCCCCCGACCAACCCCAAGGCAAACAAGTTTTCCGTCACCCGATCCGGCAAGTTCCTCACCCGTTCGCCTTCATAATCACGAGCGTCTGATCGTCGCCGCGTTCCGTCGCGCCCGACCACGTATCCACTTCGTCGAAGATGGCGCGGCGGAGTTCGTCGGGCGCGAGGTCGCGGCGTTCGACGACGAGTTTGACGAGACGTTCTTCGCCGTACTCTTCACCGTCCGCGTTGAGGGCTTCGTTCAACCCATCCGAGAAGATGACGAGCGTGTCGCCGTCGGCGAGCGTCGTTTGCGACTCCTCGAAGACCGAGAAGTCGAACGCGCCGACCATCGTGCCGCCCGTCGAGAGTCGTTCGACCGCGCCGCCCGCGCGGACGAGAATCGCGGCATTGTGTCCGGCGTTGGTGTAGCGCAGGGTACGCGCGTGGCCGTCGTAGAGCGCGAGAAAAAGCGTCGCGAAGCGGTTCGACTCGGTGCTCGCGCATAGTTGCGTGTTGAGGTTCGCGACCATGTTTTCGACCGCCCGGTGCGCGCCCGCGTCGCGGGTCGCCGGAGCGCGTTCGTCGTCGTTGTCGCCGCCGCCGATG
>JBGTHJ010000524.1:0-5455 GCA_041746175.1 Pyrinomonadaceae bacterium
GCGGTTTCTGGCGGCGCGGGACGCGGTCGTCGCGCTCAACGACCTCAAGCCGCTGGACGAGTGGGCGGCGGATGCGATCGCGTTGCGGGGCGAGGGCGTCGGGTTGCTGGCGGGCGACGCGCCGATGTGGTTGCTGGATCAAGTCGAGTTGGTGGTGCTCAGTCCGGGCGTGCCGTCGAAAATCATTCCGGCGCGGTACGCGGATCGCGCGGGCGCGGAAGTCATCGGCGAAGTCGAACTCGCGTCGCGCTTTCTTCGCGGTCGAACGGTCGGCATCACGGGGACGAACGGCAAGACGACGACGACGCATCTGGTCGGCGCACTATTACGCGATGCGGAACTGCCGACGCAAGTCGGCGGCAACGTCGGGACGCCGCTCATCACGCTCGTCGAATCTTCGCGCGAGGATGGTTGGACGGTGGCCGAACTTTCGAGTTTTCAGTTGGAGACGATCAAGGGGTTTCATCCGTCGGTCGCGGTCGTGCTCAACGTCCAGCCGGATCACATGGATCGCTACGAATCGCTGACCGAATACGCGGCGGCCAAGCATCGCATCTTTCGTAACCAGACGGTCGGGGATGTCGCCGTGCTCAACGCCGATGATGAAATCGTCGCTTCGTGGGGCGAGGGTTTGAGCGCGCACGTCGTTTACTTCAGCGTCGAGCGTGAACTCGAAGAAGGATTGTTTCTGCGGGCGGGGGGCGAGATGGTTTCGCGCACGCGCGACGGCGAAAAGGTTCTGGCGACGCGCGACGAGATGCGGCTGCGAGGTTTGCACAACGTGCAGAACGTGCTCGCGGCGTTGGCGGTGGGACTCGCCTGCGGGGCTTCGCCGGAGTCGATGCGCGAAACCATCAGCGGCTTCGCGCCGGTCGAACACCGGCTTGAGCGCGTCGCGGAGATTGGCGGCGTCGAGTTCTACAACGACTCGAAGGCGACCAACGTCGATGCGGCGGTGAAGGCTCTTGAAGCCTTCGCCGACATCGAGGGGCGCATCGTGTTGATTCTCGGCGGGCGCGGCAAGAACGCGCCGTACGCGCCGCTCGCGCCGCTCGTCGAAGCCAAAGCCCGCGCGCTCGTGCTGGTCGGCGAAGACGCCGCGCGTATCGAGCGCGAGTTGAAAAGTTACGCGACGGTCGTGCGCGCGTCGGACATCAGCGAAGCCGTGCGACTCGCGTACGAGACGGCGCAGGCGGGCGACGTGGTGCTGTTCGCTCCCGCGTGCGCGAGTTTCGACATGTACGAGAGTTACGAGCATCGCGGGCGCGTGTTCAAGGAAGCGGTGCACAGCATTCAGCCGTCAGCCGTCAGCGGTCAAACGGAAGCGGCGCGGCGGGTGGCCGACCGCTAAAGGCTTGGGATTATGGCGCGCAAGCTACAAACAGACGAGTGGTTGTTCGGGGCGACGGTGGCGCTCGCGCTGTTCGGCGTCGTGATGGTTTACAGCGCGTCGGCGATGATCGCCGTGCAGCAGAACGGCAACCCGTTTCACTTCGTCATCCGGCAAAGCGTGTGGACGGTGTTGGGACTCGGCGCGATGCTCGCGGCGATGCAGATGGATTACACGCGGCTGCGCGACCCGCGCATCGTTTACGGAATGCTCGCGCTGACGGTCGTGCTGCTCGTCGTGGTGTTTGCGTTTCCGCCGGTCAACGGCGCGCGGCGCTGGATTCGTTTCGGGAGTTTCGCGACGCTCCAACCTTCCGAGTTGTCGAAGTTCGCGCTCGCGATTTTTCTCGCGCGATTTTTGGAGCGGCGCGCGGGCGAAGAGGGGTCGTTCGGGCGGACGTTCCTGCCGTGCATGACGGTGACGGGTGCGCTCGTTGTGCTGGTCGTCGCTGAGCCTGATCTGGGGACGGCGATGATGCTTGCGGTGATCTGCGTCGTGATGGTTTTCACGGCGGGGGCGCGGCTCAAGCATCTTGCGCTGGCGGCGGCTCCGGCGTTCATCGGGCTGGCGTGCTTGCTCATCTTCGTCCCGTTTCGGATGAAGCGCATGGTGGCTTTTCTCGACCCGTGGGCCGACCCGCAAGACGCGAGTTATCAGGTGGTGCAATCGCTGCTCGCGGTGGGTTCGGGCGGCGTCAATGGGCTTGGCTTCACCGAAGGGCGGCAGAAGCTTTTCTATCTGCCGTTCGCGCATTCAGACTTCATCTTCGCGGTGATCGGCGAAGAGTTGGGCTTGATCGGGGCGTTGCTGGTCGTGTCGATGTTCGGGCTGTTTCTGTGGCGCGGGATGAGGGCGGCGCGGCTTGCGCCCGACCGTTTCGGGATGCTGCTCGGACTCGGTCTGGTCGCGGGGATCGTCGCGCAGGCTCTGTTCAATATCAGCGTCGTGCTCGCGCTCGTGCCGACCAAAGGCATCCCGCTGCCGTTCATCTCGTACGGCGGTTCGGCGATGGTCTTGACGCTGTTTGCGGCGGGCGTGCTGATGAACATCGCGCAGCAAGGAAGCGTCGGAAGCGGCGCGGACGCGCGGCGATACCAAGACGCCGCGACGCACCACGTTCCCGCTTCTTCGCGCACGCGGCTTGGGGTCGGGTCGCCGCCGCTGCCGACGCGGGTGCGGGGCTGAGTGCCGACGATGCGCGTGCTGATCGCCGCCGGAGGAACGGGCGGACACATCTATCCGGGAATCGCGGTGGCGAAAGAAATCATGCGCCGCGATGCGGGGTCGGTGGTGCGATTCGTCGGGACGGCGCGCGGGCTTGAAACGCGACTCGTGCCGCAAGCGGGGTTTGAACTTTCGCTCATTGAAAGCGCGGGACTGAAGAACGTCGGCGCGCGGGCGCGTCTGCGCGGGCTGGCGGTGCTGCCCAAAAGTTTCGTCGCGGCGCGGCGTCTGCTTCGCGAGTTTCGACCGGACGTGGTGGTCGGCGCGGGCGGCTACGTGTCGGGGCCGGTGCTGTTGACGGCGTCGCTCAGGCGCATCCCGACGCTCGTGATGGAATCGAACGCGCTGCCGGGTTGGACGAATCGAGTGCTGGCGCGCTTCGTCCGTGCGGCGGCGGTCTCTTTTGAAGCCGCGCAACCGTTCTTTCGCGGCAAGGCGGTCGTGACCGGCAATCCAGTCCGCCGCGAGTTCTTTGACCTTGCGCCGAAGCCGCGCGACCCGCGACGCTTCGATGTGCTCGTCTTCGGCGGCTCGCAGGGCGCACGCGCCATCAATCAGGCGATGGTCGCCGCGCTCGCGCATCTCGCCGCGCGCCGCAGCGTGCTGCGCATCGTCCATCAGACGGGCGAAGCGGACTTCGAGACGGTGCGCACGGGTTACGCCGCAGCGGGTTGGCACGAAGTGGCGGAGGTGCGGAAGTACATCGACGACATGGTGGCGTCGATGGCCGCCGCCGATTTGATAATTTGTCGCGCGGGCGCGACGACGAGCGCGGAACTCGTCGCGGCGGGCAAGGCGTCGCTCATGATTCCGTTCCCGTTCGCCGCCGACGACCATCAACGCAAGAACGCCGAGGCGCTCGAAGCGGCGGGCGCGTCCAAGATGATCTTGCAGCGGGACGCCGACGGCGCACGCCTCGCCACCGAAATCGACGCGCTCATCGCCGATCCCGAACGCCTCACGCGGATGGAAAACGCGAGCCGCCAACTCGCGCGCGGCGATGCGGCGGCGGCGGCGGTCGGGATGATAGAAAATCTGGCAGGTAACAGGCAGTAGAACCAAAATGTTCAAGCGTTTCATTCAACGATGGTTGATGAGCAGGGTCGGTCGAGAACACGGGGGCTTGGCAGACGGCTGACGGCGGCCTTCGGGTTTTGAGTATGTTCAGACGCATCCAACACGTTCACTTCGTCGGCATCGGGGGCATCGGTATGTCCGGCATCGCGGAGGTGCTGGTCAATATGGGCTTCCGCGTGTCGGGGTCGGACTTGAAGCGTTCGGGTGCGACCGAGCGTCTGGAAAAACTCGGCGCGGAGATCGATGAAGGACACCGTGCCGAAAATGTCGGCGATGCGCACGTGGTCGTTTGTTCCGCCGCGGTGCGCGACGACAACCCGGAAATCGAAGAGGCGCGCAAGCGTTCGATTCCCGTTATCGCGCGGGCGGAGATGCTCGCGGAGTTGATGCGTCTGAAGCCGCACACGGTCGCG
Source organism: Pyrinomonadaceae bacterium (assembly GCA_041746175.1). Lineage (GTDB taxonomy): Bacteria > Acidobacteriota > Blastocatellia > Pyrinomonadales > Pyrinomonadaceae > JBGTHJ01. Next base: position 4,105 of record JBGTHJ010000524.1, read on the forward strand.
GTCGCGGGTTCGCACGGCAAGACGACGACGACTTCGATGATCGCGTCGATACTCGGACAGGCCGGACTCGATCCGACGGTCGTGGTCGGCGGCGTGGTCGGCGCGATGGGGTCGAACGCGCGGCTCGGCAAGAGCGACCTGATGGTCGTCGAAGCCGACGAGAGCGACCGCTCGTTTCTGATGCTGACGCCGACTTTCGCCGTCGTCACCAACATCGACCGCGAGCACATGGATCACTACACCGACATGACCGACGTGCGTAAGTGCTTCGCCGATTTCGTCAACAAGGTTCCGTTCTACGGCGCGGCGGTGTTGTGTCTCGACGACCCGCACGTTCAGGCCGTGATCCCCGAAGTGACGCGCCGCAGAATTACCTACGGATTGAGCGCACAGGCCGACGTGTCGGCGCGCGAGGTGCGCTACGACAACGAGTTCGGATCGAGTTTCATGGTGCGTCGCGGTGGCAAACCCGTCGGACGCGCAACCTTGCGCGTGCCCGGTCTCCACAACGTCTACAACGCGCTCGCCGCCGTCGCGGTCGGCTTCGAGTTGGAAGTCGAGTTCGACGTGATCGCGCAGGGGTTGGAGAACTACGCGGGCGTCAACCGGCGTTTTCAGCTCAAGGGCGAGGCGGGCGGCGTGCTCGTCGTCGATGATTACGGACATCACCCGACCGAGATTCAGGCGACGCTGGCGGCGGCCAAAATCGGCTCGGCGGGTCGTCGCATGGTCGTACTCTTTCAACCGCATCGCTACACGCGGACGCAGGATCAGATGGACGAGTTTGCGCGCTCGTTCAATAACGCCGACGTGGTGTACGTGACAGACATCTACGCCGCGAGCGAAGACCCCATCGAAGGCGTCGATGCCAAGACGCTCATCGACGCGATTCATCGCTACGGTCACAAGGATGTGCGCTACGCGGGCGCGGTCGAGGACGCGGCAAACGCGCTGCTCGAAGAGGTGCGCGCCGGAGATATGGTGATTACGCTTGGCGCGGGCAACATCACGCGCGTCGGCGACGAGTTGGTCGAGATGTTGAAAGACAGATGAAACAGAACCGTCCCGGTGATTCAATCAGGGAGCATCGGCGAGTCAATGAGTAGATGAGCCGACGAGCCGACGAGCCGATGAGTCAGCAGACAAACTCTTTTATGTTGAGCGAAACGCCGAACCTGTTTGAGTTGAGCGCGCGTGATGCGGCGGTCGCGGAAATCGCGGCGCGCGTCGGCGTGCGGGCGGAGCGTGGGCGGCGGTTCGCGGAGTTGACGAGTTTGCGTGTCGGCGGGGCGATTGATTGGGTCATCCTGCCGGAGACCGAAGCGGCGGCGGCGGCGGCGGCGGGCGCGCT
>JBGTHJ010000525.1:0-2612 GCA_041746175.1 Pyrinomonadaceae bacterium
CGCCGCTGCTGCTGCCGCCGCCGCTCTCACCTTCGCCGCCGCCGCTGCCGCCGCCCTCGCCGCCGTGCCTGTCCGAGTCGTCCGCGTCCCGCGTCTCGACTGCTTGTCCCCTGTTTGTATCAACCATAATGACGCGCCAAAACTTGCTTGAGGCTTTCCGCGCGCGACGACGCGATGCCCGCTTCCTGTGCCTCTGAATAATCGGGCTGGCGGACGGCGATCCAACCGATGCTCAATAGCAACAGACACGTCCCCGGCACCGAGGTCAGCAACCCGATGCCGATCAGCCCGGTGGCGAAGAACGCCGCGCACGCCACCCGCAACAGACGCCGCGTGAAGTGCCACGCATCATCGCGCGCTACTTCCTTGCGCATGAACAGCCATATCAGAAACGTCGCCCACAGGCACAGCCCCGGCACGCCCTGTTCGAGCAGGATGCGCGCGTATTCGTTTTCGAGATTGACGGTCGGAGGCTCGACGCGCCCGTGCAGGAAGTAGGGCATACTCGTACCGCCGCCGCCCAGACCGTTGCCCATCGGGTATTCAACCGCCACGCCCATAAAACTTTCGTTGACGCTCGCGTAAAACCGTTCGCCGACGAAATCCGTGTCGCTCAGAGTCGTGAACCGTTGCAGCCGCTCGTCGTTGACGACGATCCAACCGATGCTCACGAGCATCAACAGCCACAACACCAGCAGGTTCGGCTTCAAACGTCCAGAGACGGTGACGAGCGCGAGCATCACAAACAAAATAATCGCCGGGCTGCGCACCGCCGCCATAAAGACCGCGAAGATTGAAGACACGATGGCGACCGCCAGCAGCCGGTTGTGGCGGCGCGGGCGACTCTCATTTTGCAGCCACATGCCGATCAAAAAAGCGATGGTCAACACCATCACACCGGCGAAAGCGTGCGCGCTGGAAAACGTCGCAGGAATGCGCAGGCCGGAAAACTTATCGGGGTTGAGGAAGTTTTCGTCAACCTGACTCTTGTAGATTACCTCCGTGACATCGTTGAGCGGAAAGAACCGCTCGACGCCCCACACGTACTGCGCGCACGCGAATCCGACCGCGACGAGATTGAGCACGGCCATCCACAACACGAGCCGCGACACGTCGGGCTTCTCCAGCCGCGCGCCCATCAGAACAAACGGCAGCAGAAAGATGTTGCCCCGCAACCCGACGAGTTGGACGAGGTAATCCTGGACGGGGATGAAAAACAGCAGGCACGGCCACGCGATCAACAACCCGATCCACAGCCGGAGCATTTGATGTTCGTGTCGTCGCGCACGCGCGAAGACGCGCGGCAGTTGTGCGAGATACAGACCGAGCACGGCGGCGTCGAAGATGAAGTGCGAACCCGCCTGCGGCAAGTTGGCGCGCAGGATGCCGTATGCATACCCGACGCCGAGCACCGCCGCCAGCCCGCCGACCAGCGACTTCCGACTCGCGAAGTAACTGCCCGCGAAAGCCAAAATGCAGAGGAAAATGGAAACCATGCTTACAACGGTGCCTCAATGTTTGGCGCTATAAAAAGCAGATGCGGCCAACTATCGAGCGGGGAATCCGGTGCAAAAGGGAAGAGGAACTGTTCGGGAGATGGTGTGAGTTTATAAGCGGCGCGACGAAAACCTGCGGGCGAGTGGTCAATACGCCATGCGCGATAACCAAAACCGAGTAATCGTTCGATCAACTCTTCCGATGACGTGCCGTAGTCTTTCAACGCTTGCGGGTGTAGCTCCAGCAAAATGCGTTTATAGCGCGCGCCCGACAAACCCTTTTTGAGGGTTGGCAGCACGAGAGCTTCCCCGCCCTCAATGTCCATTTTGAGCAAGTCAACTTCAACCACCTCCTGCTCATCGAGAAGCGTTTCAAGCAATCCCGTTTGCACGCGGAAATTCGGGATGTCTGCGGCGGCGACTCCGGTGGTTAGGCGACTGATGCCCCGATTTCCCGTCGCATCCTCGACAAATCCGGCCAGATTCATCTCACCATCTTTATCAGCGATAGCGACCCGCAAAGGCGTCACCCATGCCAGACGGTTTCTTTTAATATTATTGTCGAGGGTCGTGTAAAGCGTCGGATGCGGCTCGAAGGCGACGATGCGTCCGGTTGACCCGACCAAGTGTGCGGCGAGCAAGGTGAAGTAGCCCCAATTAGCGCCCACATCGACAAAGCACATCCCCGGCTTGAGGATGGATTGCACCAAAGATGTCTCCTGCGGCTCATACCGACCGCTGAAGCAAACCTCTCTTGAGATGTCGTCGCGGAGGTCGCAACTGAAAGTGTACGCGCCCATCTCCAAAGGCAGCGGCATCATAAATTCGGCGGGTGTACGGCGACCCAAAATATTTATCAAACGATAGCGAAATGCCGGGAGACATCTGATCAATGTCGCTGCCGCGCGCACCCACACGGGCGCAGGCCGAGAGCCCGTGACAACAGACTCTTTTATAGCAAGTTGCAATTGCATATAGCACATGAAAGAGCGGCATCGCCCGGGAGCGCGAGCGTCCCGCTCGCATTGAGCGTTCGGAGAACGCGAACCATTGAACGTGCTCCGAGCACGCTTGCCAGCGGGACGCTGGCGCTCCCGGCACTCACCCAATTGCAAA
>JBGTHJ010000526.1:0-3655 GCA_041746175.1 Pyrinomonadaceae bacterium
TCGGCGACGGGGATGTCGCTCGTCCCCGCCGTGACGATGGTGATTTCGCCCGCGCCGCGCTCGGTCTTATCACGCCGGATGCGAATCAGGCGCGCCGATGCGTGCCACTCGGCATCGGTCGCGACGTTGCGCACCTCGCCGAACGTCGCTTCGTCAGTCCGCGTGACCAGCACGTTGGGCGACCGCGCCACCAGTCGCTCGACGATCTCCACGACCTGCACGCGCGTCTTGCCCGCGCCGAACACGACCTCTGGAAACCCGAGCCGCGCCGCCCGCGCATTATCGACGCGTGTGTGGCCGATGTCTTCAAAATGAAGATCGCCGACGCGCCGCGCGGCCTCGCGCTCGTCCATCTCGCCGCTTTTGTATGCGTGCAGTATTTTTTTTATTTCCTCTGTGCTCACTTGTAAATATTTGAACCTTTGGTTGCAGATATTGCCGACGTTCTTCTATCTGATAAATGTTATCGAACAAACACCCGCCGCAGCGATGCGCTCAAGTTCGTGATGGTCGGAAGTGAGCAATGTGTCGCCGACACGGTTTGTCAAAGCGATAGCACAGCAGTCGGCCAACGAAATCTTCCCCTGAGCCTTCAACCGGCCCACCTCTTGCCAGAAAGGTTGGTCGAAGTCATCACGCTCATTCAACCCCATCACAAACATGTCAGTGACAGCGCTGTTTGCTGCGCTTTCACCCCCCCGCCCGGTGAAACTCATAAAAGACTTCGCACAGGTTTATGGCGTGAGCCATGCATAAACCTGATGAATCTATCAAAACCGCCTCCACTACATCCCGCCCAACCTCATTGCGGAGATACGCAATCATCGCGCAGGCATCCAACACGTAAATCATCGGCGGTGGTCTTCCAATTCAACCTCTACGGCTTTGCGAGCGGTGAAAGCGTCACTTGAGATTGGAAGGTGAACGTATTTGTCACGGATACTTCTTGAATAAGTAATTCTCTCCAGGCGACTCTGTAGCTTGCTTAATTGCTGCTCCTGCTCTGCCGATAAATTGAGCTTCCCCGGCGGCAGGTCTTTCAATTCGTTGATTTTGTCAAAAATACTGCTCATTCTTGCTCCCTTCTCGGCAGTACAAACCCTACGCATGTGTGATAAGTCCATTCTGAGAAGCTTCCGTCGCGGCTTTGTAGCAAGTTTCCAATAGATGTCGGTAGACAGCAGCCTCACCCAAGCACTCGTCGGCGTATTGTTTTTCTTTTCTGAGGCTCTCTAAAAGTTCCTCGCGCTCCTTCTGCATTTCCTCAAGGGTCACTTTTTCAATCCGCCTTTCTATACATCACATAAGCGCCCAATCATGTTTGGCCTGATGATTTATAGCAAGTTGCAATTGCATGTAGCACATGAAAGAGCGGCATCCCCTGGGAGCGCGAGCGTCCCGCTCGCATTGAGCGTTCGGAGAACGCGAACCATTGAACGTGCTCCGAGCACGCTGGCTAGCGGGACGCTGGCGCTCCCGGCACTCACCCAATTGCAAACCGCTATAAGCAGCCAACCGAGCAGGATTCTAGCATTGAACGCGCGCACGCTCTAAACCGCACTCGCTTGCGCGTGCCGAATGCACCTCGTCTAGATGCACTTGACGAAGCCAACAGCCCGTCAGCTTTCAGCATTCATCCGGAATCGGTTATGCTGAACGCTGAACGCCGAACCGTTGAAAGCCAAATATGGAACTAACCGTCGCCATCACCGGAGCCTCCGGCTCGATTTACGCGCAGCGCACGCTTGTTCATCTCGCGTCGAGCGGCGTGGTCGAGCGCGTCAATCTCATCATGTCGGGGGCGGCGTTGATCGTCGCGCGGGTCGAGACGGGGGCGAACCTCGCGGACGGCGACCGCGCCAGCGTCAATGCGTGGATCGGCTTGCCGTCCGACTCGAAACGGGTGCGCGTACACCGTCAAGACAACATGGCCGCGACGCCCGCGTCGGGGTCGCACATGCAGGCGGGGATGGTCATCGTGCCGTGCTCGATGGGCACGCTCGGCGCGATTGCTTCGGGCGCGGGCACAAACCTGATTCACCGCGCGGCGGACGTGACGCTAAAGGAAGGGCGGAAGTTGGTGATCGTGCCGCGCGAGTCGCCGTACAACGCGATTCATCTCGAAAACATGCTGCGCCTCGCGCACGCCGGAGCGCGTATCCTTCCGGCGAGTCCGGGCTTTTATCATCGCCCGCAGACCATCGATGAACTCGTCGATCATCTCGTCTTCCGCATCCTCGACCAGTTCGGCGTGCCGCACTCGCAGGCGACGCGCTGGCAGGGCACGCCCGGAGCTACCGAATCCGCTGCCGGGGATGGTTAAAGACGAGGAAAACCGGAGATGTTACGACCCGGCGCGCGGATGTTGGAAGCATCCGGCGACCGGGAAATTTGCTGGCCGGGCGACTTTGCAGAGTGCCACAAAGACGCGCCGCGAATCGCGATTTGCAAAGCCGCATCAGCCACCCGGCGACGTTGGCGCGCTTTCTCGCCGGGCATCAACTTTGCCTTTATCGATGCGTGATGAATCCCCGACGATTGATTCGACGACAGAGAGATACGTGAAATGGTAACCGCCGCACGCAACATCCGGACGACGCTCGAAATGATCAAGATCGAGCACACGTTGTTCGCGCTGCCCTTCGCGTTTTTGGGTGCGGCGCTCGCGGCGCGCGGCATCCCGACGCTGTGGCAGGTCGTCTGGATCACGCTCGCGATGGTCGGCGCGCGTTCGACCGCGATGGCCTTCAATCGCCTCATCGACCGCACCTACGACGCCGCCAACCCCCGCACGCAAATGCGCGCGATTCCATCGGGCGCGCTCTCGACCTCCTTCGTCTGGATGTTCACGATTGTCTCGACGGCGTTGTTTTTCGTCGCGGCGGCGATGCTCAATCGTCTGACGCTCCTGCTCGCGCCGGTCGCGCTCGCGAGCATCCTGTTCTACTCGTATACGAAGCGTTTCACGTCGCTCTCGCACGTCGTCCTGGGGTGGTGTCTGGCAATCGCTCCGGCGGGCGCGTGGATCGCGGTGCGCGGCGCGCTCGACGGCCCCGTGCCGCTGCTGCTGTCGCTGGTCGTGCTGCTCTGGACTGCCGGATTCGACGTGCTCTACGCCTGTCAGGATTACGCCTTCGACCGCGAACACGGCCTGCGCTCGATTCCGGTGCGCTTCGGCATCGAGCGCTCGCTGCTGATCTCGCGCGGCATGCACGTCGCGACCATCCTGTGCATGGCCGCACTGGCCCTCGTCATTCCACTGGGGCCGATCTATCTGACTGGCGTCGCCCTTGTCGCAGCGCTCCTGACCTACGAACAGTCGCTGGTGAGCAGCACGGATCTGTCGCAGGTCAAGCGCGCTTTCGACATGAACGGCTACGTCGGCATCCTGTATTTCCTCACCACGGCCGCCGCCGTCTTCGCGCGATGAAGCGCCCGGCTTTCAGCTTTCAGCTTTCAGCTGACAGCGCCGACAGCTGAGAGCCGAAAGCATGGCCGACTCACCTCTCGATAAATCGCCCGACCGCATCGCCGGGATGTTCGACGCCATCGCGCCGCGCTACGACCTGCTGAACGGCGTGCTGTCGGGCGGACTGGACCGGTATTGGCGCCGGCGCGCGATTCGCTCGCTGCAGTTCACCGGCGTCGAGACGCT
>JBGTHJ010000527.1:0-14781 GCA_041746175.1 Pyrinomonadaceae bacterium
CCGTCCGGTTTGATCGTCGTGCCGCCGACCACACCGGCGACGACTTCGACTCCGGTCGCCAAAGCCTCGACCGCGAGCGCAAAAACTGCCGCGCCGCCATCCACCAATATCGAGACGGGCACAGCGACCGCCGCCGCCGCCGCCGCCACTACGACGACCGCCGCCGCCGTTACGGCAGAGGTGAATCTTGCGACGATGACGACCACGACGGCGCGGCGCGAGATTCCGGGAGTCATCGACGATGCCGTGCTCGAACGTCTTGAAGCCGAGAGCAACGCCGTCACGTCCGAAGACCTCTACGACGACCGCGCGCCGCGCGCCGCGCGCTTCATCGGCGGTTTCATCGACCTGCTGGTGATCGCCTTCTTCTCGTCGCCGTTTGCCGCCGTCATCGAGTTGACGAGCGGAAACTGGGCTGACCCGCGCGTGCTGGCTTCGGTCGGCGGCATCATCGTCGTCGTGATGTTTCTCTATCTAACCTGCTCGACCGCGCTCGCCGGACGCACGTGGGGCATGTCGCTCTTTTCGTTGCGCGTGATTGATGCCGAGACGGCGTTGGCTCCGTCCACCGGGCAGTGCGTCAGACGCGCGATTTTCTACATGCTCTCGCTCGCGCTGGCTGCGCTCCCGGTTCTCTACGCCGCCGTCGATACCGAGGCACGCGCCGCGCACGACCACCTGTCGGGGACGATGGTCGTCCGCGACTGAGTTTTAGAAGGTTCGGCAGTCAAAGCTAAAAGGCAAGGGTGAAGCCGGTTGATCGCTTCGCTTTTGCCTTTTAGCTTTTTCATTTTGCCCTGAACTTTGCTAGCCTGAGGGCATTCCGCCATGAACGATACAAACATCGCGCTCATCGTCGAGGAACTCGCGCGCACGCTCAAGGGTGGTGCGCTGGGCAAGGTGTTTCAACTCGCGCGCGCCGCCCTCGCCATCGACTTTCGCACCGCACAGGGCGGTTACCTCTTCATCTCGGTCGAACCGAATCAGCCGCGCGTCTATCTCATTAGACGCACCGCCCGCGAACTGGAGAAACAGTCGCTCGCGCCGACGCTGTTCGCGCTCGCGTTGCGGAAACATCTGAGTGGCGCGCGGCTCGCATCCGTGATGAAGGACGCGGGTGACCGCATCGTGCGGCTCGCGTTCGACGCGGATGACGCGCCCGGCGGGCCGCGTGCATGGACGGTTGTGGCACAGTTGACGGGGCGTGCGTCGAACCTCTTGCTGCTCGACGCGGGCGGGCGCATCGTTGATGCGCTGCGCGCTCCGCACGGCGAAGGGCAAGAAATCGGCGACATTTACAAACCGCCACAACTCGTCGTGCGAACAGATTCGTCCCATACGTCGCCCACACCGACAACGGCGCGCGGGTCGGCGACTCAGCAGGTCGCACCGTCGCGGCAGAAACCACCGCCGTTCATGCGTGGGACGTTCGCCACTCTCTCCGAAGCGGCGGACGATTACTACAGCCGTCTCGAAGCGTCGCGCGCGTTCGATGCGCGGGCGGGCGCGACGACGGCGCGGCTGCGTCAGGCGTTTGAAAAGCGACGCAAGCTCCGGAGCAATCTGGCGCGCGACCTCGCCTCTTGCGGTGACGCCGACGAGCACAAGCGCGCGGGCGATTTGTTGCTCGCCAACATCGCCAACGCCGTGCGCGAGGGCGGGCGCGTGCGTTTGACGGATTACTACGCCGACGATGCGCCGACCGTCGAGTTAGAAATTAGCGAGACGCGGACGTTGCCGGAGGAGGCCGCATTTCGTTTCGCGCGTTACGGCAAAGCGCGTCGAGCCGCGCAGGAAATCTCCGCGCGGCTCGAAGCGATTGACGCCGAACTCGGCGCGCTCGAAACGCGGCGCGGCGCGCTCGAAAAGATCGTCGCGGCACGTGATGTGGACGCGCTCGCGGCGTTTGATGGGAGTCGTGCTGACGACAAACAGCGCGGGGGGAGGCCGAAGCGCAAACAGGCGTCGAAGGCGGAAGCGGGCGTGACGGGGGCGCGCCGGTATCGTTCGTCGGACGGCTACGAGATACTCGTCGGGCGCGGCGCACGCGACAACGACCAACTCACTTTCCGCGTCGCACGCCCGCACGATCTGTGGCTTCACGCCGCCGACTATCCCGGCTCGCACGTCATCGTGCGCAACCAGAAACGCGGCGTCGACGTGCCGCACCGCACCGTCATCGAAGCCGCCCAACTCGCCGCCAACTACAGCCACGCCAAGCGCGACGCCAAAGTCGCCGTCAACTACACCGAGCGCAAGTTCGTCTCCAAACCCAAAGGCGCGGCTCCGGGACTCGTCCGCCTCGCCAGCTTTCGCACGCTTCTGGTCGAACCGGGCGAGAACGTCAAGCGGGTGGTCAATGAGTCGTAAACAGCCGCGTACGAGCAGCGGCGGCGGATTCCGCACGCACGCGACTATTAACGATTTGCTGCTTACTCTTCGTGGCATTTGACGCACACTTTCGTCACGGTCGTGCGCTATCATCCGGCGTATCTTGAACGAAGAACGTGTGAAGGGAAAAGCATGAGCGCAAATTTTGTCGAACCTTTGGAACAACTGGCGACGAACGTCTTGGACAGCATCGCGGACGCGGTGGTCGGGAAGGCCTCGACCTTGCGCGACGGCACCGAGCACGCGGGAGTCGAACTGCCGCGCGACCTCTACGCGCACCGGGATGCGCAGACCGAATGGTGGTATTACACGGGGCACTTGCAGACCGCGTCGGGGCGTCGGTTCGGCTTCGAGTTGGTGTTCTTCAAACGCCGGACAGACCTCGACCGTTTCGGCGTCGTCCCGCTCCGACTGATCGCCAATCCGCTCTACTTCGCGCACTTCGCCGTCACGGACGAATCACGCGCGTCGTTTCGTTACGAACATCGCAAGAGCACTGACGGGCCGCTCGACCTCCCGGCGAAGGCGGACGCAAAGCGTTACTATCTGCGGCTCGGCGACTGGACGGTTCGCGAGGCGCACGGGATGCACCTCCTGCGCGCGACGCTCGGCGACGACCTGATATTTGAGGCCGCGCTCAAGCCGCAAAAGCCCGCCGTCTTGAACGGACACGGAAACATCGGCGTCAGTTTCAAAGACGAGGGCGAGGCGTCGCGCTATTTTTCTTATACGCGGATGGCGGCGGAAGGCCACATCACATGGCACGGCGAGACCGAGAGTTTCGAGGGCGCGGCGTGGATGGACAGGGAGTTCGGCACGTGGCAGACGACCGACCGGCAGAAGGGTTGGGACTGGTTCAGCATCCAACTCGAAACGGGCGCGGACGTGATGGTTTATCATCTGCGCGACAAGGAGGGGCGCGTATCGCCTTTTTCAAGCGGCGCGTACGTCGATGCGTCGGGCGAACGCACGCATCTGACCAACGATGATTTCGCGCTCGAAGCGATGGGGGGCTGGCTCAGCCCGCACACCGGCGCATACTATCCGAGCGGCTGGCGTCTGCGCGTGCCGCGCTTCGGCGTCGACGTGACGGTCACGCCCGTCATGAAGGATCAGGAACTAGACACGCGCGGCTCGACGATGGTGGTTTACTGGGAAGGCGCGTGTACCGTCGCGGGTCGCGCGGGCGAAGCGGAAACGGAGGGACGCGCCTACGTCGAACTCGTCGGCTACGACCGCTCGCACGAACAGCCGTCGTTCACCACGTTCATCTTCGGCAACTCGCTCGACCGTCGCTGGCGCAGCATCTTCGGCTGAAGCGAAAACGCCTCACGCAAAGGCGCGAAGAAAAGAGAGTCAGAGGCGCAAAGGTGATTCTACTTTGCGCCTCTTGAATTTTTCCGGTGGCGTCTTTGCGTAAATTCCCATCCCCCACTAATCTATAACCTCGAAGCGAATTGTCCTCCATTTTTGGATCGAAGGATGAATTGATGAAACCAATGAACAGCGAAGAACGCGACACGTCGGCGGAGTTGTTCGCGCGTGCCGTCGAGTTGATTCCGGGCGGGGTCAATTCCCCTGTCCGCGCGTTTCGCGGCGTCGGCGGCACGCCGCGTTTCATCGCGAGCGCGAGCGGCGCGACGATGACCGATGTTGACGGCAAAACTTATATCGACTACGTCGGTTCGTGGGGGCCGATGATCCTCGGCCACGCCGACGCGGAAGTCATCGAAGCCTTGCACGATGCGCTCGCGCGCGGGACGAGTTACGGCGCGCCGACCGGACTCGAAATCGAAGTCGCCGAAGAGATCATCGACGCCGTGCCGTCGGTCGAGATGGTGCGGATGGTCAACAGCGGGACGGAAGCGACGATGTCCGCGCTCAGGCTCGCGCGCGGCGTGACGGGGCGCGACAAAATCGTCAAGTTCGAGGGTTGCTATCACGGGCACGGCGATAGCCTGCTGGTCAAAGCCGGTTCGGGCGTCGCGACGCTCGGACTGCCCGATAGCCCCGGCGTCACGGCGTCGGTCGCGCAGAACACGCTGACCGCGCCCTACAACGACGTGCCGACATTGCAGCGCATCTTCGACGAACACGGCGCGGACATCGCCGCGTGCATCATCGAACCCGTCGTCGGCAACATGGGTTGCGTCGTACCGCGTGAAGGCTACCTCCAAGCCCTGCGCGAGACGACGCACAAACACGGCGCGCTGCTCATCTTCGACGAAGTGATGACCGGCTTTCGTCTCGCGCGCGGCGGCGCGCAGGAGTTGTACGGCGTCGCGCCCGACATCACGACGCTCGGCAAGATTATCGGCGGGGGGTTGCCCGTCGGAGCCTACGGAGCGCGCCGCGAAATCATGGAGCACATCGCGCCCGCCGGGCCGATCTATCAGGCGGGCACGCTCTCCGGCAACCCGCTCGCGATGACCGCCGGACTGACGACGCTCAGACGCCTGCGCGACGCTTCGATCTACGAACGTCTCGAACACGCGGGCGCACGTCTCAGCGCCGGACTCGCGGAAGCGGCGAGCGAAGCGGGCGTGGAGACCACATCCAACCGCGTCGGCTCGATGTGGACGACGTTCTTTACCGATCAGCCCGTCAGCGACTGGACGACCGCCGCGCGTAGCAACCGCGAAACGTACGGCAAATTCTTCCACGCGATGCTACGCGAAGGCGTCTATCTCGCGCCGTCGCAGTTTGAGGCGGGCTTCATCAGCATCATGCACACCGACGAATTGATCGACCGAACCATCGAAGCCGCACGGCGGGCGCTGCGCGCACTCGTCGCGTAAGACGCAGTAGCCCGCCTCGTAAACTTTCAAAACACCGGCTGTCGGTTTTAGATGTCGGCGGGGTTGAGCGGGAGATCGACGAGGAAGCGCGTGCCGCGACCGGGCGCGCTTTCGACCGTGATTCGCCCGCCGTGCTGTTCGATGATCTGTTTGGCGATGGCGAGGCCGAGACCCGTGCCGCGTTTCTTTGTGGTAAAGAACGGCTCGAAGATGCGTGCGCGGGTGGCGGCATCCATGCCCTCGCCCCGGTCGGCGATGGCGATGCGGGCGAACGGCGCGGAGCGCGCGCCGCCGTTCGCCCGGTCGCTGGTGCGCTCGACCTTGATGAGAGCGGTCGTGATAGAGACGGGGGATTCACCCGGCGCGGCATCGACGGCGTTGGCGAAGAGGTTGACGAACACCTGGCGCAACTGGTCGGCGTCGCACTCGATGTTGATGGATTCGCCGTTGTAGTTTTTCTCGACGGGCGTGTTCTTCTCCTGAATTTTATCAGCGATTAAATCAAGACTTGCGTCGAGCAGTTCGTGCAACGCGACGCTGGCGAGCGTCAGTTTGCGACGACGCGAAAATTGGGTCACGTCCAGCGTTAACTTGTTGAGATGGTCGATGCCGCGCTCGACGAGGTCGATGGTCGTGAGGGCTTCGCGGTCGTCGATCATGTCGCGCAGCATGGTCACACCGAGACGGATGCTGCCGAGCGGATTCTTGATTTCGTGCGCCACCTGCGCCGCCGCCTGCCCGACCGCCGCGAGCGATTCCTGACGCCGCAATTCAGCCTCCGCCTCCGCCGCTTCGGTCGCATCGACGAGCGAGAGGATTTGTCCCTGCGCGCCGTCGATTTCGAGCGGCGACGAATAAACGTCGAAGACGCGCTCGACACCCTGCGCGCCATGTTCGAGCCTCCAACGCCCCCGGTAAGTCGAACGCTCGACGCGCGTGGCGGTCGCGGCGGCAATCAGTTTCATGCCTTCGGGCGTAGCGATTTGGGCGTGGATGGAAACGTCAATCGAAGCCTGCGGGAAGACCTCGAAGAACGCGGCGTTGGCGCTGCGGATGCGTCCGTGCGAGTCGATGGCGGCGACCGCGCTGACCGTGCCTTCGAGCATCTGCGTGCTGAAGAGACGTTCGCGCCGCAACTCGTCGAGGCTCTTGCGAATCTGCCGGAACCGGCGCAGGACTTCAAAAATCGTCCCGGCGGCGACGACCAATCCGACCACGACCGCGAACCACGTCAAGAGATTGATCTTGTCGAGCGCTTCGTCCTGCGCGTCTTCGCGGTAGCGCGAAATAGCCACACCCTCTTTGCTCGCTTCGGACAAAAACCCGTTGAGGTCTTTCTCGATGTCGCGCATCATCGGAAAGCCTTCGAGCGAGAAGCGGTCTAAATCTTCGGTCGCGCTGAGGAACTCCGTCACGCGCGTGAGAAAAATCTTGCCCCGATCGGTCTGTGCGAGCGGGAGGCGGTCGTAGAGTTTCAAAGATTCGTTGACATCGCGCCGCGCGCCGCGCAGTTGGAGTTCGAGCGGGGGCTTGAGGCCGCCGCGCGATTCGGCGTCGGCGCGGGCGCGGGCTTCGGTGTTGAGCCTGATTAGCTCGGCGTTCAAACCGAGCAGCACGCGGACGCGCGCGGCGTTGCGCTGCTCCATGTCGAGCGCGCGCCCGCTCACGCGCTTTAGTTGTTGCTTGCTCAAATAACCCAGACCAATCACCAACCCGATGAGCAGCGCAAACCCCGTAATCAGGGGGACGAGCGTCCACGTCAGAGACGCGGGACGCTCCGCGGTCGCTTTGGTCACGGGTCGCGACGCGGGCGAGTCTCCACCACGCGCCGCCGACGGTTCGACGGACTCCGGCGCGGCACCGTCCCCCCCATCCTCATCGCCCACGCTGAGGCGGCTGTAGACGATGCGCCCGTGCTCTTGTTTATCTTTCTCCTCAGCCATGCTGTTCGTCGAACGCGAATCGTGAATCGTTGACGGACAAGCGCAAGCGCTTTCTGACTTTTCCGATCAACGATTGGAGGTCGAAGGTTATTTCACCTCCATCCAATTATCGCCGGTGCCGGGTTCGGCTTCGAGCGGCACGTCGAGTTCGACGGCGGTTTCCATCTCGCGTTTGAGCAGGACGGCGACGCGCGCGGCTTCTTCGTGCGGAGCTTCGATGAGCAGTTCGTCGTGCACCTGCATGACCATCCGCGCGCGCAGATTTTCGCGCCGCAGAGCTTCATCAACGCGCAGCATCGCGATCTTAACGATGTCGCTGGCCGAACCTTGAATCGGCATGTTGATGGCTTCGCGTTCGGCGCGGCCACGAATGTTGCCGTTGCGGTCGTCGATGCCGGGGATGGGTCGGAGGCGACCGTAAATCGAGCGCACGACGCCGTCGCGCCGCGCCTGTTCGGGCACGGCGTCCATGAAGGCGCGGACGCCGGTGTAGGTCTCGTAGTAATCGTCGATGACCTGCTTGGCCTCTTTGCGCGAGATGCCGACGCGCTGCGACAGACCGAACGGCTCGACCGCGTAGGCGATGGCGAAGTTGATGATCTTGGCGAAGCGACGTTTCTCTTTGAGTTCTTCGGGCGTCTGCGCGCCGAAGACGAGTTGGGCGGTGCGCGCGTGGATGTCGTCGCCCTTCTGGAAAGCGTCGAGCATCACGGCGTCGCGCGTGATGTGCGCGAGCAGGCGGAGTTCGAGTTGCGAATAGTCCGCCGAGACGAACTTGCAGCCCGGTTCAGGAACGAACGCGCGCCGGATGCGCCGACCGAGTTCGGTGCGAATCGGAATGTTTTGCAGATTCGGGTCGCTCGAACTGAGCCGTCCGGTCGCCGCGACGGTTTGATTAAGTTGGCTGTGGATGCGCCCGTCGGGGCCGATTTGATTAACGAGCGCATCGGTATAAACCGACTTCAGCTTGTCGAGTTCGCGATACTCAATGATGAGACGCGGGAGTTCGTAATTTTGCGCGAGTTCGTCGAGCACGGCGCGGCTCGTCGAGACCTGTCCGGTCGAAGTCTTGCGCCGCGTGCTGATGTTGAGTTCCTCGAAAACTTCGCCGACCTGTTTGGGCGAACTGATATTGAACTCGCGCCCGGCGAGTTCGTGAATCTGCGTCGTCAGCTTCGCCAACTCCGCGCCGAAAAATTCGGAGAGGTCGTTGAGCACCGCCGTATCGACGCGCAAGCCCGCGTGCTCCATCCGGTACAGGAGCGGCGCAAGCGGCAGTTCGATGTCGGTGTAAATCCCTTCGAGTCCCTGTTCGAGAATCCGCCCGTGCAAAACGTCCGCGACCTGCGCGGTGTAATCGGCGGTCTCCGCCGCGCGCCATTGCGTCTCAGTCCACTCGTCGTCACCCGGAGACGGTTCGCTCCAACCGTCCGCGCCGACCGTCTCGCGCGCGAGGTCTGCGAGGTCGTACCGGCTGCGGATCGGGTCGAGCAGGTAGGCCGCGAGCAGCGTGTCGTCGGTGATGCCTTCGAGTTCGATGCCGAGCGGCGTGAGCAACGCGACCGCGCGCTTCAAATCGTGAACCGATTTCGACAGCAAGCCGTTGCCGAGCACGTCCGCGAGCATCCCCGCCGCGCGCCCCGCCCCGCCCTCGAAAGTTTCAAGATCGACGTACGAGACGACGTGCGGCGCGGTCGAGATCGCGATGCCCGTCGCGACCGCTTGCTCTTTGACAGACCCTTGCTGCCCCGCTCCGGCGGGCGTCGAATCCGCGACCGCGAAACTCCAGTGGTCAACATCCCAGAGTTTTCTGACCAGTCCTTCAAGCTCCGCGCCCGTGCCGACGTGCCGGTAGTTGCGCGCGGCGCTCACGACATCGACCTGCGCGGCGGCGTCGGCAAACTCGCGCGTCAGCGTCTGAAATTCAAGCTCGCGAAAGAGCGTGTAGGCGGCGGCGCGGTCGGGCGCGCGGGCGCGCAGTTGGTCGAGATCGAGCGCGACGTTGACATCGGTTCGGATGGTCGCCAATTCGAGCGATTGGCGAATCAAGTCGGGGTTGTCGCGCAGCGATTCGCGGTAAGTCTTGTGCTTGACCGCCTCCCAATTCCTGAGCGCGTTCTCGATCGAGCCAAACTGTTTGACGACGGTCACCGCGCCCTTCGCGCCGATGCCGGGCGCGCCGGGAATATTGTCAACCGCGTCGCCCATCAAGCCGAGCAGGTCAACGATCTGCGCGGGCGGCACGCCGAACTTCGCCTCGACCCACGCCTCGTCGCACCATTCGACGGGCGGCACGGGCTCCTTGCGTTTGACGTTCTGCGAGTTCTGCCTCATACAGACGACCAGCGGGTCTTGCACGAGCTGGCACATGTCTTTGTCGTTCGAGACGATGACGGCCTGCAACCCTCGCGCAGCGGTTTGGACGGCGAGCGTGCCGATTACGTCGTCGGCCTCGAAGCCGGGGGCGTTGATGATTGGAATCTGGAACGCCTCGCAGACGCGCATGATGTACGGAATCTGCGTTCGCAACTCGTCGGGCATCTCGGCGCGGTTGGCTTTGTAGGCGGTCGAAAGCTCGTGGCGAAAGGTCGGCTCGCCCGACTCGAAAACCGCCGCGAGATAGTGCGGCTTTTCGTCGGCGAGCAGCTTGCGCAGCATATTCGTAAAGACGAAGACCGCCTGCGTCACCTGCCCCTGACTATTCGTCAGAGGTTCGACGCGCCCGCCCATCGGGGCGAAGAAGGCGCGGAAGATGTGCGAGAACGAGTCGATCAAAAAGACCCGCTCGGTCGGCTCTGTAGACTTCGTGGATTGTTTCGACGGCATGTTGTTTTGATGATAAGTAAAGCGTCGGGCGGTGACAAGTGCTTACCGGATGATTGCGCCGCAAGCGAACGCGAGACGTTTCAAGTTTACGCAGAGGTGCGGGGTGCGGAAGCCAGCACTTCGTCAAGGGCGCGATTCTTCCCCAACCACCACTATCGACCCCCTTACTGCGTGCGGGCTTCCGTAAATTCAGACTCGCCCTACGGTCTTTCTCCTCGTCTTGATTTCGCTTATCCCGTCAATCCGGGTAGGTTTCTTCCCTGCGCGGTGGTCAGACCCGGTGTCGCCTAAACGCCGCACACCGGCGCGCGGTTGTTGCTCGCCCGCCACAGCGCGCGTCCGGCGTCGCACCGAAACCCGCGTTTTCCGCCCGGACGACTTCCGGCACACACCTTGCCAGCTACTTTGTTGATTTAACGAAACGACGCGCCCGCGCGCGCCCCGCGACTCGCAAGCGAAAGGCTAAGCTTCGATTTTGAACAGACAAACAACACTCGCCGCGCCGGTTGAGACGAGCGGGCTGGGATTGCACACAGCGGTTCCGGTGCGCCTGCGTCTCGTCCCCGCCCCCCCCGACACGGGGTATATCTTCGTCCGCACAGACCTCGACGGTTTTGAAATACCGGCCAGCGCGGAGTTCATCGCGCATTGCAGCTATGCGACGACCTTGATGCACAAAGGCGTCATGCTCTCGACGGTCGAGCATTTGCTGTCGGCGTTGCGCGGGGGCGGCGTCGATAACCTCTACATCGAAGTCGATAACCTCGAACTGCCGATCATGGACGGCTCGGCGGAAGCCTTTACCGAGATGATCGAACGCGCCGGCATCGTCGAACAACCGGCGGCGCGGCGCGTGCTCCGCGTGAAAGAGAAAATTTCGGTCGAACAGCCGGGACACCGCCGGATCAGCATCGAGCCGTTCGACGGCTACGAGATCGATTGCATCATCGACTTTGCGCACCCGCTCATCGGCGCGCAGCATTTTTGTTTCGACGTGAATGACCCGCGCGGCTTCGTCCGTGAGATTTCCGCCGCGCGCACGTTCGGCTTCACCGAAGAGATCGAAGCCCTGCGCCGCGCCAATCTGATTCGCGGCGGCTCGCTCGATAACGCCATCGTCCTGACGCCCGAAGGAATGCTCAACGAGACGCCGTTGCGCTCGCGCGACGAGTTCGTCCGGCACAAGATTCTCGACATCATCGGCGACCTCGCGCTGTTGGGAATGGCTGTGCAGGGACGCGTCCGCGCCGAACGCAGCGGTCACATCCTCCATGCCGAACTGATGTCGAAACTGCTGCGCACGGATACCGCGTGGGAGATCGTCGAGATGCCCGTCGTCGTCGCCGATTTCGCGCTGGCGCGCTGACCCCTCAACTTTACTCATTGATTCATCGATTCATCTTCTCATTGAATCACTGAGCCGATGCGCCGATGAGTCCATCTATCCCAGAAACTCACGACCTCCGCGCCGACGACCTCCGCGCCGTGCGGCTGGTGCCGATTCGCGCCGAACACGCCGCCGCGTGGCGCGAGTGGCGCGAACAGCCGTCTTCGCAACGCTTCAATCCGCTGCTTCATTTCTCGGTCGAACACCTCACGCGACGCATTCTCACCTCTTGCACAAGCGACCTCGCCGACCGCACGCGGAGCGAATACCGTTGGCTGGTCGAGTTTGGCGGCGAACACATCGGCACGGTCTCTATCGAACAACCTTCGTGGCGAATGGGCTACGCCGAAATCGGTTACATGATGGGGGAGAAGTATCACGGGCGCGGGCTTGGCGGTCGCGCGGTCGCGTTGTTCGTCGAAAAACTGTTCGGCGAAACCGACCTCCATCGACTCTACGCGTCGATTGCGCAGGACAACGTCGCCTCGCGGCGGCTCGCCGAGCGGCTCGGCTTCGTCCGCGAAGGACGCCTCCGTCAGCACTACCTCATCCAGGATCGTCGCGTCGATGAGATCGTCTACGGCCTGCTCCGCCACGAGCACCAACGGATGAGAGATCAACCAACAAAAGGCCGCAGACAGTAAGCGGGTGAAAACATTTCTTCCTCCGCTTAACTGCCTACGGCCTTCCGCTTTCCGCTCCCTATAGCGGTTTGCAATTGGGTGAGTGCCGGGAGCGCCAGCGTCCCGCTGGCAAGCGTGCTCGGAGCACGTTCAATGATTCGCGTTCTCCGAACGCTCAATGCGAGCGGGACGCTCGCGCTCCCGGGCGATGCCGCTCTTTCATGTGCTACATGCAATTGCAACTTGCTATAAGTCTTCACATCTTCCTCATCTCCACTTCTGCGGCGCGACGTAGCGGACAGATTTGATGTCGGCGAGCGCGCCGAGTTTGTCGGCGGGCAACCACCCGATGAGGAGTTTGGCGCTCTGCGGTTCGAGCGTCAGTTCAAAGCCGAGCGCACGGAGCGCGGCGATGACTTCCGGTGATTTTTCGTCGAGCCAGATTTGTATTTCCACCTTGCCGTTGTGGATGAGAGCGGTTTCGGCGGGCGTCGATTCTTTGTTGCCCAAGCGTTCGATGGCGGCGACGAGCGCCGGGTGGAGTTTGGCAAGCAGTCGCGACCGTTCGGCTTGTGCTTTCTGTTCCTGCTCGCGCTGCGCTTGTGCCTTCTTCTCTTCCGGGGACGGTTCCGGCACGTCCGTCTGTGTCCCACCATCCTTCTTCATCGCCGCCTTGTTCTTCGCGCGTCGTGGCTCTCGTTCCGGCTGCGGTCTGATCGTGCCGCCGCCGCCGACAAGAACCAAGTCGTCTTGATTGAAGCGGCGTCCGAGAGTCGCGCTGTTTGTGTCGATAAGCGCTGCCGACTCACTCACAACCATCACTGTCTCGGCAGATAATAGAGAAGCGGAGTTGCTATTGATTTGCGACAGGTTGAGAACCTGTCTTCCACTCAACGCCAAACCGACCGTGCTCGCGCGGTGGTTGACGCCTTCCGGCAACTCGACGGGGACTTCGATGCGGCGCGGTTCGCCGCCGTCGGTAAACGTCATCTCCTCGACCGCGACGAAAGACGTGAATTGTGTCAGCAGTCGAAATTCCAATCCGAGTTGGGTGATGGTTTCGCGCACGTCCGGCTTCGCATCGCCCGGTTGCTGGATGCTCTTGAAATCGTCGCTCATCACATCGTCGATACGCGCGCGCGCCCACAGCGTCGCCAGCACGTCGTGCGCGGCTTCGACTTCGGGCAGCGTCACGTCGAGTTCGCGCACGAAGACGCGCCCGGACATCTTGCCCCGCAGCAGAATCCGCGCGCGACCGCCGCCCGTGTAACGACCCGTGAGATGGACGGGCTTCGCGCCGAAGAGGTCGGGGATGCGCTTCGGGTAAACGTCGGCGACGGGCAATCCAGCCCAGTCAATCGAGATGTCGGTGAGCAGCGGGTTTCTAACGCGCTGGTGAAAGCGTCGTGCCGCCGCCGAGCCGTCGTCGTTCGGCGTCACGTATTCGACTTCGCCGCTTCCCTGTTCGGCCATCTTGTCGAGCAACAGACGGTTGACCGAACTGCCGACGCCGAACGAGAAGACGCGGGCGTTCGGGTGCTTTTGAATTTCGGACAGAATCTCTCCTTCGTTGCCGACGTAGCCGTCGGTCATAAAGCAGACGATGCGAACGTGACTTTGCGCGTCGGACGGGTCGAGCGCGGCGCGTACCGCCTTCATCATCTCCGTCCCGCCGCCGCCCGAACGCGAGTGGAGAAACCGTTGCGCGAGCTTCAGATTCTCCGGCGTCGCCGCGACGGGTTGCGGGAAAAGGATGTGTGTGTCGCCCGCGAAGGTAATCAGGTTGAAGGTGTCGTGTGGATAGAGACCGTCGAGCGCGAGCTTCATCGTCTCTCTGGCCTTCTCAAGCGGAAAGCCCTCCATCGAGCCGGACGTGTCGAGCACGAAGACGAGTTCTTTCGGCATCACGTCCTCGGTCGTCACGCGCTCCGGCGGTTGGAGTATCAGCGTGAAGAAACCGCCTCGCGCGCCCCGGTGCGCGAGCACGGCGTCGGTGATTTTTGCGCCCGCCACGTCGTAGCGCAGGATGAAATCTTTGTTCGGAATCGTCGATTTGTTCTTGAGACGAATCAGCGTGGTCATCGCGCCCGCCGGTCGTTCGTCTTCGATGTCGTGAGTCACAGACCTGAACGCATCGACCGGGACGCCCGCGTCAAGTTTTACTTCGAGCGAGATGTCGTGCCCCGCGCGCATCCCTTCGGGGACGACGGGGGGCGTGATGCGCGAAGCGTCCGGCACGCGATCTGTGTCTGGCTCGCGCCCGCCGCCCTGCTTCGTGCCCGTCGCCGCCGCGCCGGGGATGTAGCGCGCCCCGACCACCATCGGAAAGGAAAACTCGTACGAGCCGTCCTCGTACTTCAACGTCTCGACGTAGCTGATGTTGATGGTCACCTTCTCGCCCGGCGCGATGTTGGCGACCGACTGCGTGAAGATGTTCGGTCGTTCCTGATCGAGCAGGCTGGCGACCCGACCCGCCGAACGCGCCGCCGCGTAGACGGCCTGCGCCTCTTCGCGTTTGAGAATCCGACCGCGCACCGTGCGTTCGCCGACCCGCATCGTCATATCGTCAACCGCCGCCGACGCGGACAGCGGGAAGGCGTAGACCGCTTCGATTTTTTCGTCGAACGGATTTTCGAACTCCTGCGTCACCGTCACGCGCGACAAAAACCCCGAAATCTCCGCGCGGACATCCGTGTGCTTGAGCGGACACACGCCGCGCGGCTGGCCGTCGGCGCCGACTATCGAGAGCGAACCCTGCGTCGCGGGTTTCGGAGCAGACCCGGCGGCGGCGGCGTGGGCGACAACGTTGGCGG
>JBGTHJ010000528.1:0-3551 GCA_041746175.1 Pyrinomonadaceae bacterium
GAACAACACCGGCACATCGTGCGGCGGCACCACGACGACCACGACGACGCCGCCGCGCGGCGAATCATCACGCCCCGCCTCCTCGAACGCTTCGCCGTTCTTCAACATCAACGTCCGCGTCCGCGCCGACAGCACCGCGAACGGTTGGACGAACACGGGTCTGGTGGTACGGCGCGGGCAACGTCTGCGCGTCAGCGCGTCGGGGCGCGTCTCGCTCGGCGGCGGCCACTTCTCGACGCCGACCGGACTTCCGCGCGTCGCCGACACCAACAAACTGCTGCGCAACGATCCGACCGGCGCGCTCATCGCGGTCATCGGCGACGACAACGACGAGTTTATTCTCATCGGCAGCAACCGCGAATTCGTCGCGCCGCGCGACGGCACGCTCTTCCTCGGCATCAACGAAGGCAACCTCAACGACAACACCGGCAACTACGAAGCAGTTATCGAAGCCGAAGCTCTCGCCAGCGGCTCGCTGCGCTAAACAATCGTCGCGCGCCTTCGAGCAAACACCCGCGTGTCTTTCCGCATCGAAACCTCGTAAATCATCGAACATCGAGCGTCGGTCGAAACTCGCTGAAAGGCGGTTTCGATTGATGCTTGATGGTCAGCGGTGGCCGCGCCGCGATTTCTTGACCGTGCGTGCGAATGCGCCGTATAGTCGGGTCGCGTATCTTCAACAAACCGCCTTCCGCACGAGTTGCAAGGGACTGTCGTTATGAAAAGTATTTTTGCCCGTCGCTTCTTCGCGCTCACGGTCGCGCTTGCGTTCGTCTGCGGCATGGCGCTGTTGCCCGGAGTCGCGCCGGGTTTGGCGCAGTCGCGACGGCAACCGCCGACCACTTCGGGGCCGCAGAAGAAGAACAAGCGACCCGACCCGGCGACACCGGGCGCGGAGCAGGAAGACCCTGTGCCGGACGACATTCTGGTCAAAGAAGACGAGCCGGTCAAAGTCACGTCCGCGCTGGTCAACGTCGAAACGGTGGTCTATCACAAGAAGAGCGGGCAGATTCTGACCGGACTGAAGAAGGGCAACTTCGCGATTTTCGAGGACGGCGTGCAGCAGGACATCACCAACTTTTCGACGCCCGAAGCGCCGATTACGGTCGCGATGATTCTCGAATACAGCAACCTCACCAACAACTATCTGCGCGGCGACCGCTTCGAGCCGGGACGCTTCGAGGTCTTGCGCCCGATGGCCTATTTCCTCCAGCAGTTCATCAGACCGCCGGAGGATTACGTGTCGGTCGTCGCCTACGACATACGCGCGACCCCGCTCACGGATTTCACCAACGACCCGAACCGCATCAATCAGGTCATCAGCCTGATGCTCAGGAATCGTCCCGTCTCGAACGAGGCCAACCTTTTCGACGCGCTCAAGCTCGTACTCATCGGCGGGCGCGGCGATTCCGTCGTGCTTGAGGATTCAAAATCGCGCACCACCGAATACGCCGGGATGACCAGTTTGCAGGGACGCCGCAAGGCGGTCTTTCTGGTCAGTTCGGGCATCGACACCTTCAGCAAAATCAACTACGGCGAAGCGCGCAAGATCGCGCAGAACGCGGGCGTCCCGATCTACATCATCGGAACAGGCGGACTGTTTTTCAAAAAGTATGCCGACGACCTCGAAGCGGTGGACGGACTCGGCGGCGCGACCACGCCCGGACGCATGACGATCTATCAAGCGCAGAACACGCTCAAGACGCTCGCCAGAGAGACGGGCGGCGAATACTTCCCGATCACCTTCGAGGGCGAACTCCCCAGCGCGCTCTCGTCCATCAACGCCCTGATGCGTCACCAGTACAGCCTCGCCTATAGTCCCGGCGACCGGCGCGACGGCAAGCAACGCAAGATCGTCGTCAAGGTGGATGTGGACGGCGACGGCCAGTTCGACGAAAAAGAGTTCGTCATCAAGAACCGCCAATTCTACAACGCGCCGAAATCCTAAAAAAAAGTCCGAAGTCTAAAAGTCGCACGTCCCCGGAATCGAGCTTTTCGACTCCGGGGACGTGCGTCGATAGTCATTTCCCTCCGCGCGGGCGGTTGAAGGGCGAGGTGGCGAGCCACGCGGGCATCGTGTCGGCGTTGGCGACGCGCATCCCTGTGACCAGACCGATGACGGCGAGCGTGCGCGCGCCGTCCCAGTTCCATTCGGGGCGAACGGTGTCGGACGGCTGATGATAGTCGGTCTCAAGCCACTTTTTCATGCGCGCGATGAAGACGGCGGTGTCGCCTTCGGGGCCGCCCAAGAGCATCAGCGCGGGGATTCCCTTTTTGACGAGCGCGTAATGGTCAGAGCGGTAGAAGGCTTTTTCTTCGGGCAGCGGGTCGGGGATGATCGCCGCGCCGTTGGCGACGACCGCGCCGTCGAGCACCGCCCCCAGATTTGAATGCTCGGAGCCGAAGCCGACGACCTTTTTGACCGGCCCGTAAACCTCCGTCCCGATGCCGTCGAAGTTGAGATTAGCGGCGAGTTTGGCGAGCGGCCACGTCGGGTGTTCGACCCAGTGTTCGGCGCCGAGCAATCCATACTCTTCGCCCGTCACGGCGAGAAAGATGACGGAGCGACGCGGGCGCGCGGGCGACTTCGCGAAGACTTCGGCGATTGACACGATCTGCGCGACGCCGAGCGCGTTGTCGGCAGCGCCGGGATAGATGCGCCCGTCGCTGCCGACGCCGTAAGCGTCGTAATGCGCGGTATAGATGATGGCTTCGTCTTTGAGTTTCGGGTCAGAGCCTTCGAGCACCGCGACGACGTTGCTGCTCGTCGCCTCGTATTTTTTGATGCGGATGGTGGCCGTCGTCTCTTTGCCGAGGTCGCGCGAAACGAAGTCGCCGTTGGCCGCCTTCTCAAGAGACTGCGCGTAGGTCGTCCCCGATCCGTCGAAAAGTTTTTCCGCGCCGCTGTTGCTGACAAGTACAATCGGCGGAAGCTTGAACGACAACTCCGCGCCGCCCGCGCGTTCGACGCTGCGACGCGTAAGGTAGCCGGCGACGACCGCGTAAGACTGGCCGGGCTTATCGATGTTGGCGACGATCAACCCGGCGGCGCGGCGACTGAAGACGTTGCGGAGCGTTGACTGTGTGTCAGCCGCCTGTTCCCACGCCGCCTGATCGACGTTCTTCGGCTGGCCTTGAAGCAACACGACGAACTTGCCTTCAACATCGAGTCCTTCAAAATCGTTGCGCTTCAAACGCTGCGAGACGACGCCGTAACCCGCAAAGACGACCCCGCCGCGCACCTCGATCTGTTCGGCGGTGTAGGGCGGCGGCACGATGAAATCATCGCCGTGTTTGAGCGTCGTCGCGCCCGCCTTGAGCGAGGTTTCGGGTGCGACCTCGGTGCTCTCGAACTTGATTTGTTGCAGGTAGGTTCCATTGTCGCCGAGCGGCTTGAGGCCGAGTTTGGCGAAACGGTCGGCGAGATACTTGGCCGCGCGGTCGCCGCCGGGTTGCGCCGTCCCGCGCCCCTCCATGTCGGGCGCGGCGAGCGCGCTCGTCACCTCGCGGACGGTTTCGACTTTGAGCAGCGCTGCCGCCTCGCGTTCCGC
>JBGTHJ010000529.1:0-8404 GCA_041746175.1 Pyrinomonadaceae bacterium
GGGCGGGGCGACGGCTGGCGCGGGTGGTTGCGGACGGCGCAGATCGGGCGCGTGTTGGGCGCGCTGGCTCTCTATTTGTTTCTGGAAAATTACGACGCGCGTGCGAAGTTTGACCGGCGCACGGCGGTGCGTCTGCGCGAAGCGGCGCGTGCGCGCGGACGCATCGCGGCGTTTCAGGAATGGACGCGGGAGATTGACCGCCGCGCGCTCGATTTAATGATTCGCGCGACTCGTCGCGTCGTGTTTGGCGGCGTGGACGGCTCGGCGGGCAAGGAAGCGCGGCTTGAGCGTCAGGCCGCGTGGTTGCGGGATCATCTCATCGCGCTGGGGCCGACCTTTATCAAAATCGGTCAGGCGTTGGGGACGCGCGCAGACCTTTTGCCGCTCGCCTACGTCAAGGAACTTTCGACGCTGCAAGATCAGGTGCCGCCGTTTCCGACGACCGAGGCTTACGCGCGCATCGAGAGCGAACTGGGGCGCACGCTTCAAGAAGCCTTCGCCGAGATCGACGCCGCGCCGATTGCCGCCGCGTCGCTCGGTCAGGTTTACCGCGCGCGAATGCACACGGGCGAAGAGGTCGCGGTCAAGGTTCAACGTCCGGACTTGAAGCGGCGCATCGAGTCCGACATCGCGGTGCTCGGACGCATCACGCGCTTCGTCAACCGCTTCCCCGCCGCGAGCGAGAACGCCGATTGGGAGGGGATGCTGCGCGAGTTCAGCGCGACCATCCACGAAGAGATGGACTACGCGCAGGAGGGGCGCAACGCCGACCGTTTTCGCGCCAGCTTCCGCGACTGGCGCGCCATTCATGTGCCGTACATTTACTGGTCGCACTCGACGCCGCGCGTCCTCACGATGCAGTTCATCCGTGGCACCAAGGTGACTGATTTGGAAGCCTTGAAAGCGCGTCGCATCTCGGCGGTCAAGGTCAACCGGCTGCTCGTCAAGGCTTATCTCAAACAACTTTTGGAAGACGGTTTTTTTCACGCCGACCCGCATCCGGGCAACCTCCTCGTGATGGACGACGGGCGCATCGCCTTCTTCGATTTTGGGATGACGGGCAAGATTACGCCGCAACTCCAGTCGCAGATGATCGACGCCTTTTTCCACGTCGTCAGCAAAGACGTGCATGGGTTGGGGCAGGATTTGCTCAACCTCAATTTCCTCAAGCCCGGCGTCGATCCGGAAAAGGTGCGCCCCGTCGTCGAGGGCTTGTTCCAGCACTACATCAATCTCAAACTCGGCGATGTCAACTTCAAAGAGTTGACCTACGATCTCGCCGACGTGATGTACGACTACCCGTTCCGTCTGCCGTCGAACTTCACCTACATCATCCGCGCGCTGATGACGCTCGAAGGCATCGGCATCGTCACCGACCCCGGCTTCAGCTTTTTCGACACCGCCAAACCCTACGCCAAAGAGTTCATGCTGCGGCGCGAGGGCAAGCACTTTCGCAAGCTGATCGTCGATAAAATTACCGGACGCGACGCCGGCAGCGACGGGCGTATCGAGTGGGGCAAGATGTGGAAACTCGCGAAGATGGCCGCCAGGATGTATCTCGACAAGTCGTAGCGTAAAACATTCGGGCGGGACATCATCCACGATGCTGCGAAGCGTGCAAACCGCAAGCAGTCAAAGAGAAAGCGGCAAGCTCAAAAGGCTTGCCGCTTTCTCTCTCTCGACCGCGCACCGCCGCTGAGCGGCTAATGCTGCTTGCCGCGCTTGAGGGCGTTGAAGAGCAGCGGGTAAGTCGCGAGCGTTTGCGCGCGGTACTGCGGGCGGAAGCCGAACAGATAAACGCGCCCCTCGCCCATCCCGACCTCCAAAAGCGCGGCCCTCCCGCGCAGTTTCTCTTCGCCGAGGAGCCAGCCGGAAAGCAGCGGCGTCCCCTTCTGCGGGTAGCGCGCGACGATACGGACGCGCGCGATGTCCGCCGGTTCGCCCGCGATTTCAAAAGCGGGCGAGTCCTCGACCCACGCGATTGTTTGGCGCGGCATTCCGGCGGCGAGCGGGTGCGCCGGGTCGAGTTCGATACGGAGAATCGAGCCGGGGACGAAGAAGTCCGTGCGTTTGAGTCCGTCCGTGATGTCGCGCACGGGGAGTTTCAACTCGCGGACGGCGAACTCCGACGCGTTGTTCAGACAGACGAGCGTGCCGCCCGCTTCGACGAACTCGCGCAGGGCGCGCACGCCCGCTTCACCAAGTCCGCCCGTGTACTCTTCGGGCATCGTCTCTTTCCGGTAGCCTTCGAGGAGGGCGCGCGGCGAGTGGTCTGGAATCAGAATCGTGTCGTACTTCGCGCGGAGGTTTCCGGCACGCGCCTCTTTGTCTTCGAGCGTCGAGTACTTCATGCCTTCCGCATGGTTTTCGAGAATCCAACGCGTCCAGCCTTCATCCATCGACGGAACGTGCGATTTGTAGATAGCGAGTCGCCCATCGCCGGTCGCGCGGCGCTTTACGGGGTCGCCGGAGGGTATCTTTTTGGCTTGACTGAAACGGAACGGCGCGTTTACGGGGCGGGCGTCAACACCCATCATCAAAGACAGCGTGTGCGCGGTCACGTCGTAAGGCTGTTGGGGATGACCGGCGGCGTCGCGGAGGTCTGGATAGCTCTGGTTCTCAAGCAGAGCCTTCGCGAAGTTGCCGTAGGGCTGCGCCATGCGGACGACGAACGCGCCCTGCGGGTAGCTTACGCCGCCCGCCTCGAATTTCTCCGCGCGCTCGACTTCGACGCCGCCGCGCCGGAGCACGCCAAGCAGCGCGTCCGTGTTCGGCGAAGACGAAATCACGTAGGCGTACAATTCGCCGGACTTGCGCGGTCGCACGGCTTCCTTACCGATGTCGTAGAAGCGGCGCAGCCACGCCTCGCGGTTCTGCGCGGCGTGCTTCATCAACTCGAAGGCGGCGGCGGTCATGTAGTTGGTGATGTCGCGCATCCGCCAGTCGCCGCCCGTCCAGGGTTCGGGATGGTTGGGCGAGGCACGGCGCGCGTCGTAGCCGTCGTCGGCGGCAGAGCGAATCTGGTCGGGCTTGACGTTGATGGGCGTGGCGATACGCGCCGAAGCCGTCTCGGAGAGGATGCGGACGCCGCCGTGATAATGCGAGTAGGCGCGGGCGGGCGTCCACGCGTCATAGGTCGAATTGAAGGTGATGCCTTTGAAGCCGTCTGCGCCGAGCCTTCGCGCCATTGATGTGCCGAGTTCGGTGTAGCCTTCGACGAGTTGGCGCGGCACGTTCGGCTCGACAGGCGACATGTAGGGCGGCAGGAAGAGCCGCGAGCCGTACGGGCCTTGCTGGTGGATATCGTGGACGATTTGCGGATGCCAGACGTTGTGAATCTTATCGACGGTGAGTTGCGTCTCCTGCTGCGTGAAGATGTACCAGTCGCGGTTGTTATCGTGGCCGACGTACTTTTGATAAAGCTCGGGCGGCGACGTGCCCTCGTAGGGCGTGCCGAGCGTTTTGTCGTACCAGTTCTTAACGATGTCAACGCCGTCGGGGTTCAGCGACGGGACGAGCAGCACGATGGTGTTACGCAGAATCTCCTGCACCACGGGGTCGTTCGACGATGCCAGACGATGCGCGATGAGCGTGCTCGAAAGATACGAGCCGACCTCGGTCGAATGAATGCCGCAGGTGATGAGCACGACCGCCTTGCCGCGCGCGATGAGTTGGCGGGCTTGACGGTCGGGGTTTGCGCCGAGCGTGCGCGGGTCGGCGAGTCGCGCCTGGATGCGTCGATACTCGTCGAGCCGCGCGATGTTTTCCGGCGCGCTGATGGTCGCCATCACGAAGGGCGCGTCCAACGTCGTCCGTCCCAGTTCCTCGAACTTGACGCGGTCGCTCGCGGCGTCGAGCCGTTTGAAGTATTCGACGATGCTTGCCCAACTCGCCAGCTTGCGGTCGTCGCCGGGACGAAATCCGAGCGCGGCTTCCGGCGCGGGCACGTTGTTGGTGGTGACGACGCGGGCGCGGGCGCTGTCTGAGCCGGATACGGCGCGACGCAGCGCGCTGGTCTGCGCGGAAGCGGCGATGAGCGGGAAGAGAAGCGTCAGGCTAAGCGCGAAAGCGTGGATGCGTGCGGACATCGGTCGGTCGGTCTCCGGGTTGTTTGAATTTGGGAACGTCGCTATCGGGGAACAGTGCGGAGTTTAGCACAACGGTAGGCAGCAGGCAGGCAAGTAGTGGGTCAATTTGGAAAACTGAGTTCAGCGTCCAAGCTTGAGCATGCTCATTGCTGCACGGCAAGCTCAAGCTTGAACTCTAAACTGACCTACTACCGGCAGGTAATAGCTCGTTGCGGCTTACAATGGCCTTGATAAGTGGCGCGGAGCGCGTGTAAAGTAGGGCGCGCCGAACTCCCTGCGCTTTCCCCGTTAAATAATCGTCGGAGGTCATTTTCGATGGCTACTGAAACAGTCGGAACCGCTAAACCGGTGGCGTCTACGAACGAATACCCGGACATCGTGGGGACGCGTCCCGAAGACCGGCGCGCCGCCTCTTTTCAACCCTACATTCCCGCCGACCGCGAGATGCCGGAACTGACCGCGCGCGCCATCATCGTCGGGACGCTGCTCGGCATGATCTTCGGCGCGTCGTCGCTCTATCTCGTCTTGAAAGTCGGCTTGACGGTGAGCGCGTCGATTCCGGTGGCGGTCATCTCGATCACGTTGTTTCGCATCTTCTCGAAATTCGGGGCGCGCAACGCGACGATACTTGAGAACAACATTGTGCAGACGGCGGGTTCGGCGGGCGAGTCAATCGCGTTCGGCGTCGGCGTGACGATGCCCGCGATTATGATTCTCGGCTTCGACCTCGAACTGACGCGCGTGATGCTGGTCGCGCTGCTCGGCGGACTGCTCGGCATCCTGATGATGATTCCGCTCCGCCGCGCGCTCATCGTGCAACAGCACGGCGTCCTCAAGTACCCGGAGGGGACGGCGTGCGCCGAAGTCCTCAAGGCGGGCGCGTCGGACGAATCGCGCGCGATGGCTTCGGACGAGGCGAAGGCCGAATGGGCGCGTGCCAACGAAGGCGAAACAAAGACCGCCGCGAACAGCGGAGCCAAGACCATCTTCACCGGGTTCGGCATCGGCCTGCTCTACACGACGCTGATGAAATCTTTCTTCGCGTGGAAAGAGGTGCCGTCGAAGGTGTTCGGCGCGCCGTTCCGCGCGGGTTCGGTCGCCATCGAAGCCTCGCCCGCGCTGTTGGGCGTCGGCTACATCATCGGCCCGCGCATCGCGGCCATCATGGCGGCGGGCGGCGTGCTCGCCTACCTCGTGCTGATTCCGATGATCGCCTTTTTCGGTGAAGCGCTCGACACGATTGTGCCACCGGGAACCGTCCCGATTCGCGAGATGGGGCCGGACGAAATACGCGGGGCGTACGTCCTCTACATCGGCGCGGGCGCGGTCGCGGCGGGCGGCATCATCAGCCTGTTCCGCAGCCTGCCGACCATCTGGCACGGTTTGAAAGGCGGACTCGCCGACCTACGTGGCGGACAGGCGCAAGCGACCACCGTGCCGCGCACCGACCGCGATCTCTCGATGAAATTCGTGCTGGCGGGAATCATCGCGCTGCTCGCGATGATTATGGTCTTCCCGCAACTGCATCTCCAGTGGAACATCGCCGGCGCGCTGATGATCATCGCGTTCGGCTTCCTGTTCGTCACCGTCTCGTCGCGTCTGACGGGCGAAATCGGCTCATCGTCGAACCCGATTTCGGGGATGACGGTGGCGACGCTGCTGCTAACCTGCTTGATCTTTCTCCTCGTCGGGTGGACGGGGCCGAGCAACTACGTGACCGCGCTTTCCATCGGCGCGATTGTGTGCATCGCCGCCTCGAACGGCGGGACGACCTCGCAGGACTTGAAGACGGGCTTCCTCGTCGGCGGCACGCCGAGCCGTCAACAGATCGCGATTCTCATCGGCGCGGGCGCGTCGGCGCTCGTCCTCGGCCCGATTCTGCTCCAACTCAACAACGCTTCGACCGTCTACGTCACCGCCAGCTCGCTGAGCCTTCCGGCGGAAGTTCGCATCGACCCGGCGCAGTTGACCGAGCGCGAGGCGGTTCCGGCGGATCAGGGCATCGCGGACACGCGCACCTACGGCGTCTGGCACAAGATCGACGAGACGGGTTCGCGCGCCGGCAAGTATCTCGTCAACGAGCAGGGCGTGCCGGTTTACTTCGTCGACCCGGGCATCAACGGCACGCAGCGCGTCCGCGCCGACGGCACCAACATCGACAAGTACGACGCTCCGAAAGCGACGCTGATGTCCTACATCATCAAGGGCATCCTCAACCGCGAATTGCCGTGGGGACTCGTGCTGCTCGGCGTGATGATCGCGGTCGTGCTTGAGATGGCGGGCATCCCGTCGCTCGCGTTCGCGGTCGGCGTCTATCTGCCGCTCTCTTCGTCAAGCCCGATCTTCGTCGGCGGGTTGGTGCGCTGGCTCGTCGATAAAAAGTTGCGCGAGCGTCTGGCGCACCGCAACCTGTCGGAGGAAGAACTGGTCGCCGAGGGCGACAAGAGTCCGGGCGTGCTGATGGCTTCCGGCTACATCGCGGGCGGCGCGATTGCGGGAATCATCATCGCGTTCATGGCGGGCGTGCTGACCGACACCAATCAGAAACTGACCGCGTGGGCGACCGCGAACAACCCCTTCTTCGAGGGAGCGTGGTCTGACGTGCTGGCGCTGCTACCGTTCGGTGTGCTCGTCGTGCTGCTCTACATGGTCGGTCGCGAGAAACTGCTCGGCGCGCGGGCGCGATAGCGTCCGCCGGGCGTCGCTCGACAAGCGGACGACCGGCGTAGTTTGAATCGATGACTCGCGATTTACGAATCGCGGGTTTCCAGCCACTCGAAACGTGGGGCGCGCACGCAATCTCTCCCGTGCGCGCCGCGCGTTCCGTCATCTCGAAGGATCACGCCGGACATGTCTTCAAAAGTTTTACACGGGCGGCAGACTCTGCTGGTCGCTCTCTCTGGGTTGATGGTTTTAGCGTTCGCGTGGGGCGCGGCGACGGCGGCGGCGGCGGCGCACGGACATAACGCTGTGTTCGGACAGGCTCAGGCGCGGACACCTTCGGATGTCGTGCGCGGATTTTACAGGGCGCTTCGTGAGAAGCGTTTTCGCGAGGCATTCGCGATGTCGATTTACAAACCGGCGGTCGAGAAACTGAACGCGGAAGAGTACGAGGAACTGCGACCGGACTTCGAGCGCATCGCCTCGAACGTGCCGGAGAAAGTCGAAATCGGCGGCGAGCAAATAAGCGGCGACACGGCGACCGTTTTCGTGCGTATCTTCGACGGCGAGGCTGCCGGAACATCCGAGCCCGTCACGCTCCTGCGCGCGGGGGATGCGTGGGTCGTCGGCGACCATGAGAACAAAGCCACCGTCGAGAAAGACGGCAAAGACTTCTTCATCAAGACGCGCATCAACACGCATCACAGCGAGGTGCAGACGATGCTCGGACGCATCGCCGCCGCCCAACTCGTCTACGGCGCGCAACGCGGCGGACAGGTCGGAGACCTCGAAGCGCTCGTCCGCGCCGGACTCGTGCCTCAGGACGTGCTCGGCGTCGAATCGACCGGCTACCGGTTCTCCGTCGTGTCCGGCAAAGACGGCAAAAGCTTTGCCGCCACCGCCGTCCCCGACCGCTACGGGCGCACAGGTCGCCTCTCGTTCTTCATGGACGCCTCCGGCATCCGGAGCAAAGACAACGGCGGCAAGCCGTTCAAGCCGTGAAGCCGGAGATAAAAACCGAGGCGTGATATGCCGGAGTTCATACGTTCCTTGGCGGGTCGGCTGCGCGGGTTCGTCGCCAACCGCCGCAGCCCGCCGCGCGTCGCGATCCATCTCGATGCGAGTCTGGCTTTGAGCGTCGAACTATCGGGAGCCAAACCGAGTGGCAGCGGCGAGCGGCCAAACCTCCGACTCGCGGGCTACACGCGCGACATCAGCGAAACCGGACTCGGCCTCGTCGTACCTTCGATCCGCATCGGCGGCCAGTATCTCGTCAGCGAAAACCGCACGCTCCGCATCACGCTCGAACTGCCCCAGGGCGACGCGATTGAGATTTACGCGCGCCCCGTCCGCTACACCCCGCTCGACGAAGACGCCGGAGAGTCTGGTTACCTCGTCGGCGTTCAAATCACGCGCCTCAGCGACGCCGACCGCGCACGCTACCGCGTCCACCTGCAAACGCTCGCCAAAGGGATTTAGTTAATCAGTCTGTGAATTCGAGCCAGCCGAAAGCGGCGGGGACGTGGAAGGCGGGTTCGGCGGTGCGCGTCGGCTGCCACGCGAGATAGCCGCGATGCGGGTTTGAACCGACGCAGCGAAACAGATTGACGCGCCAGCGTGCGCCCGCGCGCGGCGCGCGACCGTCGCGCGTCAGT
>JBGTHJ010000530.1:0-8297 GCA_041746175.1 Pyrinomonadaceae bacterium
CGACCTCTGCGGGTGCGCTTCCGGCGCGTCGCGCGCACGCTTCGATGCGCCCGCGCACCTCTGCGAGACGCGCCCCGACCGTTTCCGACTGAAATGAAGTTTCCGGCATCAGCTATCCATTATTGCATCTTGACCGCAAAACTATAACAAGCGCGCACCATCGCCCGCAACCGCGCCGGATACGCGGCGACGACGACGAATCGGACGACGCGGCAGCGTTCGCCGAAACACGCGGAAGCGTCCGGGAAAGGCCGCTTGACACCTCCGCGCCCCGTCCGTATCATTCCCACACCGTAGCACGCGGATGTGGCGGAACTGGCAGACGCGCAGGTCTCAGAAGCCTGTGATGGTGACATCGTGGAGGTTCGATCCCTCTCATCCGCATCGGGCGAACAGGCGAGCCGCACAGAGGCTCGCCTGTTCGCTTTTTGTGCGTCTGACATTAATCGACGCCGACGAAAATCAGTTAACGGATTCAGTGGCGGCGAGGGGCGGGCGGACGCTGCGCGCGTCGGCGACGGTGAGCGTCTGTTCGTCGAAGAGGGTCGAATCGACGAGGGTTTGCACGCGGTAATTCCCCGGTTCGGTGAACGTCACGTTGACGAAAAAACTGATGTTGTCGGCGATGCCGCCGGGCGTCACCTCGAAGCGCGTCGGCTGCGAAACGACGACGGGGCGTTGACCGTCGGGCGACAGGATACGCACTTCGGAAAGGTACGTGCCTTCGCCGCGCCAGTGTGTGACGACCGCAAACTTCATCAGCGACACCGGCAGTTCCTCGACCATGATGTGTTGGAACAAGCCCATCAGAGACAACTTGTTGCCCACTTCGAGCCGCACGTCGTCGCAGAAAATCGTGTACATCAGTTCGATGTTTTTCATCTCTCGTATCTCTTTCATGCCGTCTACCATACCAGTTTCATTTTGGTTTGTCCCAAACGTGAGCAAGCGGGGCAAGGGATTAAAACAGTCTGCCGTTTGCGAGGGGTGAAGGTTGACTGTCTTCAGCTTCCGCGTCCGCCGCTTCAACCGCGTGCGGCGCATCTTCCAACAACTTCACAAGCCCGTCTTCGTCAACAATCGTGAGGCCGAGTTGCTGCGCCTTGTCGAGTTTTGAACCGGCGTCGTCGCCCGCCACGACGTAATCGGTTTTCTTGCTGACGGAAGAGGTCACGCGCCCGCCGCGCGCTTCGATGAGGGCGCGTGCCTGATCGCGCGTGAGCGTGGCGAGTTTGCCGGTGAGCACGAATTGCTGGCCCGCGAAAGAGCGGTCGCGCGCCGCGCCGGACGCCCCCGCCTGGAGCGTCGTCCTGACGCCGTAGTTTTGCAGACGCCCGCACAGAGCGCGGTTGGCTTCGTCGTCGAACCAGTCGCGGACGCTCTGCGCGACGGTCATGCCGATTTCATGAATCGCGTCGATCTCTTCGAGGCTCGCCGCGCCGAGCGTGTCGAGCGAACCGAAATGGCGCGCGAGAATCGCCGCCGTCCGCTCGCCGACGTGCCGGATGCCGAGACCGTAGACCAACTGCGGCAGGTCGCGCGCCTTGCTCGCTTCGATTTGCGCGACGAGATTCGCCGCCGACTTCTCCGCCATCCGTTCGAGCGCGGCGACATCTTCCGCCGACAACTTGTAGAGGTCGCCCGCGTCGTGCACTATCCCCTTGTCCACGAGTTGATCGGCGAGCGCGTCGCCCAAACCTTCGATGCGCATCGCCCGCCGCGACGCGAAATGAAGCAGCCGCGCCTTGAGTTGCGCCGCGCAATCCGCCGCGACGCAGCGCGCCACGACCTCGCCTTCGGGACGCGAAACGTGGCCGCCGCACACCGGACATTTTTCCGGCCAGTGGAAACTCTGCTCCGCGCCCGTCCGTCGCGACTCGACCACGCGCAAAACCTTTGGAATGATCTCGCCGCTCTTTTCGATGTTGACCCAATCGCCGAGGCGGACGCCGAGCCGCTTGATTTCGTCTTCGTTGTGAAGCGTCGCGCGTGAGACGGTGGTGCCCGCGAGTTGGACGGGCGTGAGGAGGGCGACGGGGGTCAACGCGCCCGTCCGACCGACCTGCACGATGATCTCTTCGACCTGCGTGGTCGCCTGCCGCGCCGGATACTTGTAGGCGATGGCCCAGCGCGGCGATTTCGCGGTCGCGCCAAACTCGTCCTGCAACGCCGTCGAGTTGACCTTGACGACCACGCCGTCGATCTCGTAGGGCAACTCGTCGCGCTGCGACTCCATCTTCTGACAAAAGACGACGACCTCTTCAATCGTCGGACAGAGCGCGCGGCGCGAGACGCGAAAGCCCGCTTGCGCGAGCCATTCGAGGGCTTCCCAATGGGTCGCGAAGGGCTTGCGCTCAAGCGCGAGCACGTCGTAGGCGAACACGTCGAGCCGGCGCGCGGCGACGATCTTGGGGTCGAGTTGGCGAAGCGTCCCGGCGGCAGCATTGCGCGGATTGGCGAAAAGCGGAGCGTCTTCCTGTTCGCGTTCGGCGTTGATGCGGTCGAACTCGCGGCGCGCGAGATACGTTTCGCCGCGCACCTCGAACGTGGCAAACTCTGCGCCCGCATCACCCGCGTCTTTCAAACGCAACGGCACGGTGCGAATCGTCCGCACGTTGGGCGTCACGTCTTCGCCGACGCGCCCGTCGCCGCGCGTCGCGCCGCGCACGAGCACGCCGTCTTCGTAGTGCAGCGCAATCGATAGCCCGTCGATCTTGAGTTCGGCGACGTAATCGACGCGGCGACCGTCGGCGAGTCGCTGAACGCGCGCGTCGAAGTTGCGCAGTTCGTCGATGTTGTAGCTGTTGTCGAGCGAGAGCATCGGGCGGCGATGGACGTAGCGATCGAAGCCTTCGGCGGGGCGACCACCGACGCGAAGCGTGGGACTGTCGGGCGTCTGAAATGCGGGGTGCGCTTCCTCTAATTCCTGAAGCCGTGCGAGGAGCGCGTCGTATTCCGCGTCGGAGATTTCGGGGCTGTCCCTGACGTAGTAAAGCTCCGCGTGACGCTCGATTTCGTCACGCAGTTGGCGCATCTCGCGCTCGACGTTCTTCGTCCCCGCAGCCACCTCTTCTCGCACCACCGTTCACAAAATTTATGCGGTCGGATTTCGCCCGCCATCATAAAGTTAATCGTCCGTGCGGCGCAACGACGCGCCCGTCTCGCCGGGCTTGTTGAGTCGCATCGAGGATTTGCCCCCCGACCTGGCGAGTTGGACGTATGGCTCTTGTTCGGGGTCGATGCTTTTGTCGGCGGCGAGTTGTGCGAGGCGGTTGATGATCCGACCGAAATATTTGATGCCCTGTATAAAGTCGTCGAGGCGGATGTGTTCGTCGGGGCCGTGCGGGTTCGAGGCAGCGTAGCTGATGCCGAAGGAGACGATGGGCGTCGGCGGGGAGTTGACGCCGCAGAGCGCGCCGACGGGGCCGCTCGCCGGGTTCAGCGGGTAGATGATCGGCGGCGCACCGCCGTAGACCTCCGGTGCGGACTCGATGGCGGCGCGGGCGACGAGCATCTGCGTCGACGACTTGGTGAAGGGCGCGCTGCCGAGTTCGATGATTTCGATGTCGTGAAAGCCGCGCCGGTCGAGATGCTCGCGCAGCAGTTTGACGACGAGTTCGGGCGAGAGGTCGGGGACGAGACGAAAATCGAGACGCGCGGTCGCCGTGCCGGGGAGCACCGTCTTCGCGCCCGCTTCGGTGTGTCCGGTGCGGATGCCGCAGATGGTGCAGGTCGGGGCGAAGATGAGTTCTTTGGCGAGCGCGCGTCCGGTCAGCCCGCGCACCCAACCGCCGATGCGAAACTCGCGGCGGAGTCCGGCCTCGTCGAGTTCGACGCTCTTCAGCGCGTGCGCGTCTTCGGTCGTGACGGGCGCGACGTGCGACGAGAAGCCGTCAATCGTGATGACGCCTTTCGGCGAAGCGATGGTCGAGAGCGCCTGCACCAGACGCCACGCCGGATTGGGCACGATCCCGCCCCACTTGGAATGGAGATCGGTACGCGCGCCGTAGGCACGCAGTTCGACGAAGGCGATGCCCTTGAAGCCGAGGTTGATCGTAAAGCGTTCCTGCGTGTCTTTATTGCCCTCGTCCCAGATGCAGCCGTCGGCGCGGATGAGGTCGGCGTGCTCGGCGGAGAAGCGTTGCAGACCGGGGCTGGCGAGACCGGCTTCGCCCTCGACGATAAACCGCAAGCAGACCGGCAACTTGCCGAAAGATTTCTGATACGCCTCGATCGCCGCGAGCCGCGCAACGAGGTCGCCCTTGCTGTTCGACGCCCCGCGCGCGTAAAGTTTGCCGTCGCGCACGTCCGCCGCAAACGGCCCCGACGACCATTCCGCCAGATTACCGACGGGCTGCACGTCGTAATGACTGTAGACGACGAAGCACCGCTCGCCCGCGCCAAACTCGCCGTACACCACCGGGTAGCTCGACCCTATCTTGAACAGCCGCGTCCCCGCGCCGATGCGTTGCATCATCTGCTCGACCGTCTCGGCCACGCTCCGCATCCCGACGCCCCGCGCCGCCACCGACGGCATCCGGCAAAAGCTCTGCAACCGCTCGGTGAAAGCGCGGGCGTGTCGATCAACGTAACGGTCGAAGCGTGTGAACGGCATAACTCAAATCCGGGACGGGTGACAGGCAAGAGTTGGCCGGATGAAAACCAAAAGCTTTGTCCTCTCACCGGTCGTGATAGAAAAGGTATCGCGGGCGCGTCAGGCCGCGTTCAAAGCCCGCGCAGACGAGTCCTTCGGTCAGGAGTTTTTGAAATTCACGACGCACGCGGAGGAGTTCGCGTTGCGCCGCCTGCGGGTCGTCGCAGACGAGCGCGCTCCAGTCGGACGGAATCTCGACGGCGGCGACGGGCGCGCCCACAACTTCTTGACGCTCGCCTCGCGCGAGCGCTTCGACGCGGCGCGAGCGAAGGCGCCAGCCCGCGAAGAGACGGTCGCTATCGAGACCGGCGGGCTTTCCAGCGGTGGTGGGGTCGGTGTTGTAATCCGTCCCATAAAAATTGACGGCATAGTCGCCGACGGTCACGCCGAGCCGGTTGATGTTGAAATGCGCGTTGCGTGCGCGCATCGGTTCAAACGTCCACTTGATGAACGAGCGGCCTTCGACGAGCGCGCGTGCGCGTTGCGCCCACTTGAGCCGCGCGCCGATGCCCCGATTCTGATACCGGGCGGCGACCGCCATGACGTGCGAGTAGCCGATGATTTCCTCGCCGCGCACCGCCGCCAGATGATGCACGAAGCCGACCATCTGACCGCCCGCAAACGCGCCGAGCGTCCACCCGCCCGCCGCGCGCAAAACTATCAAGTGGCGGCGCGGCGAAATCTCAAGATCGGGCAACCCGAACGCCTCGCGCTGCAAACGCACGCACGCGTCAAACTCATCCGCGCCCACGCACTCGCGCACGACGATTTCACCGGCAGGAGGGCGTTCGACCTTCTCACTCACGGACACGGGGCAGCTCCCCCTTTCAACGGATGGTTGACCATCAAAGCGATTCGCACGTTATCGTCATCCACGTCGAGAGACGCTTGCCCGTCGATGTTCCAGCGTCAAGAGTCAATCGTCGGCTGTCTTCAAACACTCGTTTCGGCAGTTTTCAAAAACTCGTTGTTGTGTACCAGCTTTGCTCGACGCGCGCAATCCGGCGCGCGTCGATGCGCGCGTCGATGTCGCCGACGAAGTTGACGACGGCGAGGCGACCGGGCGGACGATACCGCGCATCGACCGCGTGGCGCAGTTCTTCGGCCAGCGCCACCGCGTTGACGCCGATTTTGAACAGCACGAGGCGTTCGGCTCCGCCGTGTTTGAGCAGCCACGCGACCTTGCGCATCGACACCATGCCGCATTCGCCCCAGAACGGAAAACTTCTCGCGTCGCCGTCGCGCACGACGAGGTCGGGCTTGTAGCGCAAGCCCACCCGCCGCTCGATTTCAAGCGCGGGATACTCTTCGACGAACATTGCAAAACCGAGCGCCTTCATCAACACGTGCCCGTAGGATTCCCCGGTCCGCTGCCACAAGCGCACGCGCCGACCCGCCAGCTCGAAATCGTAAAGCATTGTCCAAAGTCTAAAGTCCAACCCCCCAAAGTCTCAAGTCGAAATCGGTCAACCCTGATTTCTGGCTTCCATGTTCGACGCTGAATACTGGTGCGCAAGCCGTACGGGGCGGAGGCACGCGCGGTCACAGCATCAGCGGCCAGCTCACGCAGGTGTGGCCGCCCTCTTTTTCCTGACCGCCTTGCCGTCTACCGTTCGACGCTTTCCTGGGGGCGTTTGGGGAATTCGAGAAGGATACGCAAGCCCCCCCCCGGCGGGGCGGCGGCGGCGGAGTCGAGAGTGACTGTGCCGCCGAGAACTTTGACGAGGCGATGCGCAATGACGAGACCGAGTTCGTTCATGTTCGTGCCGCTCTCGCTTGGTGCGTCGAGGTCGACCGGCTCGAAGATGTTGGTCGAATCGCCGAGCGGTTCACCCTCGTCGGTGATTTCGATTTGGAAACGGTCGCCCGCGACGGTGCGCACGTTGACGCCGATGCGTCCGCCCGCCGGACTGCGCGCGATGGCGTAGGCGAAAAAGTTATACAAGACCTGCCGGAGTTTGCCTTCGTCGGAAACTATCACGGCGAGTTCGGGCGCGGTCTGGCAATCGAGTTCGGCGTCCTGCTTCTGCACCAGACGCCCCACTGCCGCGCATGATTCGCGCAATGTTTCGCGCAGCGAAAACTCGTGGAGGAAAAGCTCGGTCTGTCCGGCTTCGAGCCGCGAGAGATCGACGAGTTGGTTGACGCTGGCGTGCAGGTGCATCCCCGACGCCTGTATCTTTTCGCAGAAGCGGCGTTGCGTGTCGGTCAGATGCTCTTGATCGATGAGGATTTCGGCGAAGCCGAGGATCGAGGTCAGCGGCGTGCGCAGTTCGTGCGACATCCGCGCCAGAAACAGCGAGCGATAACGCCCGACGCGGTGGAGTTCGCTGTTGGCTTCTTCGAGCGCCGCGCTGCGCTGGCTGAGTTCTTCGACGAGGTGTTCGATGTGGTGATGTTGCTCGCTCATCTCGGCGGCGCGGCGCGCGTTGCCGAGCGCGATGACGATCGGCGGCGCGACGAAGCGCACGCCTTTCAAAGCTTCGCGCAGTCGTTCGGACGAAGCCGAAGCCGCGACCAACGCGCCGACCAACCGCCCCCGCGCGTGGATCGGCACGGCGACGGCGCACTTGAGACGCGCCGCTTCGAGCGCGCGTCGCACATCGCCATCCGTCTCGTCGACCGCGCCTCCCGGCTCTTCGTCGAGAAAGACGCCCGTCTCCAGATTCGTCTGCTCGACCCGCGCCGCCAGCAAAGAGCCGACGTGCCGCGCGGCTTCGCGGTCAAGGTGGGGATGCGTGTGGACGGCGCTCTCGCGCAGGTGCCCGTCATCGCTTTGGAGAAACGCGAGGATGCAGCACAAGTCCCAATGACGGAGCAGGATTTTCGAGAACGATTCGCAGATGGCTTCTCCCGTGCGGGCTTCGTTGTGCGAGGAGAAGGCCTGCGTGTAGAGAAGATCAACCACGTCCGCGCCGAGCGCGTGCAGTTCGCTAAATCTATTCTCGATTGATGCCGCACCATCGCCAACATCGCCGCCGCTGCCACCGTTCGCGGCATCATCGACGGGGGCCGTCGCCTTGGCTTGGCGGCTTCTCCGTTCGTTCATTTTAAGCACGGGCGTTTCTGACTCGTTCGTCGGTCGAGTTAGAGACGGAAAACTTTTCCTTTAGAAGTTGTAGTTGAGACGAAATATAGTTCGCCGTCAGAGAGGTGTCAAACAAACTCGCGTAGGGTCAGGAAAGTTGAGCCGCAAACGCTGATTCGTAAGTCCGACGCCACCGAAACGAAACTGTTTCGTGATGCGCAAGGAAGGACGCGCCCAAGCGAACAACGAAGGGCGTGCGGCGGCACCGCTCTCGTTCAATTTTCCGTTTGCCTTTTTAGATTCGCGCGCGGGTGAGTTATGATGCCAGCAGGACGGGACGCGACTCCCTCCGGTTTGCCTACATGAACGGTCAACTGCACGACCATCCGCTCGTCGAACTCATACGCGAAATTTCCGCCGAACGTTTGTCGGGTGTGCTACGTCTGGCGCGCGAGCGCGTCAAGGGCGTCGTCTATTTCGACGCGGGGCGGCTCATTGCGGCGCGGTCGAACATCCGCGCCTTCCGGCTCGACGAATGCCTGCGCCGCTGGCGCGTCATCACGCCCGCGCGGCTGGCGTCGATTCTCACCGAGACGATGCCGGAGACGGAAGCGG
>JBGTHJ010000531.1:0-3985 GCA_041746175.1 Pyrinomonadaceae bacterium
GACGCGGCGCGGGCTGATGGTGAACAGCAACTCGAAATCCTCGCCGCCGTCGAGAGCCAGCGCGAGCGGGTCGGCGGCATCGAGACGCGCCCGCGCAATCGACGCATCGACCGGAATCCGCGACGCCTCCAGCCGCGCACCCGTGCCGCTTTCGCGACACAAATGCGCGAGGCCGGACGAGAGCCCGTCGCTTACGTCGATCATCGCGGTCGCCAACCTCTTCTCTCCCAGAAAGCGTCCCCACCCGACGCGCGGCGCGGGGCGGAGTTGACGGAGCAAGAGTTGCCGTCGTGCGTCGCTGCGACGACCGCGCGGAGTCTGTGCACTCACTTTTTTCGTCGCGCGAGCGCCCCCGACGTTCACGTTAGCTCCACTCTCAAGTAGTTCCAACCCCGCCGCCGCACCGCCGAGCGCGCCCGTCACAAAAATCAAGTCGCCCGCCCGCGCGCCCGAACGCAAGACCTCGCGCCCGCGCATCGTTTCGCCGAGCACAATCGAATCGACGACGATGCGCTCCGGCGTCCGCGACACGTCGCCGCCCGCGAGCACAACGCCGTGCGCGTCGGCCAGCGCGAAAAATCCTTCGTAAAATTGGTCGAGAAAATTTGTTTTCCAGACGGATGCCGGAACGCCTATCGAGAGCAACGCCCAACGCGGGCGCGCCCCCATCGCGGCGATGTCGGAGAGCGACACGGCGAGCGCTTTGTGGCCGAGCAGTCGCGGCGGCATCGTGGCTCGCCGGAAGTCGATGTCTTCGACGAGCAGATCGGCGGTGATAACCGTGTCGCGCCCGGAGCGGCTGCGCACGACCGCCCCATCGTCGCCGATGCCGTGCACCAATCCGCTCGCACGTCTGCGCGCACGCGCACGCACCCCGGCTAAAAAGTCGAACTCGGTCATAGCGACAAAGGCTTGGGGCTGACTTGGAGACTCGTGGCTGTCCTCGGCTCTCGCCTCCGCCTCACAGGTTGCGGCGCATCGAGTCGAGACCCGCCTGAATGTTTTCGAGCGAGGTCGAGAAGGAGAGACGGAGATGGCCTTCGCCGTGCTCGCCGAAGACGACGCCGGGAACGGTCGCGACTTGCGCGCGGTCGAGCAACGCTTCGGCGGCGCGGCGGCTATCGGGGTCGATGCGCGTGACATCGGGGAAGGCATAGAACGCTCCGGCGGGCGCGGCGCACGGAAAGCCGAGCTCGTTCAATCCCGCGATCAGCAAATCACGCCGCTCGCGATAGGCGGCGCGAGCCTGATCCAAGACATCCGCGCATTCCGTAAAAGCGGCCAGCGCGCCCCACTGCGTCGGCGTCGAGACACCGTTGGTCGAATAGAGCGTCGTCTTGCGCAGCCCCGTCATCCAGGGTTCGGTCGCGACCGCGTAGCCGATCCGCCAGCCCGTCATCGCGTAGGATTTCGACAGCGTGTAAGACGTGATGGTGCGCTCCAGCATCCCTTCGAGCGACGCGATGGAAACATGCTCGCCGTCGTAGACGAGGTCTTCGTAGGCTTCGTCGGCGATGACCACCAGGTCATGTTCGATGGCGAAACGCGCGACGGCTTCGGCCTCGTCGCGGGTGAAGACGACGCCGGTCGGATTCTGCGGAGTGTTGTAATAGATGGCGCGCGTTTGCGGCGTCGTGTAGCGCGCGAGCGTTTCGGCGAATCCCTCACGGCGGGCTTCTTCAGTCGGGACGAAGACGGTCGTTCCGCGACAGTGCGCGATGAGGTCTTTGATGGGCGTCCAGTAGGGCGAGAACATCAGCACTTCTTCGCCCGCATCAACCACGGTTTGAAACGCGCCGAACAGTCCCTGCATTCCGCCGTTGACCACAATCACATCTTCTTCACGAGCCGCGATGCGGTTGTGCTCGCGCAACTTTTCGGCGATTGCCGCACGCAGTTCCGCGATGCCCGACGAAGGGGCATAGCGCGTCTTGTTCTCGTCCAACGCGCGCCGCATCGCTTGCTTGATGGGTTCGGGAGTTTGGAGAAAAGGTTCGCCCCCCTCGAACTGGTGGACGCGCGCGCCCGTAGCGCGCAACTCCATGATGCGGTTGCGAATCTTG
Organism: Pyrinomonadaceae bacterium; assembly: GCA_041746175.1. Lineage (GTDB taxonomy): Bacteria > Acidobacteriota > Blastocatellia > Pyrinomonadales > Pyrinomonadaceae > JBGTHJ01. Next base: position 2,064 of record JBGTHJ010000531.1, read on the forward strand.
ACGATGTCGGAAAACCCGACGGTGTCGAGACGCGATGCGGTGCGAAATGCGGATGTCGATGTGGACACGATTTGAAATGATCCTCCGGTGGCGTCGCATGTAAAGCGAAATTATAGCCCCTGTATGGTCAGAGCGTCCAACTTCAGAGACTGCCCGCGACGATTTCCGCGAAGGCGCGGCAGGCGTTCCGCGTCAGGGCGGAAACGCGGCCACTGTATGAACTCGCGGCGGGCATTTGCCGACGACTGATGATATGGGTTATTCGTAGTGCCCATATCGTATAACGTGTGGCGGGGGCGGTGTGCGGGCGCGCCTGATGCCTTGTTGCGATTTGATTGCGCTTGCCTCGTTAGAAGTGGAATTTGCATATCTGCGGCGGGTTTTTGGGAGTCGAACGGTCGCGCGCGGCGGTCGTGGACGTTTGAGGAATGGGAGTTGCAAGTTTGCTTGTCGTCCGCGATTGAAAAGAAGTTAAGGAGACACCGCGATGATTACAGGAAATAAAATTTTACCAGTGGCGTTGGTCGCCGCCCTGTTGGGTGGTTCGGTCGGCGCATTTGTGATGCGCCCGGCGACAACGGGTGACGCGAAGCAGGCGAGCGCGACGACCCCGGCCACAACGACCGCGCCGGTCAACGCTCTCGCGACGGCGGATCAGCCGCTGGCCTCGAACACCGAAGCGAACACACAACTGAGCGCGCTCGACACCACTGAAGAGCGCACCGCGTACCGAGAAGGTTTTGAAGATGGTTTACGTGCGGCACAGGAAGATCAGGCCGAAGCGCGAACCACGAGCAACCGTGGCGCGGCGCGGCAGGCGGCTCCGGCAGCGACGCGCGTCGTCTACCGCGATGCTCCACGCACGCGTCGCACGCGTTCGACACGAGCCAGTAATTCACGACAGGTTTACTACGACTACGAACAGCCGCGAAAGCGTTCGTTCTGGTCGAAACACCGCGATAAGTTGACGGTGGCGATGGGCGCGGGCGGCGGGGCGGTCGTCGGTGGTCTGATCGGCGGTAAAAAGGGCGCGGCCATCGGTGCGCTCGCGGGCGGCGGCGGCTCGGCGCTCTACACCTACAAACTGCGCAAGCGAAACCGCAATTACTAATCACGGACGGAGCATTCCTCGATGAGGCATCGCGCGAAGCGACAGGCGACCGACGCTACTTCAGCTTTCCTCTTCGCTCTGATTTTGAACTTCTGGGCAGTCGCACCTATTGTTGGCGCGACTGCCCGTTTGCGTGTGCGAGATGGTTTGAGCAGCAGCGACCTTACTGCTCTAAAAGTCGCATACGACGGCGGCGGCTCGGCGCAAGCGCGGCGCGAGTCGAATCCGACTGTGCCTCGCACGGTTCGTTTTCGGGAGGTCGAAGAACACGGTCTGTTGGTCAAAGCGTGGGTCAACGGCTTTGGGGCGTACACCTTCGCAATTGACACGGGCGCAGGGGCGACGATTCTTTCGGCGCGTGTCGCACGCGAAGCGCGGGTCACTTTCGACGGCGCACGCGCGGTCGGGATCGGCGGCTTGAGCGGGACGGGCGTCGCATCCGGTCGTGAGACATCCGTGCGCAGCCTTGCCGTCGGCGACCGCGACAACCTGCTCCCATCGAGTGGACTGGTCATCATCGCGCCGACGCTTCCGGCGGGCATCGACGGGATACTCGACCCGACCGAGGCGTTCTGGCCGCTCGGCTACACGATTGACCTGCCTGACGGCCAACTCAGCGCGTTCGACCCGCGCACCATGCCTATTGATAAAGCGGACGCCGGGCTTGATGGCACGGTCGTTCCGTGGTTGTTCGATGCGTCAAGCCGTCGCCCGTTCGTGATGCTCGCGGGCGGTCGGCGCGCGTTGCTTGACACAGGCTCCGGTTACGGTTTGGCCGTCAATGCGGAGTCGGCGCGGGCATTCGGGATCG
>JBGTHJ010000532.1:0-2836 GCA_041746175.1 Pyrinomonadaceae bacterium
TGTAAATTCAGAGTTTAGCATTTTAGCCAATCTACAATGCGTCTCTTATCCACTCTTGGCACGAGATTAAGATACGTTTGTAAGTTGCAATAAACACAGCTAAATACAGCACTTGTAAAATTTAAGATGCGTTCGCCCTAAAGCGAGCCGTCGAGGTCGGTGCGTGGGGGCGGTTTTTAGCTCAGCGCGAGTAGTAACCGGGGCGTGTACGGGCGATGGTGTCGGCGCGTGAGACCTCGATAGTGATGGCGCGCCACGCGCCGGAGCGGGGTGGGGTGGTGGTGGTGGTGGCGGCACTGGACTGGTATGCGATGCTATAGAGCGTGCGCATGTCGGCGGCGACTTCGGCGTAGAGCCGTCCGAGGTCTTCGAGCCGATTGATTTCATGGAGCCGCCCGCCTGTGCGGTTGGCGAGTTCTACAAGCCGCGTCCGGGCCGAAGTGTAAATAGCGACTTGCTGCGGCAATGGCTGCGCGAGTCGCTTGAGGTCGCCGGAGGGAAGCGCGAGCGGGTAGATGGTGACGCCCTGACGGTCAGCCGCGTCGAGCACGGAGCGGAGTTGTGAATTCGCTTCGGGCTTGACGGCGGCGAGCGCTTCGGCAGCGGTGTCGGCGCGTGACGAGGCGCGGCGGTCGGCGCGCTCCAACTCAGAATCTTTGCCGTCGGTCAGGACGACGACGGCCTTGCGGCGGTTGCCTTCGTTGGCGAGTTTGTCGAGCGCGAATCGCAAACCGTTGTAGAGATTGGTTTCGCCGTTGCCGCCCGCGTCGCTGATGGCGTAGGCGATCTTGCGGCGGTCTTGCGTGAAGTCGGCGAGCGTTTCGATTTTGCTCTCGCCGCCGTTCTTGTTGCGCTTGACCCAGAAGGAGACGACGGCGACGCGGTCTTCGGGCGCGAGCGCGTCGATGAAGCGGATGGCGGATTGCTTGATGGTTGAGCGGAAGCCGAGCGTCGAGCCGGACATGTCGAGCAGGAGGACGAGACTAAAGGGCGCGTTGACCGGCTCGAAACTGGCGATGCGCTGGCGCACGCCGTCTTCATATACGGCGAAGTCGCTCTGCGAAAGATTCGTAATCGCTTGCCCCTTGCGGTCGGCGACGCCGACATTGAGCAGCACCAGATTGGCGTTCACGCGCTCGACCGGGTCTTCCGGCGTCTGCGCCCGCACGTCTGTCGCGCTGACGGCGCACGCGACGAGCGCGACGAGCGCGCAGAGGGTTCTTCCAAGCGAATGTTTGAAGGGAAATTGGAGACGAATCATCGCATTAAATCTATCAAAGAGTTTTCAGTATGCTGGTTGACGCGGGTGATTGGCAAGCGTCATGGCCGCCCCGGTCGCTCCTGCGCTCGTCCGGCGGCGCGAAACACCTCTCCGGAAACGCGCGGCGCGAAATGTTCGGTGTAACGGCATTTCGCAACTCAGGGCTTCGTTTGCGTTCGGTCTGGTTTGGTGCTTCGGAGACGCACGGAGTTGCTTGAGGAACAGATGACGGACGACAGCCCCCTGACGATATCAAGGCGGAATGCTCGTATCGTCGATGGTCTATCGCCCGTCGTCAAAAAAAATGCTATCGCTCTCCGGCGACTTTGACGGCGCGTGTGCGTGTGCGGCGCCTGGTGGTGGGGCGGCGCGCGTCGGTCGCGGCAGCGGCGATGGGCGTCGGGAAGGGGACGGTGGTGGTGGTGGTGGTCGTGGCTGAAGCGGGAGGAGGCGCGCTCTTGGCGGTCGTCGTGCGGGAACGTCGCGCGTCGGCGCGGGCGGCGTCTTCCGCGACGTTGCGACGCGCCTTGTCGATGCGTTTGCGGGGCACGAGTTGGAAACGCAGTTCCATCTCCTGCGCGACTTTGTAAATGTGTTTGGCTTTTGAACCGCGTTCGGCGCGGCGCAAAACCTCATCGGTGGCAATCAACTCGGCGCGGTCTTCTTTGTCGATCCAGATATACAGGGAATCGGCCATCTCTCGTTTCACCTCCAGACGAATCAGCGTGCGCAGCGCGGTCGGCGTCGCGACCGGAGCAGACGTGTTCGTAGTCGTGCGCGGCGGCGGTGTGCCCGCGCGTCGCGCCGCATAATATTCCGCGACCGACGCATCAATCGCGTCGCGGTGGTCATCGTAAAAAAGCGCGAAATCCTGACAGCGTGTCCGGTACACACAGTTGACCGAGCACACCAGCGCCTCCTTAAAATGCTCGTAGCGGTTGCAGTAAAGTCTTAGACGCATCGGAAATTCCCCGCGCGAGACGGCCAACATCACGACGGCGACAAAGGGTGGCGACTCGTCAAGCGCACGCCACCACCCGCCGGGTTATTGCACGCCGTATCGCAAAGACCGCACGACGGCGCGGCGGCTTTGCGGTGCGCTTCGGGAGTGACATAAATATAACACGCTTGTCCCGCACATGCAATTTAGAGCTGTACGTGAAACACAAATGGCGAGTGCGAGATGCGCGCGGCGGGCGTATAATGCCGACCCGAAAGTCGGAAGTTTCTATGCCGGTCGAGGAGTCGGAAGTTCCGAAGAGCCTGATAAATCGAGTTGGCGAGCGGCTCCTTAAGCTTTTCGCCTTCGTTCCTCGCCCTTGCTCTTGACGGCGCGCACAGAGCCTCGCAGCGCGTCCTCACCCGGAAGGAGATGCCGCAAATGTACAGGCCAAATTTTTGCGCGGAGTGTGGCGTGCGCGTCGAGCGTGCGCGCTGGCGTTGGTGGACGAGCGGTCGATTTTGCGCGGCGTGCGACGGGCGTTTCAGGCGGCGTCGAATCGTCGCGGTGGTGTTTGGGAGCGTCGCTCTCGTGGGTGCGGGGTTCGTGGCGGGGCGCGGGGGGCGTCCGGCTGC
>JBGTHJ010000533.1:0-21844 GCA_041746175.1 Pyrinomonadaceae bacterium
GGCTGACGCTGGCGGCGGCGAGCGATGGCGCGGTCGGTTGCGATGTCGAACAGGTGGGCGGGCGCACCGATGCGGTTTGGCGTGCGCTGCTCGGCGACGAACGGGATGCGCTCGCCAAGCTCGTCGCGCAAAACTCTGGCGACGACGACGACGCATCGCGGACGCGTGCATGGGCGGCGGGTGAGTGTTTGAAGAAAGCCGGAGCCGCGTTCGATGCGCCGCTCACCTACCACTCGTCCGCCCCCGACGGCTGGGTTTTGCTGACATCCGGCAAATACACGATAGCCAGTTTCGTAACAGCGACGCGCGCGAGCGACGCGCGTCTGGCGTTCGCTGTGCTGGTCGAAGCCGCGACTCCAAGCGCGCCGGGGAGAATCGATGATGACGCGAGCCTTTGAATATTCTCATGTGGTGGGATTCGAGGAGACGAATCTGGTCGGCAACGTCTATTACGCGAACCACGTTCGCTGGCAGGGTCGCTGCCGCGAGATGTTTCTGCGCCAACACGCGCCCGCCATTCTCGAAAGTTTGATGCACGGCCTCGCACTCGTCACCGTGCGGGTCTCTTGCGAGTATCTGGCGGAGCTTGTCGCGTTCGACGAACTGGTCATCAGGATGCGGCTCGATGCGATGCGGCAGAATCGCATCAACATGCTGTTTGAATACTGGCGATGCGCCGGGGGCACGGAAGAACTCGTCGCGCGCGGCGAACAACAGGTCGCGTGTATGCAGCGCGAGGGCGATAAGATGATTCCCGTGCCCGTCCCCGCCGAACTTCGCGAAGCCCTTCAACCTTACTCCGTGATGTGAATAAGCAACTGCTCGTGAGCGCACGCCGCGCCGACGCCATTAAAAAGAGGTCGTATGCAACCAAGTTCCCCCGACAAAGTTTTGAAAATCGACAAGGCCATCCCGTGGCGTGTTGATGACGCGCTGCCCACCACCACCGACGAGGCGCATTGCGAGGCGGTCGAACGCGTCATCCGCACGATGCACGAACGTCTCGATGAGCCGCTCTCGCTCCACGAGATGTCGCGCATCGCTTTCATCAGCCCTTATCATTTCAACCGCGTCTTCCGGCAGATCACAGGGATTCCGCCCTGCCAGTTTCTCTACGCGTTGCGGTTGCAATCGGCCAAGCGCCTGCTGTTGACGACCGGGGTCAGCGTAACGGACGTGTGTTTCGATGTCGGCTACAACAGCCTCGGGACGTTTATCCGTCGCTTCACGGATTTAATCGGCATCTCGCCGAGCCGCTTCAGGTCGCTCGCGCACGCCGCGCCGGAAGGCATCTTCGGGCATGAGGCGAATCCGTTCGACTCGGCAAACGCCGCAGGCACCGCGTCGAAGCAGCAGAACACAGCGATTGCTGGACGCGTGACCGCGCCGGAAGGTTTCGACGGAGCGATCTTCGTCGGATTGTTCACGACGCCGATTCCGCAGAGCGCTCCGGTCGGTGGGACGGCGCTGACGCACGCCGGACCTTACCGCATCACGGCGGTGCCCGACGGTCTTTACTACCTCTTGGCGGCTGGGCTGGCGTGGTCGAAAGACCCGCGCGAATATTTTCTGTACGAGACGTGTTTGCGTGGCGGCGGGGTTCCGGTCGTGGTTCGCAACGGTAAAGCTAAAGGCTCGACCGACGTTGCGCTGCGCCCGCCCGTGCTCTTTGACCCGCCCATCCTGATGACGTTGCCGCTCGTCCTCGCCAGAAGCACGATGGTCGCGCGCGCAAAGGCCGCCATGCGCCACTGAGCCGCCCGTCTCTACGTTGAGAGACACAGTGCGCGACGATGGGAGAATGATTTTGGAAGTCCACTCCGCCAACTTCAAAAAAGAATTTCTCGCACGGCTAAGCGACCAAAGTAGCGAGCGCCGCGCCCCGGGCCCGCGCGGTCGTCGCTTGCTCGGCAGCCTGCTCGAAGTTCGCCGCGACCGTCTCAAATTCGTCATGCAAATGATGAACGAATACGGCGACCTCGTTTGTTTTCGGATGGGGCCGAAGCGACTCTATTTGTTGAATCATCCCGATGCTGCGCGGCACGTCCTCATCGACAACGTCGCAAATTATCGCAAGGGTCTCGGTTTGGCCGAGTCGTCGCCGCTGCTCGGACGCGGGTTGCTGACGAGCGAGGGGGGGGTGTGGGCGAGCCAGCGGCGTCTGTTGCAAACCGCGTTTCACGCCGGGCGGATGGAGGAGTTCGGTGGCGCGATGGTCGATGCGACGCAGTCGATGCTTGAGGGTTGGGACAGGCGTTTGAAGAATTCTCCCGATGCCGCGCCGACGTTCGACATCGCTCATGAAATGGTCGGGCTGACCATCCGCATCCTCGGCGCGACGCTGTTTCGTCTCGACTTCAACGACATCGCCGAAGACCTCTCGACAGACTTAACGGTGCTCACGCGTTGGGCGATATCGCGCATGACCTCGCTCTGGAGACTGCCGCTACAGGTGCCGACGCCGCGCAACCTGCGCGCGCAAAAATCGCTCAGGCGGTTGGAATCGGTGGTCGGGCAAATGCTCCGGCGGGCGCAAGAACCCGGACAGCCGCGCCGCGCCGACGACCTCCTGTCGCTGCTGGTGGCGCACGATGCGGAGCCGGGCCGAGAGTCCGGGGGGGTGAAACAGATGCGCGACGAGGTGATGACGCTCTTGCTCGCCGGGCACGAGACGACCGCCGCGACGCTGGCCTGGACGTGGTATCTGCTCGCGCTTCATCCAGAGGTCGCGCGGCGGCTCCAAGCGGAAGTCGATGAAGTGCTCGGCGGGGTGCGTCCGACGGTGGCGGACGTGCCGCGCCTTGTCTACACGCGGATGGTGATTGACGAGACGCTCCGGCTCTACCCGCCCGTCTGGTTGCTGCCGCGCAAGGCCATCGCCGACGACCGGCTCGGCGGCTGCGTGATCCCGGCAGGCTCGGACGTGCTGGTGTGTGCCTATACCATTCACAGGCACCGGGATTTCTGGGAGAATGCGGATGACTTCGACCCGCAGCGTTTCGCCGTCGAGAAATCCACGCATCGCGTTTCAGGTTCCTATCTCCCGTTCGGAGCCGGACCGAGAACGTGCCTCGGCAGCCGTTTCGGATTGATGGAAGTCATCCTCGCCGTGGCCGGCATCGCACAACGCTATAGCCTGAAACTAGTCGCCGAACAGAGGGTCGAACCCGAAGCCGCGCTGACGCTCCATCCGCGGCAAGGTTTGGCGATGAGTTTACATGCACGCCGTTGAAACGGGCAGTCGGGCATCGGCATCCTTTGCGCAAGACGGGAGATGCGAAATCCAACAAATGATAGGTATAAACCCGGAGACCACCATGGACAAATCTTTGAAACTCGGTTACGCCTTTGAGATCGTCGATACGGTTCTGGATCTACAACAGTCCCTCCGTTTTTACGAACAACTCGGCTACCGCAGAGTCAGCGAAGGCGACGCCCCGACCCCGCACGCGATGCTGACGGACGGCATCGTCCGTCTCACGTTGCGCGAGGGGAGCGCGTGGAAAACCACCCTCACTTACTACGTCGAAAACCTCGCGGAGCGCGTCGCCGCATTCGAGCAGCGCGGCGTCAAATTTGAAGACAAAGGCGACGCGGGCGGACGGGTTACCAGCGCAACTTTGACCGATCCGAACGGGATGGAAGTTAATCTCGTCGAAGCCGCGTCGAGCGAAATCTATCAGCCGCCGGGGACGCCCGTCTCGGCGGCGGGGCAGTTCGGCGAACTGAGCATCGAAACCGGCGATGTCCAAAAGTCGCTCGACTTTTGGACGCGACTCGGCTTCGAGCCGACCGACTACATGCCCAACCCGCCCGTTTCGTGGGGGTCAATCGCCGACGGTCTGCTAATGCTCGGAATCTATCGCAAAGGACATTGCCCGCACACCATCAGAACCCCGTCGATCACATACTTCGAGGCCGACATGCCCGAACGTATTCGCAAACTGAAGCAGGAAGGGATGACGTTCCTTGAGGAAATTCCCGGCGAAAACGGCGAGACGGGGCACGCCGTCGCCGAAGCCCCGGAAGGCCAACTCCTGTTTCTCTTTGGCTTCTGAAACACCTGCCGGGTCGAACCTCCCGTGTTCGACTCGCTACCCGAAAGGAGTCGTCCGTGAAACTCTATAAACTAAAACTCGCTTTCTCAGGCGTCGCGTTGACGCTTGCCGGGGTGTGTGGTGGCTGCGCCACTCCCGCAGGCAACACTTCGGCGCAACCCGCGAGCGAGCAAAGCGCGGTCGCAAAGCAACAACAGCCTCCGGCGGCGAAGTTCGACGCCGCCGCCGAAGAGGCGAACGTGAAGAAAGCTCTCGAAAGTTTCTTCCACGCGGTCGAGGTCAAAGACTGGAAGCTGGTTGACGAGGTGATGGCTAAAGAATTCGAGTTCTATGGCGACGATTCGATGGTTCTCACCCGTGATGAATTCATCTCGGCGATGAAAGAGGACAACATGAAGATCGACAAGCTCGAACTCAAAGACGTAAAGGTGAACCTCTCGCCGGATGGACAGATGGCATGGGTCAAATACAGCGCGCATCTCGAAAGCTCGATGCGCGGTGCGCCTTACAACATGGCGTCGGTTGAGACGGTGGCGTTCAGAAAAGTCGATGGTAGTTGGAGAATGACGCACAACCATGCCTCGGTCAAAAAACTGGACGCCAAGCCCGCCTGAGCGTGATGACCGGAAAGCAATGCAAGGTTGAAAGACGAAGGCTGCATCGATGAAAGAATCACTGTTCAGGCACAATCGCCACGCCTTCATCCATCAGCCTTGTCAACGGGGCAAGAGGTCAATCCCCTCCGGTTATCGCCGCCCTATGACCCGACAGCTTCTTAGGTTACGGCAGCGCTCACAAGCGATGGGAGAATGATATGGGCCATGACGCGGTAGCAGTTCGAGAAAAGCAACTCGAAGTGTGGGACGCCTCGGACGACCCTCGCTGGCGTCTGACGATCTACGATCCCTTATACGACGGCAAGATATTCGCCAACATCGGCGGCCCGGCGTTGCTCGACTACGCGGGCGCCTACGCCGGACTCGGGCCAAAACACCGCGTACTCGAACTCGGCTCCGGAATGGGCGACGGCTGCGAGTATGTCGCGTCGCATTTCGGTTCCCGCGTCACGGGTGTGGAAATGAGCGCGCAGCAAATCGAGCGGGCGCGCGAACGACACGGCGACTCACAAGCGCGCGGCTTCGATTTTGTTCAGGCCGACATGCTGCACTGGGAGCCGTCTCAAAGTTACGACGTGGTGTACTTCGGAGACATGCTCGCGCTCGTCCAGGATCGCCGCGCGTTGCTGGAAAGGATCCATCGCTGGCTGCGACCGGGTGGGGCGCTGGTCTTAACGGATATCGTCGCTGGACCAGACCTCAACGACGCCGATCGCGCGTTCATTTGGGAGGCGGACGGATTTGACTCCCTGCCTTCCCAGACGGACAGCCTCGCTTTGCTTCGGGATATAGGCTTCCATGATCTCGACGTGACCGACCTTACGCACACGGCGGTAACCCTGCAAGAGACGATCTTGCAGGAGTCGTACCGGCACGAGACAACCCTGGTCGATGCCGTCGGGGTTGACCGCTGGCTGGCCTGGGTGGAGGGCGCGCGAGACTATCGTCGGTTGTTCGCCGAGCGGAAGCTGGTGTCCCTGCGCATCGGAACGCAGAGCGCTGCGGCGGGCGATGCTTCAGGCGAACATCTTCGTGCCGGGCGTCGCGTCGGAAACCGAGATGAAGTCGCCGTCTAGCTTTGCGCGGTTCAGACGAATCGGCTTGGTTCGGGCTGAGCGGGTCACGGTCAACTTTCACACCGTCATCCCTCGCCGTGCTCTGGCGGAGAGTGCCCCGGAGCGACTCGCCGGAGCAACGGAGGGGAAGTCTCCGTTGCGAGATTGGGCGACGCCGGATTCTTTTTTTTGGAGGCTGAGGCGGTAACCGAAGGAGGCCAAAATGACGAAAGTACGTGTGAGCCTGGTGCATCAGGGGGTGTGGAAAATGAACACCCTCTCGATGCCGTTGTCGCTCGGGTACATCAAGGCTACGGCCTACGCGGATACCGGAATTCGTTCCGCCGCAGACATCCAAATTTGCACCTTTCGCGGCAGCGCCTCGGCCTCTGAGATCATCCGCACGTTACTGTCTCATGACCCGCCCGACATACTGGGCTTCTCGGTCTGCGGCTGGAACCTGTATCGCTTCGCTGCCGTCGCAGAAGCCTACCGGCAAATCCGACCGGACGGCTGGATAGTCTTCGGCGGACCGCATGTCGCCAATCAAGCAGCGCGCTTGTGCCGGCTCTATCCGGACGTGGACGTGGTTGTGAATGGGGAGGGCGAGTTCATCTTTCGCGACATCCTTGAGGCTTATCTGGGGGGTGGCGACAAAAGTCAACTCGATCACATTCCCGGCATCTCCTTCCAGCGCGATGGCTGCGTGCACACCACCCCACAGCGCGACCGGATCGCTAATCTCGACGACATTCCGTCACCTTTCCTTGCGGGCATCCTCCCGTTTCGTGACGGGAGCGGTCGGGCGATTTACGATGTGGCCCTCCTCGAAACCAACCGGGGCTGTCCCTACAAGTGTTCGTTCTGTTATTGGGGCGGCGCCATCGGGCAGAAGGTTCGCGCCTTCTCGCGGGAACGGCTGCGTGAAGAGCTCGAACTGTTTGCACGCGAGCGCGTCGAGAGCATCGCGCTGTGTGACGCGAACCTCGGGATGCTCCCCGGAGACGAGGTTTTTGTCGACGACGTGATTCGCGTGAAAGAGCGCTACGGCTACCCGCTAAACATCGAGGCATCCTGGGCGAAACACAAAGGCGAGCGCTTTTACAAAATCGTCAGGCAGATGAAGCAAGCGGGATTGAAGAGTTCCTTCACGCTGGCTCTCCAGAGCCTTGACGAGAAAGCGTTGGAGTATATGCAGCGGAAGAACATGAAATTAAACGAATTCGAAGACCTCGCGGTCTGGATGCGCGCTGAAGGTCTCAACACCTATGCGGAGCTAATCTGGGGGCTTCCCGGTGAGACCTCGGATACCTTTATCGAAGGTTATGACCGCATCTCGGAGCACGTCTCGCAGATCGCTACCTATCCCCTCTTGGTTCTCCCCAACACCGATTTCGATCAGAACCGGGAACGCTATGGTCTGGTCACGATGCGGCACGAGGATAGCGACTTCGAATACGTCATCAGCCACCCCGACATGACCATCGAAGAGAATGCGCGGATGCACCAGTTCCTGTTCTGGGCCCGCGTCGTCGCCGAGAACACGATCTTTCGGAATATCTGGGTGCCGCTTCGCAAGCTGGCGTCGATCAAGCAGTCGCAGGTTCTGAAATCCCTCGACGAGTGGGCCGGACGCCAGACTGACGAAGTTGTTCGTGGAATCTGGGAATGTCGGCAGGAGATGGTGCGAACCATGGACAGTTCGCGGACCCAGCGTGGCACCCGTTACTTCTATTACGTGCACGCGCTCACGACAAAGCTTCAAAGTTGGTGGCGGGAGGCGATTCTTCCCGCCGTGCCCGCGCTTCTGCGCCCTTTCTTTACCGAACTTTTCCGCTACGAGATGTTGACCCTCCCGATTCCCGAGGATTCAGAACTCGCTGCCGAGTTGAGAACGGTGTACTTCGATGAAAAGGAGTACTTTGAACGAGAGGTTGGGGAGTTCCATTTCGACATCGCCGCGCTCTTGCTTGCCATCGAAGCAGGAACGCCATGCGACTTTGCGGAAAGAGCGCCCAGGTCTGAGACGTTTTACTACCGTGTGGGTTTCGCGGACTACATCGACAACCACGAGTTTGTAACACACTACAGCGGCAGGTCTATGGCGGAATTGCGGGATGCGAAAACTCCGGCGGAGATTTCGACTACGGGCGAAGACGAGCCGTACTTCGATGAGACCTACGAACGGCTTCTCGATAAGCAGCCGGTCGAGCCGCTGTTGTTGCCGGTCATTCGTTGAGCGCATTCTCCGGGGACGGCGCGCTGGTTCACTTCCGTGCCGCGCTCAGTCGGGAAGCGTCGCCCGCATCCGCAGAACAGGTGGTCGCGGCGGGGGGATTAAAACGCAAGTCCGGAGAAGTCGAGATGTCGCGCCCGACCTATACTTCACCCTCGAATTCTACATTTGGCTGACGGTTCAACCGCAACTCAACCTTTTGAATGGAGGCAATTTCATGGCAAGAAAGCTCATCAGCATCCGGGGCGCATTGAGCATCGCCCTGGTTTTTCTAGCCGCAGGTACGCTGCTTTGGATCGCCAGCGCTAAGACCAGTGGCAGCACGGCGAAAGATACAGTGCAGTGGGATGACAAGGCCGCGAAAGAATTGGCTAACGCACTTCACAACATGCACGAAGTGGCGAACTCCGGCGATATGGTCGCCCTGAAGAAACAACTCATCGGCGACGATGTGTTGGTTACTTTTGAACTGGCTGCCGACAACATGACGCCCGTTCCGCTCCGCTCGAAGAAAGAGATCGACGCTTTCGTTGACCGCGTCAACGGAGCCGCCGATGCCCAGAGCGGCGAGTTCACGCTCGACATGCCGATAATGAACTGCCGCGCGACCGCGACCTTCGGCGTCTGCACGGAAGAATGCACCATCCGCTTCAAGGCTGCCGATGGCACCGAGCGCGTCGATAAGCTTTACGGCACGGCGACGGGCGTCAAAACTGCCGACGGTTGGAAGTGGGTGCAATGGCACATGTCGGTCGCCAACGAACCGCAGACCGTAAAGAACAGCAAGGTTGCCTCCGCGAGTGCGAATCACAACCACTGATTTTTTAAGGTTCGGATACCGGACGGGTTCAACACCGTCTCATTAGGTCAAGCGCGGGAGCGCCGGCGTCAACTCGTTTGCGAGACGCCGGCGCTCCATAGCTATATCATTGCCCGTCGCCCGCCACGCGCGCGGGCACGACGACATCTGCGGACGGTCAACGCCGGCAACAAACCTAATAGCCCTTCAAGACCAAGACCATGAAGACGGAACTCGACACACAGATTGACGAACTCGAATACCAACTTCAGGACATCAAGCGGCAGCTGGCCGAATTGCGCCGGACGCGTCCGCGCGAAGCGGTCGGCGAATACCGGCTGAAAGATACGGAGGGAGGGGAAGTCTCGCTCGCGAGTTTGTTTGGCGCGCATCGCCGCTTGATTGTGGTACACAACATGGGGCGCGATTGCGCTTATTGTACGATGTGGGCCGACGGCTTCACGGGTTTATTGCCGCATCTCACGAGCCGCGCGGCGTTCGTCGTCACTTCGCCCGACGCGCCGGAAGCCCAGCGAGAAATCGCGCACGCGCGCGGCTGGAATTTTCCGATGTATTCGGCGCACGGGACGACTTTTGTCGCCGACATGGGTTTCGACGATGAGAAAGAGGGGCTGATGCCCGGCGTGTCGGTGTTCGCCAGAGAAGCCGACGGGGAGATTTATCGCGTCGGGCGCGCCGAGTTCGGGCCGGGGGATAATTTTTGCGCCGTCTGGCACTTCCTCGAACTGTTGCCCGAAGGCATCGACGGCTGGGAGCCGAAGCTGTCTTACGAATTGTTGAAATTATCCCGCACGCGTTGAATTCAAATTCGCACGAAAGTTGGTACGCACGATGCTGCGACGAACGCTTTCAGTGGTTGCCGGGTTGGTCGTCATCCTCCTGCTCGTCGGGGTGACGGACGCGATTCTGGCCGCGATCTTCCCCGCACAGTTCCGCCACGCAGACGGCACCCACGCCTTCCCCGATTTGCCGCTCGCCGTCTTCGCAATGGTCTACAGTTTTGCCTACTCGGTGGTGGGCGGCTATCTGACGGCACGCCTCGCGCCGCGCTCGCCGCAGGCACATGCGTTCGCGCTCGGCGCGGTGCTCGTCGTCATCAGCGTGGTCTTCGCCGTCATGAATCCTTATCAACATCCCTGGTGGTATCTGGTCGCGTGCACGGCGTTGATTGGTGTGGGATGTGTCATCGGAGGCGGTTTGAAAACAGAGCGCACGCGCAACGCCGCCGCCGCCGCCGCTTAACGCTCGGTCGGAAGTTTTTGGAGACGGGGAGTTGTGCAAGATGGAGACAGCCCAAACACTTGTCGTCGATGAGCACCCGCAAATTTTCGACCTCGACTATCTGCAACAAGAGATGTCGCTCGGTTGGTCTGACGTGGACGCGCGCGAACTCCGGCTGGGAATTCAGCCGTACATCGATTGGATCCAAAAATTTCTCGGCTCCGGCGAAGACTTCCCGACGCACATCGAAAACTCCGGCTCGATTGCCGTCCCGATCGGCGACACGACGACGCCCGAAAAACTGTTCGCGTCGCTCGGCGACGGCGTGAGTTACAGCCTCCGCGAGTACGCGGAGTTTTGGATCACGGTTCACTATCCCAACCCCGAACCGGTCGTCACGCTGTTGCCGAAGATGCTGCCGGGCGCGCCCGACAAGTTGCTCGAACTTTGCGCGCGGTGTAGCGACGCGCTCGGCGTCAAGGTGGGCGGCATCGACGGGATGTTCCTCGCGTGGTTGCTGCCGGGATTCTCCTGGGCGATGCACACCGATCACGACAACGCTTACGAACAGATTGCGACGCGCGTCCACGTTCCCATCATCACGACGCCGGAGAGTCTCTACGTGTGGGGACGTAAGCGCGATGGCGGCGATGATGAATGGCTCGTCACCTCGCATCTCGAAGCCGGAAAGATTTATCACGTACGCGTCGATGTGCCGCACACCGTCGTCAACGGCCACGACACCGCGCCGCGACTCCATCTCATCCTCGACGTTCAGCCTTGAGCACATCTTCCCGGCAGCAACCGCCGGGGCTTTCAACCGAGGGACTGCTATGTACACCGTCGTCGCGCAGAGACAAATTCCGACGCCGCTTGCGAGCGTCTGGGAACATCTCACCAAACCCGAACGGCTCGCCAGATGGTTCGCCGACACGACGCATTTTGCGCCCGCCGCGCCGTTTCGTTTCGACTTCGGCGACGGCGATTTCTTTCACGGCGAAGTCGTCGAGTGGGAGCCGGAGATCGCCCTCGGCGTGCGCTGGAAGTTCGTCGGGCACGGCCCCGAATACAACGTGCTGTTTTCGCTGCTGCGGCGCAAGCACGGGACTGAACTGAGCGTACAAGATCGGGGCGCGATTACGGTCGAAGAGGCCGAATGCCTGCGCGTTGGATGGAGCGAATTTCTGATGCGCTTCGAGAAGTCGCTGCTGAAAGATGTCAGCACACGCTTCAACTGGCGCAAGGCGATTACGTTTACGGTCGGCGTCGATAAAGAGAACGTCAGTGCGTTGCGCAACGCATTGAGCGATCCCGAATGGTTCCGGCAGAAATTTTCAAGCACGCGCGCCGTCGTCTACGAGGCGCACGAGCATGAAATCGCAGCCGGCATCACGCTCGACCGGTGGAACAACATCGAGACACGCGCGCGGATAAAGTTCAAACACGTGCGCGGCGTCGATTACGTCCTCGTGGCGCACGAAGGTTGGCCGGAACTACCCGCCGCCATTGCCGAAACCGAGCGGACGCGATTCGTCGATGTCTGGTTAAGGTCGCTCGCGCAATTCTCCGCCACTTAATCGAGCACGCGCTTGGCCGTGAAGATGTCGGCGATGGCCGCGCCGTCACGCGCGTCGGCGAGCAGCGTGTGAGTCACGATATTCGCGCCGACGCGGTCGAAGCGTTTGAGCGTGGCCGTCAATTTCCCGCCGAGATTTAAGTTCCTGAAATAGAAAACGTCGCGCGCCACCGTCGAGGTGTGCAAAGCCCAGTCGCGCCCCGACGCATTGAGGCCGTGCCGTGTGACGAGTTGGCGTTCGAGCGTGTCGGCGATGGCCGGGTAGGCTGCGAAGTAGAGCAGCCCCGCTCCATTGTAATCGACATAAGGCGATGGCTCGTAAGTCGCGCGGAGGTCACGCCCCGCGTCGAGCGGCGAAAAGTGATAGCCGAGAAAATCATAATCCTTCACGTCGCCGTGACGTAGCGACTGACTGATTTTCAAAATCGGCGGTGAAACGCGCAGCGATTCCGAAGCATAGGCGAGACGCGCGGCGGGAAGCGACTGATGGAGTTCGTTGAAGCCTTCCTTGTCGCGCGCGACAAAGGTGGTGAGCATCTCGAGGTCGAAGCGCGCCGCCTGATTGTGGAAGCTGATGGAACTGTGAAAGAAGGCGCGTCCGAAATGGTTGAGCTTGACGGCGGTGCTGAAATGCTCGTCCATGCGGACGGCGCAGAGTGGCTGCGCGTACCTGCCGCGCACGGCGACAAAGGTCGGATAGAGTCGATGCCCGGCGTCATCGCGCATCTGTTCGGAGTTGACGCCGCCGACGCCCATCGCCGCGCAGAGATACTCCCAATGCATCTCGCCGCAATGCTTGAACAGCCAATTCTCCGAGAGACCGGCGGCGTCGGTTTGCGGCAGATGAATCAGTGTGTCGGTCATCGGTTGACGAGCCGGTAAAGGTCGCGGAGCGTCGAAGCGGAATTGAATTTCTCATCGGAGAGCGGCAGGTCGAGCCGAACCTCGAGCGCGGAGCGCAATTCCAGCAAATCGAGCGAATCGAACGGCGCGGCTTCCAACGGCATGTCGAGAAACGCCGGGTCGTCGATGTTGCGCACCGCGCAAACGATTTTCATGAACTCCGGTTCAGTCATGCGGATTGTTACCAAGTAGGTCGCAGGCGTGAAAAATTAAAGAGGGCGAGCAGCGATTTATACGGGGGGCGTGGCGTCTTGTCAAGCAACAGTTTGAGACGCGCGAGACGTTTCTGCAACCCGCGCTGGATTGCGCAACGCGGGAGTTGAATCGCGCAATTCGGGAGAAGCATCCGTGATTTTGGATGGGTAGGCTGTCATGACATACCTGATTGCCTCCGGCAACCGCAAAGGTGCACACCTTTACGCAGGCACACCACGATGGTCACCGACTCCGGCCTCGATGCCGCACCGGAATCGCATTTTCATAAGGAGAACCTTCCATGAAAAAATCGAGCTGCTTCGCGTTACTCGCGTCTCTTTTCCTGTCGGTTGTTGCAACGGTGACGGCACAGGACGTGGTGCGCCCCGAACCGAAATTTGACCGCGACCAGTTTGAACGGGCAGCGACTTCGGTGGCGCGCCCGGACTTTCTCGCTTGCCGCAACACCGACGCCAAAATCACGCGCCCCTCCGACCTCAGCATCGAAGAGTTTTCGCGGATGTTGCACGGCGTATGGATCAACCAGAACCGGCGGACGGTGCACGGGCTACCCGTCGAGACGGACGCGGCCTTTTACATCGACATGCGCGGCGGTTCGGGCAGCGCGATTCTCATCGACCGCAACAACATGGGCGATTTTCCATTGTCCAGACCGTTCCTCATCTCGACAAACAGGTACAGGAAAAACGCCCGCCCGCTTTCGATGACCTTTGTCAATTGCACCTATCAGTTTCTCGACCAGTACATCAAGGTGTCGGACGAAGTTCCGCGTGACGCGCTTGCTTCGTCAACCAGTCTCTCGCTGCGACGTGCGCGGGGCGGCGGCTCGCTGCGAGAAGTTTGGGATCAACTCGTCGGAGCGGGCTACTTCAACTCGTTCGACATGGTGACGGCCAAAGGCGCGCGGGTTTCCCGTCGCAAAGTCAGCCCCGTGCAGGGTGACGGACTCCGCGTCGCGGTCTTGCCCGATGGCACGACGACCGACGAAAAACGAATCGCCTCCGGGATGGAGCCGGGAGGCGAATATAGCCTGCCGATGCTCACCGGCGCGCTCTTCCAGATCACTCTGACCGAGGTCAGGAGCGCGGGTCAAAATTATAAAGGCGTGCAGATGCGTTGGGACGGCGAGTATCGCGGGCTTGGAATCGATATCCCGCTCGGCAAGTCCGTGCAGGGCGTCGAACAGGGCGAGTTTTTGAAAGAAGGCAACGCCGTCATATCGGCTATTTCGGTCAGCGGGTCGCGGGTGTGGACGACCTCGGAGTGCGGCGACAAAAACGGACTGAACGCCGCTGAGACAGTTTCCAATCCGGCGCTGTCCGGCACGAATCTCAAACCCACGCTAATCTTCGACCGCGTCGTCATCGGGACGCCCTGAAACGCGACGTGCGCGCAGGCGGCTTAACCGCCGGCAATAGGCTTTGCTCGCAGAGCGAGTGTCCCATCAAAAACTTTGCGGGCAAAGCCTCCGCCCATCCGCGAAACCGGATGACGATACACCGTGCCCCGTCAATGATTCGACAAAAATGCGTCTTCGGCCACGCCTGCGACGCGCACGTCCTATATGCGCAATCTTGGAGAAGACAGATTTGCAGACCGTCCATACACTGACACCCTCAAGCAGCAGCAGGAATCACAACCTTGTGCGGCCAACAAAATTTCCCGTGACCGGGTTGCATGTACCACACAGCAACTGGAATCTCTTCTTGAGGAGTGAAACATGAAAAAAATGAGAGCCTTGGTCTCGGTCGTTCTTCTCGCCCTAATCCTAGTCCCGTTCGGACAGGCGCAGAAGGAGGAGACGCAACCGGATCAACCATTTGAACCGAACTATGACCGCGAGTTATTCAAGAAGTCGGGAACCTCGATTGCACGGGGCGACTTGTTGGCGTGTCGTAATCGTGATGCCAAAATCACACAGGGCGGCGACGTAAACGTCGATGAATTCGCGCGTACCCTGCACGGCGTCTGGGTCAACCAGAACAATCGTTCGTTGCACGGCGTGACGATTGAAACCGACAACGCTTTCTACATCGACATGCGGAACGGGCGAACCGGAACCGCCGTCTTGATCGACCGCAACAATATGGGCGACTTCTCGCTCTCCAAACCCTATACCACTCCGGGCAACCGGTATCGTCGAACCTCGCGCCCGCTGACGATGTCGTTCGTCAACTGCACGTTCCAGATGATCGACCGCTACATCAAAGTGTCGGATGAGATTCCGCTCGAAGTGCTCGCCGCGTCAACGCGCGTCCAGTTCGGACGCAAGGCCACGCTCGAACAGGCCTGGCAGCGCATCGTCGCTTCCGGCTACTTCACGACGTTCGACATGTTGACCGAGAGCCGCGAAGGCACGGCGCGCCGCCGCGTAAATGCCGCCACTCTGGGCGACGGCCAACGCATCGCGGTCATGCCGGACGGCCTCCGGGTTGACGAGCAAAGCATCGCCGATGGTCTCGTGCCGGGCGCGGAGTACGGAATGCCGATGATGGTCGGCGCGCTCTTCAGGATCACGCTCACGCCGCAAACCGAAGGCCGCCAGTTTCAGGCCGTTCACATGCGTTGGGATGCGGAGTATCGCGCGACCGGCGTCGGCCTGAAGCCGGGCGATGTCTTGCACGGCGTCGAGCAGGGAATCTTCGCGCGCGAGGGCAGCGCTTACGTCTCCGCACAACATACCGAAATGGTGAGGACGGCAGGCAGCACCGGGACTCCTCAACCAATAGTGCAAAATGACGGCTGGGAGACCGACGATTGTGGCAACAAGAACGCGCTCGTCAACGAGGGTTCTTTTGGTCAAGGCGGAGAGGCTGCTCCGATCCTGGGTCATCAGGATCACAACGCACCGAAGACGCACGACGCCAGCCTGCACTTCGAGCGCGTGGTGA
Organism: Pyrinomonadaceae bacterium; assembly: GCA_041746175.1. Taxonomy (GTDB): domain Bacteria; phylum Acidobacteriota; class Blastocatellia; order Pyrinomonadales; family Pyrinomonadaceae; genus JBGTHJ01. The sequence continues at coordinate 15,594 of JBGTHJ010000533.1, forward strand.
TCGGCGCGCCCGGACTCGAAACGCTCGAACGGCGTGGCCTGACCTCCTCGACCAAAGCGCGACCCAAGTAGCCCGCGCGCCGACGGTTAACCCTTTAACGAGGAATTTGTTCGCGGACAGACAGCTAAGGATGTCCATTCTCCGAAGGAGTTGAGAGAGAAATGCCGAGCAGCACTAAAAGAAAGCATGTGCCGTCAGCCTCAAGGGGACAGAAGCTTGTCTCGCTGCTCGTCATCCTCTCGTTCGCGCTCGTCGGCTCCGCCCTGATCGTCCTTGACCTTGCGACCCCTCTAACAAACGAAGCGAACGCGCAAGAGTTGAAGAACGTGAAGGGCGGAAGCGCCGAGAAATATCCGGAGGAGCGCAGCGGCTACCTCCAGATCGTCGATGAATTCAAGACGCCGGGGCTGGAGGTGGAGCTATCGGGCATCTACCCGCATCAGACCGACGACAATTTGTATTACGTCATCACCAACGGGAGGCCGACCTACAAGCCCACGATGAAGCCGATGCTTCCCGTCAAGCTTCGCAACAAGCTTCTCACCGTCAACCGCCGGGGCGAAGTGGTCAGGTCAATCGACCTGCCCGACGGCGGCGGTCTCTTCGGCGATCTCGCCTACGGCGACGGCCATCTCTGGCTCGGCCCGCTCGACCCGCCCGCCATCTGGAAACTCAATCTTGAGACGGGCAAAGTCGTAGCGCGTTATCCACTGCCCGGCCCGGCGGGGGGCATGGAATTCGACCGCGACCGTGGACAACTCATCGTTTCAAGCTACGTCGGGCATCCGCATCTTGCCTTCGTCGATGCGAAGTCGGGGGCGGTCGTCAAGTCGATCTGGGGCGACGAGAATTGTCAGGGTTTGAAGAAAGTTGACGGCGATTTGATAACCGTCTATGCGAGCAGCTGGGACGCCGACGCATACAGTGAACTGTGGGTCCTCGATCAGGAAACGGGCAAGCCGAAATCGCGTCTGCGAATGACCGGCATCCACGCCGCGATGGCTCCGCTCGACAAGAAGGTCGCCGGGTTCGACGGCTTCATGACGCTCGTCCACATGGGCAGCGCGGTGACCGGCGAGACCGTGATTCGTCGCTTCCGCTACGTCGGCGAGCGAAATCGGCGCGTCGGCCAGACGGTCGAAACCACCCGCACCGACGGCTTCGCCGCGATCCAGTTCGCCCCCGCGACGACCGACCCCGCGCGCAATCGCGCAGACCTCGCGGCGCTCGTCGCCGGTGCCGCCAAACGCGGAGCGAAGTACGTCGCGCTGCCCGAACTGAGCGCGATTGCGACGTTGCCGCCCGCCATCGTCGGCGGCAAGTACGCTCTCGCCGAACCGATTCCGGGGCCGACCACGCAGTTCTTTAGCGCGCTGGCGAAGCAACACGGCGTCTGGCTGACGGTCTCGCTGCCCGAATTGACCGAAGACGGCAAGGGTTATCACGTCACCACCGTGCTTTTTGACGCACGCGGCAAACTTCTGACGCGCCATCACAAACGCGTGCTCCGCTACAACGGCGACGACGGCCCCGCGACGGTCGGATTCGCACGGCTGTTGATGGATACGGTGGACGACGGCGGGCGGCGCATCGGCATCCTCTCCGGCGATGATCTTCAGTCGGGGGTGATGCGTCTGGCGCAACGCGGCGCCGACACGATTCTGGTTTCCGCCAATTGGTCTGCGACAGACCCCATCCGTTGGGCCGAGCAGTGCGAGCAACTCGCGCGCGAGTTCAGAGTGAATCTCGTGGTGGCGAATCGACAGCCCGGCATCGGTGGCATCTACGGGCGCGAAACGAAGCCGCTCGTCGGCGATAAAAATGGCAAGTCGGAAGCGGTCGTCGCCTCGCTCGAAACGGTGCGCGATGCGTGGATTGTGCCGTCGAGTTTGGGCTTGCCGTCGTCAGTGCCCGTGCCGTCGCACGAACCGCTCACGCCCGGTCTGGTCGAACTCGGACGCTCGCTGTTCTTCGACCCGAAGCTGTCGAGCACCGGAACCGTCTCATGCAATTCGTGCCACATGCCCGATAAGTTTTTCGCCAACGGCAAGCCGGGCGGCGTCGGCGTCTTCGACCGTCAGACCTCGCGCAACGTCCCCTCCTTACTCAACGCGGCGTTCAAGACGACGCTCCACTGGGACGGAAACCCGACGACGCTCGAACAGCAGTTAAAGTATCCGCTCTCCGGATTCGCCGAGATGAACCTGCGTTCCTACGACGACCTGACCGCCTTTATCCGCTCGCGCCCCGACTACGTCGAAGCCTTTCGCACAGAGATGTCGGTTGAGCCTGACGATATCACGCGCGAGCACGTCGCACGCGCGCTGGCGAGTTTTCAACGCACGCTCGTCTCCGGCTCGTCGGCCTTCGACCAGTACTACTACGGCAAACAGAGCGGCGCGCTGAACGAGACCGCGCGGCGCGGCCTCGAACTCTTCACGGGCCGGGCGGCGTGCGTCGCGTGTCACGTTATCGACGAAGATTCCGCGTTGTTCATGGACGGAAAATTTCATCGTCTCGGCATCGGCTACGTCCCCGACAAACAAGTCTATACGGACCCCGGCGTCGGCATTGTCAGCAATCGTGATTATGCGGGCATGTTCTTTACGCCGTCCTTGCGCAACGTCGCCGAAACCTCTCCCTACATGCACGACGGCAGCGCTGCGACGTTGGAAGAGGCCATCCTGCTCCACTATCGCGGCACCGATCCCGAAATCTATCGCGACAAAGCTCTCCAGCCCGTGCGGTTGAGCGCGACGGAGCTGCGCGAGTTGGTTGAATTCCTGCGCTCGCTGACCGGGGACGAACGCTACACCGCGCGCGGCGAAAGAAGCAGCGCGCGGACGGGACAGGTCGCACAAAGTTTGTTGCGACGTTCGGCGGAGTTGGCGGGCGCGCCCCAAAGCAGCTCGCACTGATACTACCGGTTGGGAAATGAAGTCACTTACATTCCGCTCGGAGGAAGCCATGCCTCTCATTGGGTGGGGGCGTGAAAAGAGTCTGACACCTAGAAGGAGAAACCGATGATTAAAACGACGACCATTAACGGCGAGGAACTTGCCTTTAAAGCGAAGGAGAACCTTCTTTTCGGCGATCCGACCACCCGTTTCGAGGACATGATAGCGCGAGTGTCGGTGAACCTTGAGAGGCGGAGCGACGAGCAGTTGGTCTACGACGCCCGCAATCTCTCCGACCCCGCGTTTCGCGAGCACGCGCTCTATCAATACCTCGCGCGTAACGGGGCGGACGCTTTGCCGGTCATCCGGCGCGCTCTATTCGAGGATACCGACACCGACCTGCGCATCAATCTGCTGTGGGCGCTCGAATGGCTCCAGAGCGAAGAGTGCCGCGACCTCGGCATGGCGCTCATCAACGACCGCGATCTGCGCGTGCAAGAGTGGGCGCGCGTCTTTGCCTGGGAGATGGGTTGGCGCGAAGAAGACTTCCGCCGTCCGCGCGAGTTCAAACACTACGAAGGGCGCACCTTCGACGAGACCATCTACCTGCACATCACCTGCAACATCTACATCAGGCTCGGCCCGACCAACGACATGTGGGGACACTTGCTGATTAGCCCGCAGATGTTGAAACGCGTGTTCGGTCAGGCGCTGGCCTGCAACAACATGGAGACGCGCGACTCCGAAGTCGTCGTCGCCAAGACGCTCGGGGGATTGCACGAAGACGGCTCGAACCACCACGAGGCGTTCCTCTTCAAAGGCTTCACCGAACTGACCAACCCGTCGCAGGGCAATTTCTACTTCGAGACGCAAACCAAACGCCCGATCTTCCTCTCCGGCAAGGCCAACGACACTTCAGATGGCGTCGTCGAAGACGTGACCGTACCGTTCGCGCGTCAGGGACAGTGGTTCTTGAACAACGACATCTCGGTGCGTGGGCGCAGCGCGATTGAGTACGTGCGCGGCCTGTTCCAGGGCTGGTCGTACGTCAACCTCGAACGCATCGAGAACAGCGGCGGCGAATTCTTCTTCCCCGGCAACTCGATTCTTTCGACGCTCCATCATCCGGTGGTCGGCCCGCTGACCAACGGCTTCGTCAACGGACGCTTCAAGGGCAAGATCGTTGATTGGGACGGCGACGGCGTCATCGACCTCAACTATCTTCCGGCACATGCCAACACCAAAGGCGAGATTGATTCCAACCTTGACGGCGTGGCGGATGAAGCGGGACGGCACGTCAGCGAGTGGCGACGCTCGGTCTAGTCCAGTATTCAGGCCGATGCGGACAAACCATGCGCGCCGTGTGAAGTGGCGCTCGACCGACGCGCTTGGTTTGTTTTGATAAACATCTCTCACGATGGTCGCAGACGGCGGGCGTCGCTCCACACGCCGGGTCATGTGACCAAGAATCTCACGAACGCTTCGTCATAGTTGATACATGTCGAAAATCGGCGCGGACGGTCGAACGACCGCGCTGGTTTTCGGCTTTGGCATATTGCGAGCCGAAACGCCCGCATCGGGCGTCTCCGTCCATCTGGGGAGACACGTTGCTACAAGTCCTCGGCAATCGCTCATTCCGAAATATCTGGCTGGCGAACCTGTTGTCGATGATGGGTTCGCAGGTCAGTCGCATCAGCCTGATACTCTACGTCTTTAACACGAGCGATGCGGCGTCGAATCTAGCTTTACTGGTGGTTCTCGACACGTTGCCCGGCGCGGTGGTCGCGCCCGTCGCCGGCGCGTTAGTTGATCGTCTGAACAAGCGCGTCGTGATGGTCGCTTCAGACCTTTCGCGGATGGTCTTGATGCTGGTCATCATCGCGCGTCCGACGCTCGGCGTGATCTACGTGACGGCGGCGCTGCATTCGATTGCGACCGTCTTTTTTCAACCCGCCAAAACCGCATCGATTCCGTTGACGGTCAAACAAGAAGACCTCTTGCGCGCCAACGCTCTCGATCAGAGCGGAGCCAACGTGGTGCTCATCGCGGGGCCGGTGGTGGGGGCTTTGCTGTTACAGCGTTTCGGGCTGACGGCGAGCCTGCTGCTCGATGCATTGACGTTTCTGTTGAGCGCGGCGCTGCTCTGGGGCGTGCGCATCCGGCGCGTCGAGCGCGCACAGGATACACCGCTGACAGCCGCCCGAGCTTTCGACGAGATCAAGGAAGGCTGGCGATATCTAGCGCATCACGGGCTCGCGCTACACCTCAACTTGATGCTATTTACGGCTCTGTTTTGCACGAGCATCTGGATACCGCTCGCGCCCTTTTTTATACGCGACCATCTCGGCGGTTCCGAGCACATTCTCGGCTGGCAACTCGGTTTATTCGGATTGGGTGCCGCGTGCGGTGGGCTGCTTGCGCCGCGCCTCGTCGAGCATTTCGGGACGGGCGTCGCGCTGTTCGCGGGCTTCCTCGCCGAGGCTGTCAGCCTTAGTCTCTACGGCCTGGTGTCGCACGTTGGGGCCTCGATGGTCATCGTATTCATTTGGGGCGTGGTGTTGTCGGTGGTCGTCGTCCCGTTCTATTCGATCATGCAAAAGGTCGTCGATGAGCGATTCATGGGGCGAGTTTTTTCGGTGGTCAAACAGAGCGAGAACCTCGCGATTGTGCTCGCGATGGTGGGCGCGGTGGTGTTGCAGAGCTTCTTCGGAAGCCATCTGATTTTTCTGTTTGCCGGCGTAGCTTATTTCGGCTTCACGGCCATCTCGTCGCTAAGTCGTGGCGGACGGACGCTGCTCGCGACGCGTTAATTGTTCGACGTGGGGATGGAAGGCGCGATGATAAAGAGACTGTTAGCGGTTTGTGGCGGGTTGGCTCTGACGCTGTTGATGTTGCCCGGATGGACGAATCCATCTCCGCAATTCCGTTTGCAGCGCGTCGCCGTCGACCGCGCCGGAGGTGGCGACGCCACCATCTCACCCGATGGTCAACGCTTCATCATCACCTCGAAGCGAAGCGGCAACTGGGAACTCTGGATGTGCGACCTGACGACCGGCAAATGGACACAACTGACCAATCACCCCGCCGATGACTTCGAGGGCAAATGGTCGCCCGACGGCAAGCAGATCGTCTTTTGCTCGACCCGCGCCGGACAGAAGGACATCTGGCTGCTCGACATCCACAGCGGCGAGACCACGCAACTCACACGCTCGGAAGACGACGACGAATATCCCGCGTGGTCGCCCGACGGCAAGCAGATCGTCTATACCGGCGGGCCATGGGGACGGCGAGACTTCTACGTCGTCGATGCCGCCGGGGGAGCGCCGCCGCGCCGCGTCAGCCGCGCGTCGGGGC
>JBGTHJ010000534.1:0-3947 GCA_041746175.1 Pyrinomonadaceae bacterium
TGCGGCGAGCACCGTATAGCCGCCCGCGCGTTTGTTATTCCAACAGCACGTCAGAGATTGTCAATCGGCACGGGTGCCACCGCTTCGGCGAGTTCAAAGCCGAAGACGCGCGAATAGAAATAGAGTTCGCCATCGAGCGAGCGTTTGATGTTTTCGGCGCGACGGAAACCGTGCTGCTCGCCCTCAAACGGGACGTACGCGACCGGCAGCCCTTTGGCGCGCAACGCTTCGACCATCGACTCGGCCTGATTCGGCGGTACGACTTTGTCTTCGAGTCCCTGAAAGAAAATCACAGGGCACGAGAGTCGTTCGGTGAAATTAATCGGTGAGCGCGCGTGATAAATGTCGGCGCGTTCCGGGTACGGGCCGAGCAGTCCATCGAGGTAGCGCGACTCGAACTTGTGCGTCTCGCGCGCAAGCGCGGTCAAATCGCTAACCCCGAAGTGGCTCGCTCCGGCTTTGAAAAAATCGTGAAAGGTAAGTGCGGCGAGCACCGTATAGCCGCCCGCGCTGCCGCCGGTAATCGTGCAGCGATAGCCGTCAATCTCGCCACGCTCGGCGAGGTACCGCGCGCCGTTGACGCAATCGTCGATGTCGACGATTCCCCACTGCCCCTGCAAACGCTGCCGGTATTCTCGACCGTAGCCGCTGCTTCCGCCGTAGTTCACGTCCATCACCGCGATTCCCCGACTCGTCCAATATTGAATTTCCATCCGCAGCGAGGTCGAGGTCGCGCTGGTTGGCCCGCCGTGACACTTGACGAGCAACGGCGGTCGCTCGCCCGAAGGCGCGGCGTAATCGGGGTTCTTCGGCGGGTAGAAAATCGCGTGCGCGGTTTGGCCGCCGGTGGTCGGGTATTCAATCGCCTCCGGCTCGGAGAGGTATCCGGGATCGATGACGGTTTCGCTCGCGTAGCGAAGCGTGCGGAAGTCGCGTGTTTCAAGGTCGAATTCGACGACCGCCATGCGCTCGGTCGGCGAACCGCCGAGAAATACCGCGCGTCCGTCAAGAGCGTTGAGAAAAGTGATGTCGGAATATGGCGTCTCGATGTTTTGTAGTTCGCCCGACGACGTGTCGATGGTTGCCAGATGCCACGTCCCACGCTGGCTGTAAGTGCAGATCACGCGCGCGGCTGATTCAAACGCGTATGTCGTCAGACCGAAAACCCACAGCGGCCTTCCGAATTCCGCCTCCATCGCGTACAGGTGTTCGACGACTCCGGCTTCATCCGCGCGATAGAGATTCCACCACCCGCTCCGGTCAGAGACAAAATATAACGTGCCGTCGGGCGACCATTCGGGTTGAAAGACCGACTCGTCGATGTCACCCGAAATCTTCCGCGTCCGTTCGAGCGACCCGTCCGCGCCGAACTCACCGACCCACAATTCACAACCGTCCCACGCCATGTTCGGATGGTTCCACGCGAGCCACGCCAGACGCCGACCATCCGGGCTGATGCGCGGCGATGCGTAAAAATCGCTGCCCGAGACGAGGATACGACCACCGCCACGCTCCTCGTCTGGTGCGTTCGTGCGTTCGCCCGTGAGGTCGAGGCTGACAATCGTGTTCACCGCCTCGCGTCCCGGGGCGGTGTGGTCTTCGCGGACGACGATTAAACGGCTGCGCGCGCGGTCAACCACCACATCCGCGTAACGCAGGTCAACCGGGGGCGTGAGGGGTTCGGGCGTCGCGCCGTCCGCGAGTCGATAGAGTCGTTGGTCATCGTAGTTTGAGAAGTAAATCGTCCCGTCAGCAACGGCGAACGCGCCGCCGCCGTATTCGTGCACGCGTGTTCTGACGTTGAAAGGCGATGCGATGACATCGACCATCAGGCCGTCGGGCATGTGCCTGACGAGCGCGACGCGTCCGCCCTCGGACGGGCGCAACTCGCCCCAGTAGACATCCGCGCCGTCGAGCGCGATTTGGCCGAGTCCGACGGTTGCCGAAACAATCATGTCCGACGTGACCGGCGACTTCCATGAGCCATACGGCGCTGCTGTTTTTCCACTCATTCTAACTTTTCTCCGTTCTGCTTGTAGTACTGCTAATCCCGCTTATTCTTGCCAACTCAATGAGGTCTTTCGAGCGGCGGGGCGACCGCGATGAAGTCTTCGGCGAAACGCCGCGCAAACTGTTCGAGCAACTGTTTGACCCGCGCGAGTTCGGGCGAGCGGACAACCAACCCGGCGTGAAATTGCTTCCTGACGCGATAGATAATTTCCGGCTCGGTGTACGTAGAAGTGTCGGGAAACTCTTGTCGCGCCAGCGAAAGCACGATACCGCTGTAGGCTCTTCTGCGCGACGGGCTGACTCGATAAGAGCCGTCACCGGCGGCCAATTCGATGCGCGCCCACTCGCGCCAGAGGTTGACGCCGCTCGCCGCCTCTAATGTTTCGGCGATATATGCGCCGCCGACGCGCGACGCGACTTCGAGAAAATAGAAACGCCCGTCCGCGTCGCCTTTGATGAATTCGGCGTGCGCTGCGCCGCGCTTGAGTCCGAGCGTCTTTAGCACCTGACGGTTTAGCTCGAAAAGCGTCGTTTCGTCCGCCGAGTCGTGCTCGACCGTGTACGAGAGGAACGCGCCGCCCTCGTGCGCGACCTCCATCGGCGGGCGTCCGTAACGGCTCGCCCCGGCAAACACAACCTCGCCGTCGTCAACCAGCGCATCGACGTGAAAAACCTGACCGGGGATGAAGCGTTCAAGCAGGTAAGACGAAGACTGTTGAGACAGTTCGGGAACAGCGTCGAGCGCGTCAATCGTTCGCCAGACCTGCTCCGGCTCGGACAATTTTTTGATGCCGACGGCTGACACGTCTGAGCGCGGCTTCAACACCCACGGCGGCTCGACGCGTGACATGAACTTACGCAACGCATCGTAATTGAGCACGTGCGCAAACTCCGGGACGAGCATCCCGGATTCTTTCGCCAGCACGCGCATCGCCAGTTTGTCGCGGAACAGACGCGCTTCCGCGCTGTTCATTCCCGGCAGGCGCAAGTGTTCGCGAATCAGCCCGGCGGTTATCACATCATACTCTTCGAGCGCGACGACCTGTCCGACATCGACGCGACGCGCGACCTGCGTCGCGGTATGCACAAAGAGATCAACGCTGGCATCATCCGGCACAGTCAACAGTTCGTCGATCGACTCACGCGGCCAGTCTTCCTCCGCGTTCTTGGCTCTCGTCAGCAAAACCACGCGGCAACCCTGCCGCTTGCACTCGCGTATAAAATCGCCGCCCTTAAAATAGCTGGCGAGACAAACTACATTCGGTCGACCACGCTCGGATTCGCCCACGAAATTTTCTCTCCCATCAACAAGCCGCCCCGCACGGCTACGCTCTTGCCTGTTTGGATTGCTCTGCCGGAATAAACGATGTGGCGCGACAGTATATAACTTTGGTTAACGAGCGTCATTCGGCGGTCGAACCCGCACGTACTCGACGGTTGAATTGAATGCGGCGAGGGGCGCAGATTTTGGCATCACGACCCCAAAAGCAAAGCGGCGACTCCGGTCAAAAAAGAGTCGCCGCAGGTTGCTTGATTATCTACCCGGTCGGTGCTTAGTAGATGTTGAAGTTGTATTCGATGGTCACGTACTGCGACACCGCCCGCCCGTCCTTCTGCGCCGGCGTGAACCGTATCTGCCGCGCCGCCGCGATCGCTTTCTCCGTCAACCCGTCCGGCAACGGCTTCACCACACGGATGTTCGTCACCGCTCCCGACGACGCCAACACCATCTGCAACCGCACCACCCCGGTCACATTGTTCTTCCGCGCCTCTTCCGTAAACCCGGGCTCCGGCTTCGCCAGCAACACCGCCTTGCGCGTCACCTCGTTCTGCCGAAACGTCCGCAGGTAGTTCTCGCCACCTCCGCCACCGCCGCCGCCGCCCGGCCCGCCGCCGCCCAACCGCATGTCCCCGCCGCCCGTGTTGCCACCGCGCCC
>JBGTHJ010000535.1:0-2361 GCA_041746175.1 Pyrinomonadaceae bacterium
GTGTTCGCCCCGGTCGCGGCGGCGCTGGCGCGCGGCGTCGCGCTCGAAGCCCTGGGCGAAGAGATCGACGATTACGTCCGTCTTAAACGTCACAAACCGAAGTTAGTGGAGGGCGGCATCCTCAAAGCCTCGGTCATCCACATCGACCGCTTCGGCAACTGCATCACCAACATCACGCGCAACGAGCTCTCGGACGAAATGATCGCGCACGGCGCGCGGATCATCGTCGATGGTCATGAGATACGCTCGTTCCGGCGTTTCTTCGCCGAGAACGGAAACAAGCGCGGCGAGTTGTTTGCGATGTGGGGCAGCGACGGATTCCTGGAGATTGCGATGTTCTGCGATTCCGCCGCGCAACATCTCGGCGCGCAACGCGGTCATCTAATCCATGTCCAAAGTTTACCGTCCATCGTCCACCGTCCAAAGCCGGAAAACCGGAAAGCCGAGCACCTCTCGATGTCGAAAGTTCAAATCTCGTAAGTCACCTCAAATTTCAAAGCCGGAACGCAGCAATAAGCGTTTCGGTCTGTGGACTGACGAGAGGCCTGGACTTTGGACATTCGTACGCGCGTTTGTTATCTTCGACGCATCCAAAATATCCATAAAGGACGCCCATCATGAGCAAAAATAAAGATGATGTTTCAGCCGCCAAGAGTCCGGCGGGACTCGAAGGCGTCGTCGCGGCGACATCATCCATCGGCGACGTGGACGGCATTAACGGCGTACTAATTTATCAAGGCTACGACATCCACGACCTCGCGGAGCATTCAACTTTCGAGGAGACGGTTTTCCTGTTGTGGCACGGTCGGCTGCCGCAACGCGCCGAACTCGACGAACTGCGGCGCACCATCAATGCCAGCCAGCGGTTGCCGGATGAAGTGGTCGAGTTGATGCGTCGGTTTCCGAAAGATGTCGAGCCGATGGACGTACTGCGTACCGTCGTCTCCGCGCTCGCCTTCTACGATGGGCAGGCGCGCGACATCTCGCGCGAGGGCGCGCTCCGCACGGCGACGCGGCTGACCGCGCAGTTCCCGGTCATCGTCGCGGCCATCGACCGCCTCCGCAACGGCCATGAACTAATCGAGCCGAAGCCCGAGTTGAGCATCGCCGCCAACTTCCTCTACATGCTCAAGGGGGAGGCGCCCTCCGAGCGCGAAGCGCGCATCTTCGATGTCGCGCTGATCCTCCACGCCGACCACGAACTCAACGCTTCGACCTTTACCGCGCGCGTCGTCGCGGGCACGCTCGCCGACATTTACGGCGCGGTGACGGCGGCCATCGCCGCGCTCTCCGGCCCGTTGCACGGCGGCGCGAATACCAACGTGATGAAAATGCTGCTCGACATCGACAGCGTCGAAAAGGCGGAGGATTGGATCAAAGACGCGCTCGCGCAGAAGAAGAAGATCATGGGCTTCGGCCACCGCGTCTATCGCACCGAAGACCCGCGCGCGACGTGGCTCAGGAAGTTTTCCAAAGAGGCGGGCGAGAGCGGGGGCGACACGCGCTGGCACGAAATCTCGCGCAAACTCGAAGAGGTTGTCCGGAATGAGAAGAAGTTGTACCCGAACGTCGATTTCTATTCCGGCTCGACCTACTACATGATGGGCATCCCGCTCGACCTCTTCACGCCTATCTTCGCCGTCAGCCGCATCAGCGGTTGGACCGGGCACGTCCTCGAACAATATGCCAACAACCGACTCATCCGTCCCCGCGCCGAGTACGTCGGCCCGCGCGGCCTATCCTACGTGCCGATTGACGAGCGGTAAATGGCAAAAGAATGGCCCGCCAGTATTCAACCGCAGCAGGCTCGCGGTTAGCATTAAGCTGGACTTTATCCATCTCTGATTTTGAATAAAAACCGACAGGCAGCATAAGCTTGCTGACCTCTTTGCCAAGAGTGTCAACCTTTATGCTGACATTGCCCTTCGCACTATAGCGGTTTGCAATTGGGTGAGTGCCGGGAGCGCCAGCGTCCCGCTGGCCAGCGTGCTCGGAGCACGTTCAATGGTTCGCGTTCTCCGAACGCTCAATGCGAGCGGGAGGCTCGCGCTCCCGGGCGATGCCGCTCTTTCATGTAGCCCTTTAGAATCCCCGCAAACGTGAAAATAACAGGAAAAATCCATTGCTTTGTCCATACCTCAATGACAGCAATAGTCTCCACACTCACTGGTCTCTAATAGTAATCGGCAGAGACGACGGGTTCGGAATCTCCGCGCCGGTCAGTTGTCGCAACTCTTCGTCGAAGACGAGAAGTCGCGTGCGCCAGATGAAGAGGGTCGAGAGCAGGAGCGCGAGCGTGCAGGCGAGGCCGCCTTCGATGCCGTATGCGCCGCCGGTGAGCCACGCGGGGCCGTGTTCGGT
>JBGTHJ010000536.1:0-3551 GCA_041746175.1 Pyrinomonadaceae bacterium
GCCACCGGAACACGTTCGCGCGCGGCGACGGCGAGCGCGGCGGCAACCTCTCCACAGCTTTCGGGAAACACGACCCGCGCCGCATGGCCGCCCGCGAGGTTGCTCGCATCGCTGAGGAAGGATTGAATCTCGTCTTGTTCAGACTTAATGAGCATCGGTCACCAAAATTCACAGCACAGACAGGACGCGGGAAATCAGGACGGACAGGGTGAACACAGATATCCGGATTGATGATTGCGGAATGCGGACTGAAGAATAAAAATCAAACCCTTTCCCCTTCATGCACCACCCGCCGTTCATCTCTCATCAGATAGAGCCATCGTGAACATCCTATCTCCTAATCCGCTCCATCCGATGAATCGCATTCATCAATTCAACAGCAGTTCGCGGTCGCGCAGATACTTGAGGCGGTCGCGGAGTTCGGCGGCGCGCTCGAACTCCATTTGTTTGGCGGCGTGGCGCATCTCGGCGTCGAGCCGCGCGATGGTCGCGTCGATTTTGTCGCGCGAGTATTCCTCGAAGGCTTCGAGTTCGAGCGGGACTTTGAAGTAGTCGGCTTCGTAGGCCGTGACGAGCGTCGATTCGATTGATTTGATGATGGTCTTGGGCGTGATGCCGTGCTCGCGGTTGTAGTCCTGCTGAATCTGGCGGCGGCGGTCTGTTTCGTCAATCGCGCGGCGCATCGAGTCGGTGATTTTGTCGGCGTAGAGTATCGCTTTGCCGCTCGCGTTGCGCGCGGCGCGTCCCATGGTTTGAATCAGCGACGACTCGGAACGGAGGAAGCCTTCCTTGTCGGCGTCGAGAATCGCGACGAGCGAGACTTCCGGCAGGTCTAAACCTTCGCGCAGGAGATTGATGCCGACGAGCACGTCGAACTCGCCGCGCCGGAGGTCGCGCAGTATCTTGATGCGCTCCAGCGTCTCGATGTCCGAGTGTAGGTAGCGGACGCGGACGCCGACCTCGGCGAAGTATTCGGTTAAATCCTCCGACATCTTTTTGGTCAGCGTCGTGACCAGCACGCGCTCGTTGCGTTCGGTGCGGCTGCGACATTCTTCGAGCAGATCGTCGATCTGCCCTTTGACGGGTCGCACGTCGACTTCGGGGTCGGTCAAACCGGTCGGGCGAATAATCTGTTCGACCACTTCCCCGCTCGCCTTCGTCAACTCGTACGGCCCCGGCGTCGCCGAGACGTAGATGGTTTGACCGATGCGCTCCTCGAACTCCGCGAAGTTGAGCGGACGGTTGTCCATCGCGCTCGGCAGACGGAACCCGTACTCGACGAGCGTCCGCTTGCGCGACTGGTCGCCGTTGAACATGCCGCGCACCTGCGGCATCGTCTGGTGCGATTCGTCGATCACGACCATCGTGTCGCGCGGCAAGTAATCGAGCAGCGTCGGCGGCGCCGAGCCGGGCGGCTTGGCCGTCAGGTGGCGCGAATAGTTTTCGATGCCCCGGCAGAATCCCATCTCCTTCATCATTTCGAGGTCGTACATCGTCCGTTGATGGAGGCGTTGCGCTTCGACCAGTTTGCCCTCAGCGATGAGTTTCGGCTCCCACCATTCAAGCTCCTTGCGGATGGTTTGGATGGCGCGTTTGATGGTCGATTTCGGCATCACGTAGTGCGTCTTCGGATAGATGGGGACGCGCGACGTGTGCCGCTCGCGGACTTCGCCGAGCAGCGGGTCGATGGTCGAAATCGAGTCGATCTCGTCGCCCCACAACTCGATGCGATAAGCCTGCTCCTGATAACTCGGATAGATTTCAACGACATCGCCGCGCACGCGAAACGTCCCGCGCGAGAACTCGATGTCCGAGCGTTCGTACTGCAATTCAACGAGCCTTTGCAACAGCGCGTCGCGCTTGAACGACATCCCCGGCTCGACAAAGAGCAGCATGTTGTAATACGCATCGGGGTCGCCGAGACCGTAGATGCACGAGACGCTGGCGACGACGATCACGTCGCGCCGCTCGAACAGAGCGCGGGTTGCCGAGAGCCGCAAGCGGTCGATTTCGTCGTTGATGGTCGCCTCTTTTTCGATGTAGGTGTCGGAGGCGGGGACGTAAGCTTCGGGCTGGTAATAGTCGTAATAAGAGACGAAATATTCGACCGCGTTTTCGGGGAAGAAGGATTTGAACTCCTGATACAACTGCGCGGCGAGCGTCTTGTTGTGCGCGATGACGAGCGTCGGGCGCTGCGTCCGTTGGATGACGCTGGCGACCGAAAACGTCTTGCCGCTGCCCGTGATGCCGAGCAGCACCTGATGCTTTTGTGCGTCGTCAAGCCCACGCACGAGCGTCTCGATGGCTTGCGGTTGGTCGCCCTGCGGCTCGAAGTCAGAACGAAGTCGGAACGGCATGGATCAATATTAAAACGTAAATCTTAAATCACAAAACAGCGAGCAGAGCGCGGCGCGCAACAAACGACACGGCAAAGCATTCGTATTTCGCCGCCGCCGCGCGCCCGTTCACTGTTCGGACATCTGCGAGAGAGCTTCGGCGACGGCGTCGCGGGCGGTCGCGGGCAGCGTGGGGTCGGCTTCGAGTCGGCGGAAGGCGGCGGCGACGGATGGCAGATCGATCATCGAAAGCAGTTTGATGACGGCGCGCCGCACGTCGGTGTTGGGGTGGGTTTCAATGGCGCGGATAAGCGTTTTTATCTCGCCCATTTTCGCCATTAGAAACAGCAGCGAGAAGGATTGATAAATCTCTTTTTCGGTTCCACCGTCGAGGCTGCCGATGGCTTCGGCGGCCAGCCCCGACGACGCCATCGAAGCCGCGATGGACGCACGCGCGGCGGGCTTCGACTCGCGCATCACGCGCGAAAACGACGCGACGTAGTCCTTGTCGAACTTGAAGAGGGCGCGGACTGCCGCGTCGCGGACTTGCGGCGCGGGGTCGTTGAAAGCTTCGTCGATGCGCTGCAACGCCGCTTCGGTTCCGAGAAGAACCAACTGCGCGACCGCTTCGGCACGCTCGCTCGCGTCGCTGCCGCCGAGACTCTGTTCGATGGCGACCGGCAGACCTGAGGCGCTCGCCGACGTTTTGACTTCGGTCGAATTTGCCGACACCGTTGTAATTCCAGTCGTCATCATCATCGTTTCGGAAACCATCGGTCTTTCAACGCCCGTCGTGGTTTCCGCATCGGTCGATGCTTCTACGAACGTCGATGTGGTGAGTGGTTGTGCCTCGCTGTCGGCGGGCGGATGCGCGGCGGCGGATGACGGCGCGACTATCCGCGACACGCTTTCGACCGCGTTCGGCTGACTCGTACTCTCGTTTGACGCAACCGCTTGAACGTCGCCGCGTTCGACGCGCGAAGGTTCGACGGCGCGGTTGGCCGTTGATTCTCGCGCACCAACTTTCCCATCATCAACGCGCGGCGACGCGCGCGACGCGGCGGGTCGCGGCACAGCCTTTTTTAGTCGCGACGCGATAAGCCAGACGACGCCCGACAGCAACAGCGCGGCCACCAAGACGAGCGGCCAGTTGCGTACGAGCCGCGCGCCGGCGGAGGCGTTCGGGAGCGTCGGTGATCCGGCGTTCGCGGCGGC
>JBGTHJ010000537.1:0-2814 GCA_041746175.1 Pyrinomonadaceae bacterium
GTGCGGTGCGCGCCGAGCCGAAGATCGCGACGCCGCGTGAGATGCTCGCGAGGTCGTCAAAACCTTCGACGAACTCGCCCATGATACGAAAAACGCGCCACGTATCCGTGCGCGTAAACTCGGCGGGCGTCGGCGTCTCAAGCAGTTGCTCGTCCTGCGTCGTCAGCCGTCCCATACCCTCGTTCGCATTTGTCTCGGCCATATTGTGTTCGTTCAACCTGTCGCCGCCCGACAATCCGCTTGCTGACCGCGAGGAGCTAAAACGCCATGATGTTGTAGCCGCAATCGACGTGGAGAACTTCGCCGGTGATGCCGGAAGAGAGCGGGCTGCACAGGAAGAGCGCGGCGTTGCCGACTTCGCGCGCTTCGACGTTGCGACGCATCGGGGCGCGCTCGGCGTGGTGTTTGAGCATCGTGCTCAGGTTGCCGACGCCGCGCGCGGCGAGCGTGTTGATCGGCCCGGCGCTGATGGCGTTGACGCGGATGTTGTACTTGCCCAAATCGGCGGCGAGATAGCGCGTGCTCGCTTCGAGCGCGGCTTTCGCCACGCCCATCACGTTGTAATTTTGGACGACCTTTTCCGCGCCGTAATAAGTCATCGAGACGATGCTGCCGCCGCCGGTCATCAAGGGTTGAGCGGCGCGCGTGAGTTCGGCGAGCGAGTACGCGCTGATGTCGAGCGCGGTCAGAAAGGCTTCGCGGCTGGTGTTGACGAACTCGCCTTCCAGAGCTTCGCGCGGCGCGAAGGCGAGACTGTGGACGAGGAAGTCGAGCCGCCCGAACTTCTCCTTGACCTGCGCGAACGTCTGCGCGATCTCTTCCGGGTTCACCACGTCGCACCGCATGAGCGGCGCGTTCATGTCCTTCGTCAAATCTTCGACGTTCTCTCTGAGCCGCTCGCTCTGGTACGTGAAGGCCAGACGCGCCCCCGCTTCCGCCAACGCCTGCGCCGTCGCCCACGCAATCGAACGCTTGTTTGCCACGCCGAAGACGATACCGAATTTGTCGTGAAGCATCGCGATTCCTCGTTTACATTATAGCGAGTTGCAATAGCATGTAGCACATAAAAGAGAGTCGCCGCCTGGGAGCGCGAGCCTCCGGCTCGCACTGAGCGTGCTTGGGGCACGCTGGCCAGCGGGACGCTGGCGCTCCCGGCATTCACCCAATTGCAAAGCACAATAGGTCAACCAGTTCGTAAATCGGCGGTCGTGAATTGGAAGCGAAGAAATCAGGCAACTTGATTCTTCGCCCCCATCCATTGACGAGTGGCGGTAACGCCGCACCGCGCTCAAGCCGCCGCGCTCGCCGCCGTGCCGCCGTCGATCACGCGTTGATATTGCCCGTTGTCAACCCATTTCAAA
Source organism: Pyrinomonadaceae bacterium (assembly GCA_041746175.1). Classification (GTDB taxonomy): domain Bacteria; phylum Acidobacteriota; class Blastocatellia; order Pyrinomonadales; family Pyrinomonadaceae; genus JBGTHJ01. The sequence goes on from JBGTHJ010000537.1 coordinate 1,362, forward strand.
ATTTCCGAGACGCGCCAGACGGGGAAGGGATGGGTCAGGCTGGAAGAAATGATGTCGGCCCAGAAGCGGTCGAGCGCCTTCTCGTCGTAGTTCTTCTGGAAGTCACGCGCCTGCTGGAGAAACTGGTCGTAGTCAACCTTCGAGGCGAACGTCCCGCCGCACAGCTTCATCATCATGCGTCCGATGACATCCGGGTCCTGAGTGACGAGCAACGCCGCGCGGTCGCACGACAATTCGGCGCGGCGCATCCACGCCCGCAGCGCCGCCTCCATTGAGGACGAGATGATTTGCGTGACGAGGTTGTTGACCGGAGCCGCCGCGAGCGCGCCGTTGGCGAGCAGTTCGAGCAGTCTGGCGACGGTCAGATAAAGGACGTGTTCGGCGTGGATGTGTCCGACTTCGTGGGCGATGACGCCGAGCACTTCTTCGTCCGTCAGACGTTCGAGCAGGCCGGAGAAGAGCACGATGATGGTGCGGTCAACGCCGTAGGTGAACGCATTGACGATGGGCGACTGCATCACGTAGAGCGCGGGCATATCGACGCCGAGCGTCGTGCAGGCGATCTGCAACTTGGCGTGAAGGTCTGGACACTGGGTCGGGGTGACGCGAACCGCGCTCGCCATCATGACGACGTTCAGGTACGGCTCGCCCGTCATGTTGAGCAGTTTGGTGACGGCCTTGTCGATGCCGGGAATCGCGCGCAACGCGCCGAGTGCGCGGCTGTCAGCCGGATGGACGTAAGAGTGTTTGTCGAGTTCGGCGAACTTCCGGTGCGGCTCGTCTGACAAAAGCAGACGGCAGCGACCGCACTTCGCCGCCCCGTTGCTCTCAGGGCGCGTCTGGTTCAGTTGACCGCAGTAACGGCAACGCACCGATGCGGATGAATTGTTCTGTTCGGAAATTATCTCGATATCTGCCATGCATGTGTCCCTTCAGTTAATTCTTGAATCAGCCGAGGCCCGCCGGAAGGAGACGCCGAAGTGCCTGTCGTGCCGCAAGTATCAATCATGCGGACGCGCGAGTCAAAGCAGGAGGTAGGGAGGCAAAAAGGACGAGAACAATGACGCGAGTTCTTACTACGTCCGTTGCGAGCGGTCGAGAATAACGCGCGAAGAGTTTCCGGTTGATGCGCCAGCGACACGACTCTCTTTCCCCCCAAGTTCTCTGAATCGCTTTCAGTGCCTGAAATGACGGATGCCGGTGAAGACCATCACCAGCCCGTGCTGGTTAGCGGCGGCGATGGTCTCTTCGTCGCGGACGGAGCCGCCGGGTTGGATGATGGCGGTGATGCCGTGTCGCGCGGCCTCGTCGATGCCGTCGCGGAAGGGAAAGAAAGCGTCGGACGCGAGCGCCGAGCCGCGCACCGGAAGTTGTGCGCGCAGCGCGCCGAGCCGGACGGAATCGACACGCGACATCTGCCCCGCGCCGACGCCGACGATTTGCGGGCCGTTCG
>JBGTHJ010000538.1:0-12498 GCA_041746175.1 Pyrinomonadaceae bacterium
TGATGACGGGGTGGAAGATGAAAAGAACCCTTCTACGGCTTTACGTTTAAGTCTCTGAAGTTCACCGCGAAGCGATTCATTCTCTTGCGTGAGACGGTCAATCCGCAGTTGCTTCTGAAAACAACTCTCACACGAATTGACACCATAATCAGGTGGCTTTGTTGGTTGGTAAACTTCTCGCATCTGTTCCTTCTTGAAGCAAAGAAACAATCAACTCAACAAGTTTTCCTGCTCTGCTCACATAACTGACCCATTACGAGGGGGGATTGCCTAAACCTGACCGGATGATGTTATAGGACTTGACATGCAGCAATGTCCCTATTGCCACAGTCGCGAGCGCCAAGTGAAATCAGGCTTTAACCGCACCGGCAGTCAACGCCTGCAATGTCAGTTCTGCCGTCGCCAATACACGCCCGCACCCAACCCGCTCGGCTACGACGACAAGACCAGCGAGGCGGCGCTCAAGCTCTACCTCGAGGGCAACGGCTTGCGCCGCATCGGACGCCTCCTCTCAGTTAACCACCAATCGGTCGTTACCTGTGTCAACTCAGCGCACGCCCAACTTCAAGCCAAGCCGGCGCAAGCGCCCGTCCCGCAGGAGGCGGCGACGCTGGAGATGGATGAACTGTTCACCTTCGTCGAGACTAAAAAAAGCCTGTCTTTATCGTCACGCTCGTCGAACGCGAGACGCGCCGCATCGTCTCTCACGCGGTCTGCGAACAGCGCACGCCGGAGGTGATGCAACGAGTCATAGACTTTGCGCCACGTGCGAAAAGTTACTTCTCCGACGCCTTCAACACTTATCGGGAGCTTTGCTGGTGGGGCGCGCATCAGAGCATGTACAACAAGTCACAGACCTCCTCGGTCGAAGGCGATAACGCTGAGTTGCAGCACTATCTAGCGCGTCTGACACGGCGCTCGGGTTGCTTCTCGAAATGCATTGATGCGCTGGCGTCGAGCGGTCGAGTTGTTCGTCTGGCGCTGGAACGGGCGGCAGAGCTTCAAGCAACAGCACCCACACTATCCGAGTAACATCATTGACTTCGCCTCATGTCTGATTTCGTCACTCCCGCGTTCCACCCACCTTCCAAGACCCGTTACAGCGGTCGCGGTATTTTTGCTCGTGCGTTGAAAACATATCGCCGACGAAGTATCGTAGACTTGGCAGACAAGCCGGTAGATTGCATCAATTGATTTTACATCAGAGGCGAACCCTATCAATTCGCTTGCCTGACTGGATTTGCAATTATTAATTTCGCCTCAAGGGCGAAGTACGCTCGAAAAATTCGGGTTCTTAAAGAGCCTCGACGAGCAGTACAGTTAAGTGAGAGAAAGGCTGTAGTAATTGCCCGCCCGAAGGGTTCGTCTGCTGGGTGTCGGATGAGGTATTTCCCAAAATGACTCTTATTGCACTTATAACCTAAATGTCCGATCTACAATCTTGAAATTCCAACGGACGATGATTTGAGGAAGAAAGTTTATTCGCCACTAGAAAATGGAGAAGGATGGTCGATATCACTACCACTTGGCGCGGGTTAAATTTCATGAAGTATTGTAAAAGGGTCAAAGCTTTTTCGGGAGACATCGGTTTATGGATAGCGCCTTTCGGACTTGCGCTGCTCGGTTTTATTTCGTTTACGAGTGTGACGATGGCGCAAACGGAGTTGGTGAATAACGCTCCGACGCGAGCAAATCAGATAAAGGAGAGCGCCGTGCGCGGGGAGTCGCGCGCGGACGAACGCTATCGCATCGGACCGAACGACGTGCTCGACATCCGCGTCCTCAACCGTCCGCAATTGACACGCGAAGCAGTGCGCGTCGATGCCAAGGGGATGATTCGGATGCCGTTTATCCCGACGGAGATTCAGGCGGCGTGCCGCACCGAGAGCGAACTGGCCGCCGACATCGCCGCTGCTTATCTCAAATATCTGCGAAACCCGCAGGTTGATGTCTTCATCAAAGAATTCAATTCGCAGCCCGTCGCGGTCATCGGCGCGGTCAACACGCCGGGACGTTTTCAACTTCAGAGGCGCGTGCGCCTGCTGGAACTGTTGGCGTTCGCGGGCGGCCCCGCCGAACGTGCGGGCAGAAGCGTCAATGTCGTTCATGCGGCGACCGCTTCGCCGTGTGGCGTCGGTGGTGACGCGGGTCAGGCCGCGAGCGACGAGTTGGAGGGCTTTAACTCTTACGCTCTGAGCGAGACGTTGCGGGGCGCAGAGCCAGCCAACCCGTATGTCCTGCCCGGCGACGTTGTGACCCTCCCGGATGCCGAGCAGGTCTACGTCGTCGGCAACGTCTTGCGACCGGCGGCCTTCGCGCTCAAAGAGCCGCTGACGGTTTCGCGCGCGATTGCGATGGCCGGAGGAACTCTACCCGATACCAAGCGCGACCGCGTGCGGATCGTCAGACAGGCGGCGGGCAGCACGACCAAGACGGAAATCTTTGTCGACCTGAAAGCGATAGACAAGCGAGACGCCGAAGACGTTTCGCTGTTGGCGAACGACATCGTTGATGTTCCGACATCGAGCGGAAAGCGAATCCTGCGCAGCCTTGTCGGTGCCATCGTCCCCGCCGTCTCACAGATTCCGGTGCGCGTCATTCCCTAAACCATCAGCGGGTTGTTTGCGCCTTCTATCCCCCACCGAGGGGATGCCTGCGCCGGTATACTTTGTGCGCGTGAGATGCGACGAAAGTTCAGGTGGCCGACATGAGAGAGTTCCCGAAGCCGACCCAACTGCCGGTCAAGATGAGTTCGTTTCCCCCCGCCGAATTGGTCGCGCCCGTCCTGCCGCCCGACGGTTACGGCAAAGAGATCGACATCGACGCAGAACTGAGACTGCGAAACTACTGGCGCGCCGTCCGCAAGCGCCTCTGGATCATCATCGCCATCACGGCGGTCTCGACCCTGCTGACGGGTTTCTACATGGCGCGCAAACCCGACACTTTCGAGGCGAGCGCGCGTGTGCAGGTGGACGCCGAACGCATCAACCCGGCGCTCACCGCGTCGAAGGCGGATGCGCTGACCTTCAACGACCCGACCTATTTCAGCACGCAGTTGCAAATCCTTTCGAGTAGCGGGCTGCTTCGGCGCGTCGTCAAGTCGCTCGACCTCCAACACAATCAGGCTTTCCGCAACCCGCCACCGCGCCGGACGGTTTGGCAGAACGCGCTGCGGATGGTCGGTCTGGGCAAAGAGAAAAAAAGCGAATCCGACACAGCGTCCACCATCGTCGAACCGCTCACCATCTCGGCGGCGCCCGCCGCCACTTCGCAGGAAGACTTGTTGGAAGCGACACGGCTGGCACCTTACGTCGAAACCCTGCAACGCGGTCTGACGGTCGAGCCGGTCAAGGACAATCGTCTGAAGGTGACCGAGACGCGCCTGATTGACGTTCGCTACGTCCACCCCGACCCACGGATCGCCGCCAAGGTGGTCAACGCCATCGCCGAAACCTTTCTGCTCATCAATCTCGAAAAGAAGACCGAGACCAACACCACGACCGGCGATTTTCTCCAGCGGCGCATCGCCGAACTACAGACGCAAATCCGCACCGGCGAGGAACGTCTGGTCAACTACGCGCGCAACAACCAGATTCTTTCGCTCGATGCGAGCCAGAACACGGTGGTCGAACGTCTCGCCGGACTCAATCGCCAACTGCTCGAAGCCGAAAACGAACGCAAAGCCGCCGAAGCCGCGTATCGTGCCGGCCTCCGGCCCGGAGCCGCCGAAGCCCTCGCGCGCAACGGGCAAAAACAGATTTCGGACATGGAGAGCAAACTCGGCGAACTGCGTCAGCGACGCGCGCAACTGCTCGTCGAAGCGACCGAGGAATGGCCCGAGGTGCGCGAGGTCAATCAGCAAATCGGCGTGCTCGAAAGAGAACTGCAAGTGGAGAACGCGCGCCTCGTCTCGACCGTCAAGACCAACCTTGAGACGCGCTACCGGCAAACTTTCGCGCAGGAGCAGTCTTTGCGCGCCGCCTTCGACCAGCAACGCGGTCAGACGCTTTCGCAAAACGAAGCGGCCATCAACTATCGCATCATCCAGCAGGAGATCGAGACGAGCAAGAATCTGCTCGACGGCCTGTTGCAGCGTTCCAAAGAAAATGAAGTGGTGCTCGCCGGAACTTCAAACAATATCCACATCGTTGACCCCGCGATCATCCCGCGCACGCCCATCGGCCCGCAGCGGTTGCTCGGCGTCGGGGTGGCCTTCGCGCTCGCGCTCTCGTTCGGCGTCGGACTCGCGCTCGTGCTCGAAAGATTCGACGACACCGTGCGCTCGACCGACGACATCGAGACCTACCTGCGGCTGCCCGCACTCGTCGCCATCCCGACCGCCAAACTGCTCAAGCCCCGCCGCCGTTTCCTGCTCGGAGGCGGACGCGCCGCCCGCGACGGGGACGGCAACAGCAACAGCAACGGTAACGGCAACGGCAACGGCCATTCTGAACTGCTCATCAACATCGGGATGCACTCGCCCGTCGCCGAGGCTTACCGGCACCTGCGCACCTCGGTGCTGCTTTCGACGCCGGGTGGCGGGTTAAAGACCATCGTCGTGACTTCGGGTCTGCCCGGCGACGGAAAGACCACCACTTCCGCCAACCTCGCCTTTAGTCTGGCGCAAACCGGCGCCAACGTCCTGCTCATCGACGCCGACCTCCGCCGCCCGCAACTACACACCCTCTTCAAAATCGACAACCAGCGCGGCCTGAGCACGATCCTGGCGGCGCGCGGCGGCGCACCCGAAGTTTTTTCGCTGATTCGCCGTCACCAGCCGAGCGGACTTCATCTGCTGACCTCCGGCCCACCGACCGCCAGCGCCGCCGAGTTGCTCAGTTCCGAACAGATGCGCCAACTCATCGCTTTTTTGCAGACGATGTTCACCTACATCGTCATCGACACGCCCCCCGTCACTACCTTCACCGACGGCGTGATCGTCTCTTCGATGGCCGACGGGGTGCTGTTCGTGGTGCGTTGGGGCAAGAGTTCGCGCGAGGTCGTCAAGCGTGCGCGGCAAGTTTTACTCGACGCCGGGGCGCGAATCATCGGCGTTATCCTGAACAACGTCAATCCGCGTACGAGCGGCTACGACTACTACAGCGATTACTATTATGAAGTCGCCCCTGACGAGGAACGTCCCGCCGTCAACGAGATTCCGAAATAGCGCTAAGTCGAGGAATGCCGGAAGTCAGTCTATTGATCGGAAAGGGATATGGCGACAATCAGCAAGTTCAACATACCGGAGCCCACGCCCGACACCCCGGAGGCGACGCGCACGCTCCGCATCGCCCCGTCGGAGGGGTGGGTCGCGCTCCGTCTGGCGGAGTTGTGGGATTACCGGGAGCTGCTTTTCTTCCTCGTCTGGCGCGACATCAAAGTCCGTTACAAACAGACCGCCCTCGGCGCGGCGTGGGCGGTCATCCAACCATTTTTTACGATGATCGTCTTCTCGCTCTTCTTCGGACGCCTCGCCAAAGTTCCGTCTGACAACATCCCCTATCCCATCTTCAGCTACGCCGCGCTCGTGCCGTGGATGTTCTTCGCCAACGGGCTGAGCGAAGCCTCGAACAGTCTCGTCAGCAGTTCAAATCTAATCAAGAAGATTTACTTTCCGCGTCTCGCCATTCCCATCGCGACGGTGCTGGCGGGGGTCGTTGATTTCGTCATCGCCTTCGTCGTGTTGCTCGTCATGATGCTCTATTACGGGATCGTGCCGACCGTCAACACGCTCTGGCTGCCGCTCTTTCTGCTGCTCGCGCTGACCACCGCGCTGGGCACGGGGTTATGGCTTTCGGCGATGAACGTGAAGTTTCGCGACGTGCGTTATGTCGTGCCGTTCATCGTGCAGTTCTGGCTGTTCGCGACGCCCATCGCCTATCCAAGCAGCCTGCTCCCTGAGCCGTGGCGCACGCTTTATGGGTTGAATCCGATGGTTGGTGTGGTCGAGGGTTTTCGCTGGGCATTGCTCGGCACAGCCACCGCGCCGGGTCTCATCATCGCGCTCTCGGCTTCGATGTCAGTTGTGATTCTCATCAGCGGGGCGTTCTATTTCCGGCGGATGGAGAAAATGTTTGCGGATAGAGTTTGAGACGATGCGGCGGCAGACTTTTGCACGCGAGCCGGAGGAGACGGCGTTGAGAAACGACCTCGCAATTCAAGTAGAAGGTTTGGGCAAGAGCTATCGCATCGGGGCGAAGCAGGAGGCGTACGGCACGCTCCGCGACTCGTTGGCGGAGATGGCCGCTGCGCCGTGGCGTGCGCTTCGTTCGACTTTGCGGGGCGGCAACCGTCGCGGCGGCGCGGCGAGTCGGACGAACGACATATGGGCGCTCAAGGATGTGACGTTCGAGGTCAAACGCGGCGAGGCCGTCGGCATCATCGGACGCAACGGGGCGGGCAAGTCAACGCTGCTGAAAATACTCTCGCGCATCACCGAGCCGACCACCGGTTACGCCGACATCAACGGGCGCGTCGGCTCGCTGTTGGAAGTCGGCACGGGTTTTCACCCCGAACTAACGGGGCGCGAAAACATCTTCCTCAACGGCGCGATTCTCGGCATGAAGCGCGGCGAGATCATCAAGAAGTTCGACGAGATGGTCGCCTTCGCCGAAGTCGAAAAGTTTATCGACACGCCGGTCAAGCACTACTCTTCGGGGATGTATCTGCGGCTCGCCTTCTCGGTCGCGGCGCACCTTGAGCCGGAGATTTTGCTGGTCGATGAGGTGCTCGCGGTTGGCGACATGGCCTTCCAGAAAAAATGTCTGGGGAAAATGGAGGATGTCGCGACCGAGGGACGCACGGTGCTTTTTGTGAGCCACAATCTCGGCGCGATCAAAGAACTGTGCCGGACGAGCGTTTTGCTGCGGGACGGTCTCGTCAGTTTTCAAGGGCCTGTGGTTGAAGGCATCGTGCTCTACAGCCGCGAGACGATGCAGGCCGAAGCGGACGACGCGCACGCCCGGCGCGGCACACGCTGGACGGATTTGAAGGTCAACAACGCGGGAGCGGCTTTTGCCCCCGCGCTCAACGGCGTCGAACCGTTCACCATCGGGGCGCGGCTCGAAGTGCACGAACCGCTCCTCGACGCGCGCTTCAAATGCCGCATGGACGATGCCTCAGGCCACACACTGATTTACCACGTCACGAATCAAAAGGAACTCGACGCGCCGGAGATTACGCCGGGCGTCTATCGCGTCGGCGTCGGGTTTCCGCCGCTGTGGCTCGTGCCCGGCGTCTATACGCTGTACTTCCAACTAACCGCGCGTACGTCGGATGGGGAAGAAAAGCGTTACATGTCGGAGCGCGTGATGCTCAACGTGACGGGCAAACTCGACGGGCAGGGACGCGCCGTCCTTAGTCCCCCGCTCGACTGGTCGCTCGTGCGCGAGAAGGCGGCAAGCGCGTAGCACATGAAAGAGACCGCGTTGCTCAAACTAGATTTTCTCGCCACCGGCACATGGCAACACGTTTTCGTCAACCATGACGAGGACGATGCGGGTTGGGTTTACAAAGTGCCGTCGGCCTTCGGCTACATCCTGCCGTTCAAGCACGCGCAGCGGTTCCGCGCGTCGAGCGTCGCGGCGCGTGTGGGCGGTTCACTGGCGGCGCAGACACCATTCATTTCGCGGATGTATGCCGCACGCCTGCGCCGCGTCTGTCTGAAGAATTTCGAGCATATGCTCGCGCTCATTGAAACTATCGAAGGTCATGGACTGTCTGACATCTTGCTGCCGTGCGCGACGCTGCGCGACACGGCAGTTGTGCTCGAAGTCGAGGGCGTGACGGTTTACTATCGCGGTCCGCTGCTCAGACAGCGGCGCGCCGACTTTCTCTTCGAGCGCAGCGAGAATCTCGGCTCGTTTGAGTGGCGCGAGGTTGTCGAAGCTCATCACCGGCTGTGGCGTTGCGGCGTCACGTTCTCAACCACCACCGCCGTGCTCGAACTCAAGAACTGGGCTTTGCTCGACGGTCGTTTGCGCCTCTTCGATACCAGTTCGCTGACGCGCGACCCGCGCTCGGTGCGTGGGCAGTTGAACGAGGCGGAGTTGGACAGGCGCGAGGCAGCGGTCTTGCGGCGCACGGCGGAGCGCAATTCGCAAGAGCCTCTCCTCGATTATTTTCGCTTCGTCCGTCGTGAACTCAACCGGGACAAACTGGATCAACTGTGGGAAGCGGATTTAGACTTCAAACATTGAGGCCGCGACCAACCGTCGAAAGTAATTATGCGTTCCGTCAAGCCACCAACCCGCCGCGTCTCGCAGCATCCGCAATCGCTGTCAGACCCTTACGCGCGTCTCTTCGAGAGCGACGGCGAACTGTTGCGCGGCATCACGCCGGAGCGCGCCGAATTCTACGCGAGCCTGCTTGCATCGCCCGCGCTCGATGCGTTGTTCGCCGCCGGACTCGTCCAGACGAAACGCTCCGAAGTTGCGCTCGACGGCTATCCGCTCGTCGTCGAACATGAACGCATCGACTTCGTATCGGACTGGCGCGAGTGGCCGGCGTCGATGTTGCGAGACGCGACGGCGATGGTCTGCGAACTGTGTGTCGAGTTATCCGCGCGTGATTTGGGGATGCTCGACATCCATCCCTGGAATGTGCTCTACGCCTTCAGCCGTCCCGTCTTCATCGACTTCCCGGCCATCGTTCCGCTCGAACATCGCTGGCTCGACGAACTGGCGGGCAGATTCCGCGACTACTGGATATTGCCGCTGACCTTGATCGCCGGAGGCCGTCCGCATCTCGCGCGCAGCATCCGCAAGTCATGCGAAGTAACCGAACCGCTCGACGAATTTTTCAAGCGACCGCCCGCGCTCTGGTACCCTCTCTGGTACCAACGCCTGCGCCGTCAGGCAACGCGCGACCCCGCGAAGTTTTTCCGTCAACTCGCGGCGCGCGTGCGCGAATTGCGTCTGCCCGGAGACGCCCCGCAGTCGTCGCCGATCAATACCTTCCGAGATGACGACGGACTCCGGGCTTTCTTCCGCCAAGACGCCCGCGCGCAAGTTGTCGCCGCCTTGCTCGCGCGTTTGAAGCCGGAGACGCTGCTCGATGTCGGCTGTGGCGACGGGCGTTATGCGATGCTGGCGGAGAGCGAAGGCTGCAAGGTCGTCGCCATCGACGCCGACGAGTCGCGCGCCGACGCGCTGTACCTGAAGACGAAAGCGCGCGGCCTGAAAATTCTGCCTCTCCTGCTCGATTTCAGCATCCCGACGATGGGACAGGGACGCAAGAAAGAGTTTCCTTCATCCACCGCGCGGCTCAAGTGTGAAGCCGTGTTGATGCTCTCGATTCTTGAACGGCTGGTCTTCGAGTTGGAATTGAGTTTTGAGCGTGTGGCTGACCTGCTCGCCGCCTACAGCCGCCGTTACGCCGTCGTCGAATTCATGCCGCCGCGCGAGGCTTTCGTCTTTCAACAACACGGCGCGAACGTCGCCCGCTACCGGTTGGATAATTTCATCACGGCGATGGGACGATACTTCCGCCTGTCCGAAACATTCGAGATGGAGGCGTCGCGTAAGCTGCTCGTATTCGAGAAGCACTGAGCGGGGCGGGATTGAAGTTTTATGCACGTCGTTTTTCTGACGGTCGAATATCCGCCGCTGCCTTCGGGCGGCATCGGGACGAACCTCCGCAATCTGGGGCGGGCGCTCATCAAGCAGGGGCATCGTGTGACGGTGCTCGGCGTGGGCACGGAAACCGCGTTTGAGGATCAAGGTGTCGAGGTGCGTTTTATCGGCGAGACGCGCGTGCGGAAAGTCGGTTGGTTGTGGGACATCAGGCGCGTCGAATGCGAATTGAACCGGCTGGTGCGCGACGAGGGCGCGGAGATCGTCGAGGCGCACGATTGGTGCGGCGTCTCGGCTGGCGTGCGACCCGCCTGCCCGGTCGTCGTCCGCTGCAACGGGTCGGACACATACTTCGCGCACCTCCTACAAAAGCCGGTCAGACGCTCGGTGCGTTGGGCGGAGACGGTCGCGCTCCGACAAGCCGACGACGTAATCGCGGCCAGCCGTTTCACGGCGGAGGTGACGCGCCGCCTGTTCCGACTGCGCGCCGATGTCGGCGTGATACCCAACGGTATCGACATCACACAGTTCGCGCCCGCCGCGCCCGCCGAGGTCGAGCCGGACACCATCCTCTACTTCGGGACGCTCGCGCGCAAGAAGGGCGTGCTCGACCTTTGCGATATCTTCTCGCAAGTGGTCGCGCGCAACCCGCGAGCGCGTCTGCGCCTCATCGGACGCGACGTGCGCGACCAGCAGACCGGCGCGGCTTCGACGTGGGAGTTGTGTCAACGACAGCTTTCGACGACCGCTCGTGCGCGCGTCGAATATCTCGGCGCGCAGCCCTACGATGTGATGCAGGGGCACGTCAAACGCGCCGCGCTGTGCGCCTTCCCGTCCTACGCCGAAGCCTTCCCGCTGGCGTGGCTCGAAGCGATGGCGACGGCCAAGACGCTCGTCGCATACGACATCGGTTGGGCGTCCGAGGTCTTCGAGTCGGGGACGAGCGGCGTGTTGGTTCCGGGGGGCGACACGGCGGAATTCGCGCGTGTCGTCGGCGAGTTGCTGGAAGAACCCGAACGCGCACGCGGTCTGGGTGTCGCGGCGCGTGGCCGGGTCAAAACTCATTTTGCCGCCGATGTGGTGGCGCGGCAAACCATCGAGCGTTACCAGAGCGTGCTGGATGGGGGGAGATGAAACAACCCCTTCAACTTTCGTTAATCATCTGCACGTACCGGCGCGCACGCGAGGTGCAAAACCTGCTCGGCGCGCTCGGCGCGCAGACTCGTGCGCCCGACGAAACCATCGTCGTTGACGCTTCGCCCGACGGCGAGACCGAAAAGGTCGTGCGCGCTTTTTGCGCGAAGCAAGTTGTGCCGAATCTGCGTTACTTCAAAGCGCCGCCGGAGCAACGCGGGTTGACGCGACAACGCAACTACGGCATCGCGCGCGCCGCCGGTGAGGTCGTCGCCTTTCTCGACGACGACACGATCCCGGAGCCTGACTACTTCGCCGCAACGCTCGACTGTTTCGAGCGACACCCGGAGGCGGTCGCTGTCGGCGGCTATATCACGAACGAGGTCGAGTGGCAGCGCGCCAACGGCCACGCGCACGCGCCCGGCGGCGCGGTTTACAAGTGGGGCGCGTGGGAACGGCGCGAGGCCGTGCGCTGGCGTCTGCGCGAGAGTTTCGGGCTGGCGAGCGAACTGCCTCCGGGCTGGATGCCCCCGGCGGGGCACGGGCGTCCGATCGGATATTTGCCGCCTGACGGCGAAGACCATCGCGTCGAATTTTTGATGGGGTGTTCGTTCGCGTGGCGTCGCGAGGTCTTTACCCGTCGGCGCTTCTCGACATACTTCGCGGGTTATGGCCTGTACGAAGACATGGACTTCTGCGTCGGCGCGGCGCAGGACGGCGCGCTCTATCTCTGCACGCGTGCGCGGCTCGCACACCATCACGCACCGGCGGGGCGACCCAATCAATTTCGTTACGGCGAGATGGTCGTTCGCAACGGCTGGCTGGTGTGGCGCAAGCGTTGGCCGCAGCCCCCCTTGCGCGAGCGCGTGCGCTGGTGGAGCACAACCGTCCTGCTGTGGTTGTGTCAACTCGGCGACGCCGTGCGCGGGCCGCAACGCGCGCAAGCTTTGACCGAAGCGTGCGGGCGCGCGTGCGGGATGGCGTCGGTTCTATGGAACAGTCCGGGAGATGATTCCGCGCACGGTCTTGAGGCAGAGCACACGGATGGCTGAACGCATCAACAACCTTCTCATCATCTCGTCGGCGGTGCATTACCGGCACGAAGGGCGTCTGTATGCCTATGGCCCGTACGCGCGGGAAATAGACATCTGGTCCGACCTCTTCGAGAACGTGTCGATTGCCGCGCCGTGCCGTCAAGAGCAACCGCCCGCCGACTGTCTGCCGTTCACGCGCGGCAACATCCACGTCATCGCGCAGAGAGAAACGGGTGGCGAAACGCTGGCGGCGAAACTTAAACAGATTGCGATGCTGCCCGCGCTCGTTTGGGACTTGTGTCGCGGGATGCGCGGTGCCGAAGCAATTCACGTCCGGTGCCCCGGCAATCTAGGGCTGCTCGGCGTCGCTCTCGCGCCGCTCTTTTCGCGTCGGCTGGTGGCGAAATATGCGGGTCAGTGGTGCGGGTATCCCGGCGAGCCGTGGACGGTGCGCCTCCAACGCGGGCTGCTCGGTTCGCGCTGGTGGCGCGGCCCGGTGACGGTCTACGGCAAGTGGCCGAACCAACCCGCGCACGTCGTCCCGTTCTTCACCTCGATTCTTACAGATGAACAGGTCGAGCGCGCCCGCCGCGCGGCGGCGAGTCGAAAGTTGTTTGACGAAGAATTGCGCGTGATCTACGTGGGACGACTTCACGAAGGCAAGAACGTCGAAATCCTGCTCGATGCGCTCGGTAAATTGAAGCGCGCGGGGACGGGGCTGCGCTGCGAGGTGGTCGGCGACGGGCCGCTGCGCGACG
>JBGTHJ010000539.1:0-4490 GCA_041746175.1 Pyrinomonadaceae bacterium
GCGCGGCGGGCGCGGTCGGAGCAACAAGCAGGGCGTCGGGTTGGAAGTCGAACTCGAATTCGCCGCCCCGCCGCTGTTCGGGCGTCACGCTGAGATTGAGTTGACGCTTGTCGCGAACGATGGTTAGCGAAACATCGCCCTCCTTCTTCTTGTTCATCGCGCGGAAAAGGTCGCCGACGTTGGCGACGCGGTGGCCGTCGATCCCTGTGATTACGTCGCCCGCGCGCAAACCGGCTCTCGCCGCCGGGCTGTCCGCGATCACTTCGGAGACGAGCAGCCCGCTGCCCTGCGCGACGCCGAAGTGGTCGGCGAGTTGTTTGGTGAGGGTCGAAGTCGCCGCGCCGATGCGACGGCTGGAACCGAAGACCATCGTCAACGATTCCGCTTCGGGGCGCATCTTTTCAAATTCGTCGCGCCACTTATCATCGCCGCGCAACAGCATGTCCGCGCCGTGCGGCATCGTGAAGCGGTTTCCGGCAATCGTCGCGGTGAGTTCTTGTTCCGCTCCCCCGCGACTGACGGTCAAACGGACGACGTGATCGGGCGCGGTCTCGTTGACGAGACGTTGGAGCTTACGCATGCTGCCGACCTGTTCGAGGTCGAACTTCAAAATGACATCGTTCGCCTTCAACCCGGCGCGTTCCGCCGGGCTATCTTTCACGACACCCCGGACGCCCACCCCGCGCGGCTCGCTCAAACCGTAACGGCTCATGTTTTCGCGGTTGATGTCTTCGGTCTCGACGCCGAGAAAGCTTGCGCCGTCGAGCAGAAAGGCGAACCCCGGCGCCAACGCTTCGCCGGGGCGAACCCTTGCGCGCGGCGTCGCCGGAGTTTGTGGTGACGCCGGGGTTTGCGCGACCGGCGGAGTCGGCGGAGTCGGCGGCGCGGCGGTCTCCTGCGCGTGATACGCCGACACGCTCAACACCACCACGACGCACGCGGTGATAAACAGAACGGCTGGTTTGGTCATCAGCGGAATCCTCCATATCAAAGTCGTTGCCACGATTTCACGCGCGGGCGCAGTCGCGGTTCCGAAAAATAGCCGCGAGCCGTCGCGCTCGATACGCGCGCACGCTCGCAGCGTGATGCCGCACCGGGGTCAAACATGTCAGGCAGGGTTTATTGACGGCTGACGGCTGACGGCTGACCGCCGGGCGCTTTCTGGGTTACACTTTGGCCGACATGAAGGAGACCACCGGACAAGTTCTCGCGTGCGCGCGGACGATGAAGCGATGAAGATTCTTGATATCGGATGCGGCAAGCACAAGACGCCGGGCGCCATCGGCCTCGATAGCAACCGCCACACCGACGCCGACGTGATTCACAGCCTCGACGAAGTTCCCTACCCATTCCCCGACGACGAGTTTGATTTGATCGTCGGCAATCAGGTTATCGAACACGTCGATGATGTGCTCGCGGTCGTCGCGGAGCTACACCGCATCGCCAAACCGGGCGCGCTCATCCGGCTCGATACGCCGCACTACTCCGACATCGCCTCCTACACAGACCCGACGCACCGCCACCATCTGACTACCGAATCGTTCGCTTACTTCACGGGGCATCGTCCCGATTTCGACTTCTACAGCCACGTCCGTCTGCGCCCGCGTCTCGTCCGCGTGACGATGCTCAAGCTGTGGCGCGCCCTCGGCTTTGAACTGCTCGTCAACAGTTGCAACCGCTATCCGGCGTTACGCTTCATCCGCCGTTTCTGGGAGAGCTATCTCTGCTTCGTCGTCCGCGGCAAGACCATCTATTTCGAGTTTGAAGTCATCAAGTGACGCCGCACCACATCCGCCACGCTCGCCCGCAACCGACCCAAGATGACGCACACAGACGAACCCGCCGCCCGACCCGCCGCACCGCCCGATGCACCGCCCGACACCGACGCCGCGCCCCATCCATCTTTCAACAGCGCGTCTCTCATCATGCTCGCGGCGGCGGCGACGCTCTACGTCGTGCTGCGCGTGTGGCGTCTGACGGGTTCGTGCCTGTGGTTCGACGAAGTGTTCAGCGTCCATGCCGCGCGCCACGATTGGAGCGGCATGACCGCGTTCCTCATCCAAGACCTGATTCACCCGCCGCTCTTTTACGCGCTCCTCAAAATCTGGATAACGGCGGGCGGCGAGTCGCTGTTCTGGCTCAGACTTTTTCCCGCGCTTGCCGCCGTCATCGCGCTCGTCCCGCTCGTGCTTCTCTGCCGCGAACTCCGGCTCGGCAACACCGCGACGACGATTGCCGTCGGGCTGGCGGCGCTCAACGGTTATCTCAT
The DNA here is from genome assembly GCA_041746175.1 of Pyrinomonadaceae bacterium. Classification (GTDB taxonomy): domain Bacteria; phylum Acidobacteriota; class Blastocatellia; order Pyrinomonadales; family Pyrinomonadaceae; genus JBGTHJ01. The sequence continues at coordinate 2,270 of JBGTHJ010000539.1, forward strand.
CAAGTACGCGCAGGAGGTGCGGATGTACAGCCTGCTGCTGCTGCTCACGCTCGGCTCGCTCTGGCTTTTCGCGCGGTTCACCAACGCCCGCACGCCGTCGAAAAAACTTCTCGGGCTGCTGTTCGCCGTCAACCTGCTGCTCGTCTACACGCACTATTTCGGCTGGCTGGTGGTGACCACCGAGTTTGCTTTGCTGTTTGTTTACGGCACTCGACAAAAGCGCGCGGGATTTTCGCTCGTCGCCGGATTGACCGTCGTTTGTTTCAGCCCGTGGGCTTACGCGGTGGGGCTGGCGGCGGCGGCGAATCGGGGCTTGGGGCAGAACATCGGTTGGGCGGCGCGCCCGACGCTCGGCGCGGTCGGAGAGTTTCTCACAACGCTCAACGAGATTCTTTACTACCGCCAGAGCAGCAACGAACCCGCGTTCTTTCGTTGGAGCGCGTGGCTCGGCGCGGTTCTGTTCGGCGTCCCGCTGGCTGTGCTGGCGTGGCGCAGGTGGCGTTCGCGTGCTGACGAACCATGCGTGCCCGCCGCTTCGCTCCGGCTGCTCGTGTCGTGCTTCGGACTGCCCGTGTTGATGGCGTTCGCCGCGAGTTGGGCGCTTCCGTATTCGATCTGGGGCATGCGTCATCTAATCATCGTCGTCGTGCCCTACCTCGTCCTCGTCGCGCTCGCGCTCGACGCTCTGCGACCGTTGTGGTTGAAAACATCCGTGCTGCTGGTGGTCGGCGGCTGGACGCTGCTGATGACTTTCGTCGTGGCGATCCGCAGCGACACGCCTTATGTCTGGTGCGCGTGGGACACGCTGGCGCGCGAGGTGGTTGAAATCGAAACCGCGCGCGACGCGCCCGCCGTCAAGATTTATGTCTTTGAAGACCTCGTGGCCTATCACACGTGGTTCGCTCTCGATTCGATGAAGCAGTCGGGGTTCAAAGTCGATGTCGTCAGAGGCGTGCCCGGCGCTGTGGAAGACCCGGCCTACTTTCTCCCGCGCGGCTTCGACGCCGTTGCGACGCGCGATGCCGCTAACGCCTTCGGCGAAGACCGCTTCTGGATCGCCTTCCGCGATGCGTCACAAAATCCACACCGCGCGCCGTTGGAGTTTCTGACCGCGCGCGGCTTTCAAACCGGCGCGCCGCTCGAAGTTACGGCGCGCGGCAACAGAGCGTTTATGGTTCCCGTCACGCGGCGTTGAAATCGACGTGTCGAGAGCGGGCGGGGTCGCGTGAGTGAAGCGGGTCGCCCGTCACGACGACTTTCGCCGCCGTCTTGTCCTGCGTGTTGACTTTCACGCGCACGCGGCTTAACACTTCAACCAAGATTTACAGATCGGTGTCGGTCGGAGTTTATGTCTACACAGGAAAGCGCGGCGGGCGGTTGGAGCGGGCGCAAGCGTCGAACGATCAAGCTGGGGGTCGTGCTGGCGAGCGTGGTTGTCGGTCTTTTGATGGCCGAGGTGTTCCTGCGCGTCGCGGGTTATTCGTACCCCGTTTTTTATGCGCCCGACGAGCGGCGCGGTTGGTCGCTGAGGCCCGGAATGGCGGGCTGGTATCGCAAGGAGAACGACGTTTATGTGCGTATCAACAACGCGGGCTTGCGCGACCGCGAACATTCACGACAGAAACCCGCCGCGACGTTGCGCATCGCCGTCATCGGAGACTCGTACGCCGAAGCGTTGCAAGTGCCGCTGGAGGATGCGTTCTGGATGGTCTTGGAGCGGCGTTTGAAAGCCTGTGGCGGTCTCGACGGGCGCGATGTCGAGGTGATTAATTTCGGCGTCTCCGGCTACGGCACGGCGCAGGAACTAATCACTTTGCGCGAGCAGGTTTGGGACTACGCGCCCGACATCGTCGTGCTCGCCGTGACGACCAACAACGACATCACGGACAACTCCCGCGCGCTGAAGAAGACCGACGAAATTCCGTATTTCGTCTATCACAACGGCGCGATCACGCTCGACGACTCGTTTCGCCGCACGCGCGCCTTCCGGTTGCGGCAGTCGCTTCCGAACCGTCTCGGAAGTTGGATTCGCGATTCCTCGCGCGTCATTCAGGCCATTCACCAGAGTCACGGCGCGATCAAAACTTTCCTCGCCGCCAGAAGACGCGCCCCCGCCGACCCCGCCCCACCGTTGATGACGCCGCCGCCGCCGTCCTCCCCGATGCCGCAAGCGTCGGCGTCACCCGCCGATGTGACAACCCGCGCCGCCGCACAGTCGCCC
>JBGTHJ010000540.1:0-3923 GCA_041746175.1 Pyrinomonadaceae bacterium
GCCCCGACGATCTCGCCTTCGGGAAACCCCGCCTCGTCCGCCCGCCCGCCGCACGCCGCCATCGCCGCCGGCAGACCCAAAAACGCGGCGAGCACTTCCCTTCTCGTAAACTTGCCTTTTGACATCTAAGAATTTACAGGACAAACCGGGTGAAACAACCGGACAGATAGCACATCATCATAAAACCAAACATCCTGCGCGCACCCCGTCCACGCCGTCGCTTTATCCGGTCGATGCTTGCGAATCATTCATAGCGTCGCCACTCGGATTCGTAATACCGAACCAGCGTTTGATTATCGAGCCGGTTGATTTCGACGGGCACGGGGCCGAGATCGACGGGCAGGACGAACATCGCGCGCATCGATGCGTCGTCGAGGAAGCGGAGACCGGAGGGCGCGCGGGCGGGCGGGTCGAAGGGCGCGCCGTCGCGTGCCAGCGCGTAACCCCACACGCCGAACGACGGGACGGCGGTGTAGTAGGGACGAACGCTGAACCCGGCGGCTTCGAGCGTGCGCACGATGCACCAGAAGGAGGCGCGTGCAAAGAGCGGCGAGGTCGATTGAATCGAGACGGCGGCGTGCGGCGCGAGACGCGTCTTGAGCAGGCGATAGAAGCGCGTCGTGTAGAGTTTGCCGAGCGCAAAAGTGTTGGGGTCTGGAAAGTCGATGATCGCGGCGTCGAACAAGTCGTTTGCTTCTTCGAGCCAGATCATCGCGTCGGCGTTGACGACGCGGACGCGCGGGTCGTCGAGCGCGCCCCGGTTCAACTCCGCGAGCGGCGGGAAGCGGCGCGAGAGTTCGGTCATGTCGTTGTCTAAATCGACGAGCGTCACCGATTCGACCGACGGGTATTTCAAAATCTCGCGCACCGCCAACCCGTCGCCGCCGCCGAGCACCACCACCCGGCGCGGCGCGCGGCTATTGTTGCCGCCGTCGCCCTCGCCCTCGCTCGCGAGCATCATCGCCGGATGGACGAGCGCCTCGTGATAGCGATATTCGTCGGTCGAACTGAACTGGAGGTTGCCGTTGAGAAAAAGTTGGAAACCCGCGCGCCCGCGTGTGACGACGATGCGCTGGTAGTGGGTCGTCTTGGCGTAGACGATGTCGTCGGCGAACATCGCGTCTTCGGCGAGCGAGGTCAGCGCGTCGGCCTTGATAACCCCGACCGCGAGCAGCGCGATCACCACGACGGCGCGCACGCGCAAGCCCGTCACGCGCCCCTTGATGAGCGGTCGCAGCAGCCACGTGCCCCACAACCCGACGCCCGCGTTGAGGATGCCGAACACCAGCGACGTGCGGACGAGTCCGAGTTGCGGGACGAGGAAGATCGGGAACAGGAGCGACGCGGCGAGCGCGCCGATGTAGTCGAAGGCGAGCACGCGCGCGACCAGTTCCTTGAAGTCGAGATTGTCTTTGAGGATGCGCATCAGCAACGGTATCTCCAGCCCGACGAGCGTGCCGATGACGAAGACCACCCCGTAAAGCACGACTTGAAAATAGCTGAGATGCGCGAAGGTGAGGAACAAGAGCGGGGCGGACGCGCCGCCGATGATCGCGACACCCAACTCAACGTCGATGAAGCGGCGTTCGAGGTCAGTCTCGATAAAGCGCGAGAGCCACGAGCCGACCCCCATCGAAAAAAGATAGATGCCGATGATGAGCGAAAACTGCGTCACCGAATCGCCGAGGACGTAGCTGGCGAGCGTGCCCGCGAGCAGTTCGTAGATCAGCCCGCACGTCGCGACGATCATGACGTTGAGAAAAAGAATCGGAGTGCGGTTCATTTGAAGGATGCGGGATGCGAAGACGAGCGACGAAGGTTAAACCAAACGCGGCGGCTTGAAAGCCACGCTTTCATACTTCGTCCCCCGTCCTCGCATCCGTGCGGTTCTATCCTTGAATGGCGGCGGCGATGATGAGCGCGATGCCGAGGATGATCGAGCCGATGACGATCGCCAGCGCGGTGTTCTGGTCTTCTTCGATCTCCTTGCGGATCGAGAACGGGGTGATCTTGAGGATGATCGTGTACGCGACGGCAAACACGACAAGTCCGAAAATCGTAAAGGCGAGCGTCGTCACCAGCACGCTGATGAGATTTTCGAGCGGCACGATCAACCCGATGTGTGCCGTGCCCGCGAGCGCGGCGGCGAACGATTCGATGAGCATCACTTTCCTCCACGATAGCCGGAATGCCAGAAATGGAACGAGCGATAACCGCCCGGCGAGTTACGCACGTCGGCGGGCAAAACCTGTCGCGGCGAGCTGTTGAGATGCCATCCCCCCAACGCCGCCGAGACGTAGAGCGCGAGCACGCCGATACCAAAAAGAAGATACAATTTGGTGAGCATCAACCCTCCTCACAGAAACGAAACGGATTTACCCGGACACGTATTGCGCGCTTAGACCTCCCGCCAATCTTTTCAGTCCTCGCTCGATTGATACGGATTGAAGCTGCTGTCTCTCCAGCGTCTGATTTCAAAGTTCCATTGATAGATCAAAACCATCAGCGGCACGAGCGAGACGCAGATGAGCGCGAGCACGAGATAGCCGATGCGCGGCACGCCCTGTTCGATGAGGACGGAGATTTGCGAGGTGGGCGGCGGCTTGTTCGGCTCCCACTCGGCTTCGAGCCGGAGCGTGTACATCCCCGCCGGCAGCGCGGAAACCTGCGTGCTGTCGCTGCTCTTGCCCTCGCTCCACGACTCGCCGCCTTCGACGCCGGAATAGTATTCGAGCGGCAGCGAGAATTGCTGGACGAGTCCGGTCTCCTCGTTGATCAAGTCGCCTTCGACGTAGAGCCAGTTGTTCGACAAACTCGTCTCGGCGCTGATCTTGATGTTGCGGCTCGCTTCGAGGCGAAACGGCTCGCTGAAGAAAACCTGCACCGGGTCGCGGGGGTCGATCCCGGTTTGAAGAATATCGGCGGGCGGCGGCGTAAGGCTCGACGACGGACGCGCCGCTCTAATCGGGTAAGTCTGGCGGAAGACGACCGACCGCTCGCCCGTTGCGAGGATCACCACGCCGACAAAGAGCGTCACGACGAAGAGCAGCAGCCAGTAGCGGTAAATCCGCTTGTGCGGAAAGACTTGATTGGGCGCGATCATCTTCGGCGACGGGAGATTGGTGACGCCGAACTTGCGCTCGATCTCTTTGCGCGTGACGTACGAGCCGAGCGACCAGTTGACCTCTTGCGAGACGACGCTTTGGCTTCCCTGCCCCGTCGTCGTCGAAGAGATTTCGCACGACAGCATCTCCGGCGGGCGGACGTAATCGATGGCGCGCACCGTCTCGCCCGCCGTCACCTTCCAGTAGAACTCGCCCATCACGTGTTCGACGCGCGCGGCGGTGTCCTGAAATATTTTGAACTTCTGACCGCGAAAGGTAACGCTCTTTTGTTTGCCCGCCGCCACGTCGCCGGGCGGCACGCTCTCGACGAAATTCCAGTGGTCGTCGCTCTGCACGAGCCAGCGGAAACCGGCCTGCGGGTGATAGAGCAGATACTCTTCCCAGAAATATTTTTTGTCGAAGGTGACGCTGCGGACGACGAAGCCGATCACCGTGTAGGTCGTGCCGCCGAACTCGCCCGTCGCGCCGATGCGTATTTTGGGCGGATGGGGCGGCGGCTGAAGCGCGTTGAGGAAGCGGAGTTGGCCCTGCCCCACATCGAGCAGCGAGCCGCAGTTCGGACATGTCACGCGCTCGGTCTGATCGGGGGCGCGGAGTTCGAGCGGCCCCGCGCAGTTCGGACACGAAAGCTGCGCGGCGACGACGCGTTGCGGCGCGCTCTCACGCGCACGCGTTTCGACGATGCCGAGTTCGGCCAGCGTCGCCTCGCGCCCGATGAAGAAGAGCGGCGGACTTTCGCCGTAGTCGAGCGTCGCGAACACGCCGCCCTGACCGGAGAGGTCGGCGTACAGGTACGTC
>JBGTHJ010000541.1:0-1913 GCA_041746175.1 Pyrinomonadaceae bacterium
ACGGCGCAAGCCTGTGCCGCGCGGGCTGCCGAAGTCCTCTCCGACCTTCAACAAAAATTAGCGACGGAAGGCTCTGACACAACTTATCTCACACGCCCCGACATCCAACATGCGCGCCGGCAACTCGGCGAGCTACAGACAGGGGCGAAGTAATCCCACTCCGAACCTCAAAGGAGCACACCCGGATGAGCATCGAATCCGAGCGGCCAATCGTCATCACCGGCGGTTCAGTCGACATTGCTTTCGCTGACACCTTTGACCCAATTCCCAACCCACCGCCGGGCGCGAAGAAATTCCAGCAGCGCAACGGCGCCAAAAAAATCACTACCATCACCGTGACCATCGACGGCGGCGAGCCGCAGGTATTCAACGTCAGTAACGGAAAGTGCGAAGTTACGGTCGAGTATCGTTAACGCCGGAGCGGGACGGTCGGCAACACAGCCCGGCCCCGTCGGTGCTGGAAATTACCCGCCTGCTTCCGGTCGGCGTCAGCCGTCAAGACGAGTTTCCTTGCCCCTTAAACCGGCGGAGCAATTTGCCGCCGGTAAACACACACCAGACGACGGAGGTGCTGATATGTCTACCACACCCGAAGACCCTAACCCGCCCGGACAACCGCAACCGCTGGAAGTCCCCGAGTCGCCGCCACCCGACATCACGGTGCCGGACGTACAAACGCCGGGCGACGGCGGCACTGGCGGCGGTGAAAGCGAAAAACCGCTCGTCATCCCGTAGCCGGACGAAAGAATCGGTTCATCGCACTGAGCCTCGCAGCGGTTCGACGCAACGAACGAATCGCGGCGGGGATGAGAGAAACGGCACGGCGCGGATGGTTTAGTTTGAATCATCCGCGCCGTGCTCACTTTTGTAGAGACGGGCGTGGCGGGCGAATTTCTGTGCGGCATCTTCCGTCGCGGCGTCGGCATCGGGCCGGGCGGCGGCGCGTGCGCGGCGTTCGCTCAACACCGCTTCGGCGATGTTGGCGAGCCACCAGAACGTGCCACGCGCGCCGAGGTGTTCGCGGACGCGTTGGAAGATGCGCGGGTAGAGTTTGGCGGTGTGGCCGAGCAGACTCTTGAGCGCGGTGAAGGTCATCCGGTCTTGGAATAGTTCGCGCCGGACGCGGTCGTCGAGATTATGGAGCGCGGCCATCACCGCGTTGAGCGTTTCGTTGACCGCGAACGGCGCGCTCTGCGGTGCGGGTCGCAAAAATTCCGCGAGACTCGACATCTGCGCGACGCGCGGCTCGTAGGCGGTGATTTCGGCGAGCGCATCGCGGTCGAGCAGGTCGGCGTCGAGCGCGAGCGCGGCGAGGTGCGTCAGCCGCCGGAGGTTGCGGACGTGCGAACCGAAGCCGCAGAAGGTGAGCGGGCTGGACATCCCGGCGGCGTCGCCGATGAGCAACACGCGGTCGTCCGAGGTGAACTTCCGCTCCTTCCAGCCGTGCCGGTGAAAACTCGGAATGTAACCGAAGACGGGCTTCGCCACCCGCCACTGCGCCCCCGCGCGTTTGTAACCGGGCAGCGACTCGAAATATCGCTCGAACAGCGCGAGCAGCGATTTGTCGGCGGGCGAATCTATCGCATCGTAGAAGAAAAGATAGGTGGTGTATTCGTCGCGGCGCGGGTTTCCGGCGAACCCCTCCCAGATGAGTTGTCGATGGTCGCGCGCGTCTTCGGTGCTGACCAGAATCTCGCCGACGTTGAAATCAACTTTGTCCGGCTCGTCGCCGCGCAGGAAGCCGCGCGCCACCGTCCCGACCGTCGGACAGACGTGCGTGATCGCGCGTCCCTCGTTGAGCTGCCGCGAGACGGGCGAGTTCGTGCCCGTCGCATCGACGAACAGCCGCGCCGCGAACAGTCGCCGCTCTCCGCTCCGCACGTCTTCGGTTTCGACTGTGACGCGGTGCGGCT
>JBGTHJ010000542.1:0-2393 GCA_041746175.1 Pyrinomonadaceae bacterium
CGCGCTCAGCCCGACCGCCGCCACGACCGTCGCGCACATGCTGCGAAAGATGCGCCGCTCGGTCGCCGACTCTTCGCCCGCAAAAGCTGCGAGGTCTCCGCTGTTGGCTATTTCGCTCATCTCAGAACAGTCGATTTTACACGCGACCCCGGCAGGCTGTCGAGCGGGCGCGGCGCGAGTCGCTCAATCAACCCGCGACATGATGACAACGAACTCGTAGAACCCGACCACCGTGCCCAACAGCAGCCCACCGACCACCAACCACGGACTCGTCCCCAGCCACTTGTCGAGCAGCCACCCGCCCACCAGACACACCAGAATCGAAGAGACGATGGCGAACACCGCCGCATATACCAGCCCACTCTTGCGCGTCACATTTTGTTCGTCGTGCTCGGACATTTGGAATCGGACGACCGGCGTTTGCTGTCGAGATAAAAAGACGGCTCGTTCGCGGAACGGGTTTCAGCCCAACGTCACCGGTCTGATGGTCAATCCCGTGCGCTTCACCAGCGTTCACGCATCGCAAAGTTCTTCGGCAGTTCCCAGAGCAGCGCGCGGCGCGAGTGGCGCATCGAGTCGTGGATGAAGCAGACGTGCGTGCACCAGCAAGCCTTACCGCCATCAATCGCCGCGAGTTCCGCGTCGCGTTCGTGCGCCGCCCAGAGCGCGCCGAAATCGTAATCGTAATCGGCCAGCGTCGCAAACTTTTCGCGTAACTCGCAGGCGCGCACCCCGCCGTCGTAGTCGATAACAGCGGTCGTCTCGCCCGCCGTGCAGGGAAAAGCCCACGCGGTCGGCTCGCTGAAGTTGGCGAGTTGGGTGCGATAGTGCGTCGTGATAGCGCCGACGTAGGCCAGATTTTTGACGAAGCGCGTGGTGCGGTCGTCCGCCTCAAACATGCGGTCGCCGTAGCGTTTGGTCAACGCGGAGACGCGCGCGTACATCTCCGGCAGAATTTCGGGCGGCACGCGCTTGATGCTTTCGCCGACTTTGGTCGCGCCGCGAATGATGTTGAAATAGTGCCCGTCGAGCCGGAAATTTTCCCACAGGAAACCCGCGAGTTTTTCGATCTCGCCGAAGTTTTCGGCGCACACGACCGTGTTGACGTTGAGCCGGAAGCGATCCGCGAAACGCTCTTTGAGCGGATAGAGCGCGCGGATACAATCGAGCGTCTTCTGCCAGTTGCCCGGGACGCCGCGCACGCGGTCGTGCGTCTCGCCGTAACCATCGAGCGCGATGTTGAGATACAAATCGAGATGCGCGTGCGTGCCGAGAGCGCGTTCGACGATCTCGTAGACGCGCGCTTTGATGAGTCCGTTGGTCGGGATAATGACGCGCTCGACGCCGTTGTTGCGGACAAACAGGTCGATGATTTCCGACGCATCGTGCCGCAGCGTCGGCTCGCCGCCGGAGAGCCAAAGGTCTGTGATGGGCGGCATCGTCCGCGAAACTTTTTCAATCTGCTCGAACGTCAGGTCGCCCGGCTGATTCAGTTCCGCGTGATAGAAACAGGTCTCGCACTTGGCGTTGCAGCGCGACGTGATGAAGAAGATCGCGGTGCCGAGCCTCCGCGCGCGGGCGGTCGAGCGCAGGAGTTGATAAAGTTTGACGGCTTTGTTGTCGGGCATCTGTTGGTTGTTAGCTTTCGTCAGACGCGTCGCGCGCGTTCGACTTCTGACGCTTCCGTCGTCGTTGCCGATGCGTCGCGCGAGATGTTGACAGTTTCCGTCGGCGATTTCAATTCGTAGCTGATGCCGCGCCAGTTGATACGACGTGAGACGAGCGCGGCCAGCGCGTTATACAAGTAGATGAGCGCCGCAAGCGGCCACAGCAGAACGTGCGCGCCCGTGCTGATCCGCGCGCCCGAAGCCGCCAGCGACAACCGCACCGCGCGCAGACGAAGCCCGGCCTTCCCCGCTCCGAGCATGAAGATGACGACGATGATGATGAGCGGCACGGCGAACGGCGACCCGTCGGCGGCGCGTGCAGCGATGAGCGCGAGGCCGCCGAAGAAGACCGACGCAAACAGCAGGTTCGAGAACAGCACGATGAGCCACAGGTGCGGCGCGTAGACGCGCGTGATTTTCAGTTGCCGCGTAGTGAACTCGAACAATTCGCCGAAGGTGCAATCTTCGTGCGAGGCGACGAGGCACGCGGGCGCGAAATGAATCGGGAGTTTTGCTTCATGGAGCACGCGCGTCAAAGCGAAGTCGTCGGAGAGCGTGCCGCGCCAACGCTCGCGCACGTCGAGACGTTCAAACGTCGCGCGGCGAATCGCGGTCGAACCGCCCCAGCAAAAGTTTCTCCGCCCGTCCGCGCCGAGCGCCGACGCGATCGAAGCGTTCCACACGGCGCGCAACTGCGACGCCGCCCCGCCCCGCTCCGGCACGAAC
>JBGTHJ010000543.1:0-8124 GCA_041746175.1 Pyrinomonadaceae bacterium
AACGTCGCGAGACAGTTCGGTCCCTATCTGGTGTGGGCGGAGCAGGATTGTTGGAATCTGACCTTAGTACGAGAGGACCGGGTTGGATCGACCTCTAGTGTACGAGTTATCGCGCCAGCGGTAGCGCTCGGTAGCTATGTCGAGCATGGATAAACGCTGAATGCATCTAAGCGTGAAGCCAGACCAGAGATTAGTCCTGCCAGTGAGACTCGTGGTAGACCACCACGTTGATAGGCTGGGTGTGTAAGTGTAGTAATATGCTTAGCTGACCAGTACTAATGTTCCCATGGCTTGACCGTAAGACTTACTCTCAAGCTTTACAAATTCAGGCACTTGTACAGAGTGTGCTTGCGAAAGTTAACTATTCGATTATCAAAGCTCTCATTCGCAGAGTTGAAAAGTTTTCCGGTGATTTTGTCGAGAGGGTCACACCCGTTCCCATCCCGAACACGGAAGTTAAGCCTCTTGGAGCCGATGGTACTGCACGGGTAACTGTGTGGGAGAGTAGGAAGTCGCCGGATCTATTAAAAAGCAAAAGCCCGCTTGGCCGCTCGTGTCAAGGCGGGCTTTTGCTTTTTCGCAAGGCTGAGAGAAAATGCGGTCGGAAGCATCAGTTTGGACTTTGCTTCCATCATAATTTAAGTTCAACGCCCGAAAGATGACGAGCCAATGAAATCTCAAATGTCGAAAGTGGCGCTGGTGGTTTTCTCGTTAACGATGTTGGGCTTTAGTTGTCAGACGCAGAACGGCGCGCAGACTAAGCAGGGTGCAAGCCGCAATGCGAACGTGACGCCGGGAAGCTCCGAAGGCATGAAACAGCGAAGTGACAACGATGCGTCGGCGTCTGGAGATGTGCCGACCTATGCCTACGAGGTAGTCAACGCCTGGCCGCACGACCGCACGGCGTTTACGCAGGGTTTGATTTTCAGTGAAGGTGCGTTGCTGGAGAGCACAGGGCAGAACGGCGAGTCGAGCTTGCGGCGTGTCGAACTGACGACCGGCAAGGTGCTGAAGCAGGTTGACGTTGATGATCAGTACTTCGCCGAAGGGTTGACGCTTTTTCAGGGCAAGTTGTTCCAGTTGACGTGGCAGCACAAAAAGGGGTTCATCTACGACCCCGCGACTTTTGCGAAGCAGGGGGAGTTTCGCTACGACGGTGAGGGTTGGGGGCTGACGCACGACGGAAAGCATTTGATCCTCAGCGACGGCACGAACCAGATTCGTTTCATCGACCCGACGGATTTCAGCATCGCGCGCACCATCAGCGTCTTCGAGGATGGTCGCCCGCTCAGGGAACTAAACGAACTCGAATTCATCCGAGGCGAGATTTATGCGAACATTTGGCACACCGACCGTATCGTGCGCATCGATCCGGCGACGGGGAAAATTCTCGGCTGGATAGATTTGAACGGGCTGCTGCCCGACGCCGAGCGGCGCGACCCTGAAGCCGTACTCAACGGCATCGCCTACGACGAAGCGGGTGACCGTCTGTTTGTGACCGGCAAGCTGTGGCCGAAACTGTTCGAGATTCGACCCAAGAAAAAAGCCTGAGTCTAAGTGGGAATCGTGTTTGGCGTGCGGCAGCGCCCAAAGTTCAATGGCAATAGCGCCGCGCGAACTTTGTTCTTGTCTTGATTTTGGAAGTTAGCCGGGATTTGTCCGTCGAGAATCGATGACGTTTGAGACTTATTTTCGAGCGGCTTCGCACGCGATGATCGCGTGCGGTGCGTTGACGCTGGCGGTGTCGGGCGGCATGAGCGCGGGACTCGCCGTGCTGTTCGCGGTGGTGCTGGTCGCGGCGTGGAAACTCGAAGCTACGAAGTGGCGGTTGTCGGAGCGCGTCGGACTTGTGGTGGTGCTGCTCTCGCTGCCGCTCTTCTACATCGACTGGACGTTGCAGAACGGTTTTGCCGAGGGGACGAGCGGCGTCAACGCGCTCGTCCACCTGACACTGTTTCTATCGTCGATAAAACTTTTGCAGGTCAAGGCCGACCGCGACTGGCTGTTCCTCTATCTGATTTCGTTCTTCGAGGTTTTGCTGGCTGCCGGACTGAGCGTCAGTCCGCTGTTTCTCGTTACGCTGAGCCTGTATCTGTTTTGCGCGTTGCTGACGGTCATTTGTTTTGAGCTGCGAAAAGCGAAACGCGCCGTGGCAGACAGCGAGACGCGGCTGCTCGTCGCGCACGATGCGACGTTGACCGTCCGGCTCGCGCGGCATTGGTCGCGCAAGCAAAACAGCGAACTCCGGCGTTTGCCGCAAGCGGCGGGTTTACTGCTGGCGCTGGTTTTCGCGTTCGCGTTGCCGATTTTTTTTATCACCCCGCGCTACGGCGACAGCGTGCTGGCGCGCACGGGGGGTGGCGGCGCGACGGGTTTCGTCGGCTTCTCTGATGAGGTCACGCTCGGCGACATCGCCCGCTTGGAGCGGGGCAAGGGGACGGTGATGCGCGTGCGCGTCGAAGAACCCGATGGGGTCGTCAGCAGCGCGAATCTGCGCTGGCGCGGCGTGGCGCTCGACCGTTTCGACGGGCGGCGTTGGCGACGATCATCGGAGAGAAAAGAGGTCGTTTCAAGTAACGACAAGGACTTCTATCAACTGGGCACGACGGCCGGGCTGGAACGCATCACGACGCAGACTTTTTTCATCGAGCCGATAGACACGTCGGTGCTGTTCGTCGCGCCGCGCGCCATCGGGTTACAGGGTGCGCTACCGTTCGTTCAACGCGACACGGAAGGCGCGCTGACATCGCGACTCCATCCGCAAGAGCGCATCACGTACCGCGCCTATTCCGACACGATTGAGCCGCGCGCCGACCAACTTCGCGCGGACGCCGAACCGTACCCGCTCGCGAAGTCGAACTATCTACAACTTCCCGGCAACCTCGACCCGCGCATCGCCGGTCTCGCGGGGTTGGTGCGCAAAGAATCCGTTGCGCCCAACCGTTACGACACGGCGCGCGCCGTCGAAGCGCATCTCAACCGGAACGCTTACGGCGGCGGCTATCGCTACAGTCTGGATGATTTGCCTGTCGGGGCTGACCCGCTCGCCGCTTTTCTGTTCGAGAGTCGCGCCGGGCACTGTGAGTTTTTCTCGACGGCGATGACCGTGATGCTCCGCACGCAGGGCATCGCGGCGCGCGTCGTCAACGGTTTTCAGACGGGACGCTACAACCGCGCGGCGGATGCCTATACCGTCGAACAGCAGGACGCGCACTCGTGGGTCGAGGTCTATTTCCCGGAGACTGATGCCTGGGTGACTTTTGATCCGACGCCTCCGGCGGGTTCCTCCGTCTCCGAAGCCGGGATGGGACTCAGCGCGCAACTGCAAAACTACGCCGAAGCTATAGAGTTGTTTTGGATTCAATACGTTGTCGCTTATGATAAGGACGAACAACGCTCTATCGCCAACAATCTACGTGGTCGGCTCGGCGCGTATCGCCGCGCGCTCGGCCAGTCTGCCGAAGGTTTGAGAGCGCATCTATCGGCCTGGTGGCGGCAAATCTCTTCGAGCAATACGGGCGCGGTCGTCTCTTTTCTCGACCGTGCGCCGAAGTTTTTGTTGTTGGTCGCGCCGGTCGCGTTGTTGCTTCTTTTTACTTTGTTCGTCCGTCGCATGATTACCAGGCGGCGCAAGCGGCATCCGCCGGAGTCGAAGGTCGCAGCGGTCATCGCCTTCTACGAGCGGATGTTAAATTCGCTCGCGGCGCGTGGGATGCAGCGCGAGACGCATCAGACGCCGCTCGAATTTGCGACGGCGACGGGCGTCCCCGAAGCCATGTCGATCACACGCGCCTATCATCGCGTCCGCTACGGCGCGGAAAATCTTTCGGCGACCGAGCGCGCCGAGATAGAGAATCTTTTACGAAAAATGGAAAACTCCGCGACGAGTGACGGATGACAAGCGAAGGATGACGTTTTAATCGTGCACCCGCCGCCCGCCGCATTTTTTTAAGAAGCATCAATTTATGAAGAAAGTTGGATTTATCAGTCTGGGATGTCCGAAGAACCTCGTTGACAGCGAGGTGATGATGGGGCAACTCAAGCAGTCGGGTTATGAACTCACGAGCGACGCGGGCGAAGCCGACACGCTCGTCGTCAACACCTGCGGTTTTATCGACGCGGCGAAGCAGGAATCGATCGATGCGATTTTGGAAGCCGCGCGTTTGAAGTCGGAAGGAAAGGTGCGGCGGCTCGTCGTTGCCGGGTGTCTGGTCGAGCGATACCGGGATGAACTTCGCGCGGAGATGCCGGAAGTTGACGCCTTCATCGGGACGAATCAAATCAACGACATCACGACCGTCTGCGATGAGAAAGTCAACACGCGCCGTCTGCCGGTGGTTTCCATCGGCAATCAGAGCGCGACCTATCTCTACGACGAATCGACGCCGCGCGTGCTCGCGACGCCCGGCTACTCGGCTTACGTGAAGATCGCCGAGGGTTGCGACCGCCCGTGCGGGTTCTGTTTCATCCCGCAGATGCGCGGCCATTTTCGCAGTCGTCGTTTCGGCTCGGTCGTGAGCGAGGCACGGCAGTTGGCCGAACAGGGCGTCAAAGAGTTGATACTCGTCGCGCAGGATTCGTCGCGCTACGGCGAAGACCTCGGACAACCCGACGGCTTGTCGCATCTGTTACGCGAACTTTCGCACCTCGACGGTATCGAATGGGTGCGCGTGATGTACACCTACCCGACGCACATCAGCGACGCCTTTCTCGACGTGCTGGCGACCGAGCCGAAGGCGGTCAAGTATCTCGACATGCCTTTGCAGCATGCGTCGGCTAACGTCTTGAAGTCGATGCGACGCGGCGGCACGCGCGCATCGCTCGAACGACTGATCGAGCGCGTCCGGGGGCGCGTGCCCGGCATCGCGGTGCGCACGACCTTCATCACGGGCTTTCCCGGCGAGACGGAAGAAGACTTCGAGGAGTTGCTCGGCTTCGTCCGTGCGATGGAGTTCGACCGCGTCGGCGTCTTCACGTATTCGGACGAAGAGGGCACGCCCGCCTACATGCTGCCCGGCAAGGTTGACGCGCGTGTGGCTAAGCGTCGGCGCACGAAGCTGATGAAAGAGCAGGCGCGCATCTCGCTCAAGCGCAACCGCGCGCGCGTCGGTTCGACCGTGCGCGTGTTATTCGAGGGGGAGTCGGAAGAGACGGAATTGCTTTGGCAGGGACGCATCGAAACGCAAGCCCCCGGCATCGACGGCTGCGTCCTCATCAACGATGCGCCCGAAGGTTCGTCTCCCGTGCCCGGCGACTTCGTCAACGTCCTCATCACCGAAGCGCAGGAATACGATTTGGTCGGAGAAATCGTAGAACCGTGACGGGGGGCAAGATTAAATCTTGCTTTGACCTGTCACCCTTCACGTTGCGATGCGAGTGATCAAAGAATCCAGCGACGAGTTGAATCCGCCGGTCGTGGTGACCACCGGGGTCAACGTCGCGCGCCCGCGACGCAGCCGGACGGCGGGCGATTGGGTCGCGCTGGCGTTGGCGACGTGCGGCGTCGGGATGATTTCGATCGCGCCGGGGACGTGGGGTTCGGCGGTCGGCGTCGGAATCTATTTGCTGCTCGGTGAGGCGAGCGTGCGTCTTTTCGCCTACGCCACGGCGCGCGGGATCAGCGTGCCGCCGCTCGAAGCCTTTCGGACGACGTTCGTGCTCGTGATGCTGATTGGTCTGAGCGTGGCGGGGGTGTGGGCGGCGACGCGCGCGGAGAAGTTGCTCGGACGCAAAGACCCGGGCGCGGTCGTCATCGATGAAGTCGTCGGGCAACTCATCACATTTCTGTTCATTCCATTCGGCGCGGGGATGTGGGCGATTGTCGCGGGCTTCGTCGCGTTTCGCGTGTTCGACATCTGGAAGCCGTACCCGATTCGACGGCTCGAATCGCTCGAATCGGGTTTGGGAATCATGGCCGACGACGTGCTCGCCGGCGCTTACGCGGCGACGCTGCTGTCGCTGCTGACATCAATCTATCTAATTCTGTAAAGGGGGAACCGGGATGGACGAGAATAAAAATTCAACGGCTTCGACCGAAGCTTCGGCAGACCAGAAGCCGAAGTCCGACGATGCCACGAGCAGCGAGACTTTGAGCGACATCGAAGAGGGCGCAAATGTTTCCGGCACGACCGGCGGCAGTTCGGAGAGCAGCAGCAACAGCGCGCTCGAAGGTTCTTCGCCCGCGCCGCATCCCGACGGAGACGGACGCGCCGATGGCAGCGACACGGGCGGGCCGATGTAGATTCGACGAGCAGCAGGCGGACAGCCAGCAAAACCAAATTTCCTGGCGCGGCTGTCCCCTTGCCGTCCGTTGCGCGCTGCTTCCTAAATTATGACTGATATCAAAATTCTTGTTTCCGATGATGTGAGCGAGAGCGGGCTTGAGCCTTTGCGGGCTGCCGGCTTCGCTGTTGAGAAGCGGACGGGTTTGAAGGGCGACGAGTTGTTCGCGGCGGTGCGCGAATTCGACGGCTTGATCGTCCGCAGCGAGACGAAGGTGACGCCGCCGTTGATGGATGCCGCCATCCGACTGCGTGCGGTCGGGCGTGCGGGGGTCGGGGTCGATAACATCGACGTGGCGGCGGCGACGGCGCGCGGCATCGTCGTGATGAACGCGCCGGACGGCAACACGATGACCACCGCCGAGCACACCATCGCGCTATTGCTCGCGCTGGCGCGGCGCGTGCCACAGGGCAACGCAAGTTTGCGCGCCGGAAAGTGGGAGCGGAAGAAGTTTGTCGGGGTCGAGTTGCGGGGCAAGACGCTCGGCATCGTCGGGCTTGGCCGAATCGGGCGCGTGGTGGCGAGTCGCGCGCGGGGCTTCGAGATGAAGGTCGTCGCCTTCGACCCGTTCATCTCGCCGGAACAGGCGCGTGATTTCGAGATCGAACTCGCATCGCTCGCAGACGTGTGTGCGCGAGCCGATTTTCTCACCGTCCACACTCCGCTTACGGCGGAGACGCGCGGCATCATCGGAGCGCGCGAGTTTGCGTCGATGAAACCGGAGGTGCGCGTCATCAACTGCGCGCGGGGCGGACTGGTTGACGAGCGCGCGTTGTACGATGCGCTCAGGGAGGGGCGCGTCGCGGGCGCGGCGCTCGACGTATTCGAGCAGGAACCTCCGCCCGGCGACCATCCGCTGCTCGCACTTGACGAAGTAATCTCTACGCCGCATCTCGGCGCTTCGACGCTAGAGGCGCAGGAGGGCGTCGCCGTGACGGTCGCCGAACAGATGCGCGACTACTTCCTGACCGGCGCGTTGCGCGGCGCGGTCAATGTCCCGTCGCTCGGCGCGCAGGAGTTGAACGTGCTTCAGCCGTACCTCACACTGGCGGAGCGGCTCGGAAGATTTCAGGCGCAACTGATCGACGGGGCGGTGCGCGAAGTCAAAATCGAATACGCGGGCGAGATGGCGGAGATGGACGCCGCGCCCGCAACGCGCGCCTTTCTCGCGGGGTTGCTGCGCGACATGAGCGCGCGGGCCAACGTCGTCAACGCTTTTCTCATCGCCGAAGAACGCGGCATCACGGTCACCACAGCTTATAAACATAGCGGCGCGAGCGATGCGACGCCCGCTATCAGAACTGTGGTTGTGACGGCGGACGGCGAACAGAGCGTCGCGGGCACACTGTTCGGCCCGCGCGGTGCCGACGGGCGCATCATCGAAATCGACGGCTTCCGCATGGAGGCGATTCCCGTGGGCTACATGGTCGTGACGCGCAACCGCGACGTGCCCGGCGTGATTGGTCGCATCGGCACGGTGCTCGGCGAACACGGCATCAACATCAGCCGCTTTCATCTCGGACGGCGCGAACGCGGCGGCGAAGCGATGGCCGTTATCGAAACCGACGCCCCGCTCGACGCCACGACGCTCGCCGAACTTCGCGCGCTTCCGCAAGTCATCTCCGCCCGACAAATCGAACTCGAAGCTTAACGAATATAGCGGTTTGCAATTGGGTGAGTGCCGGGAGCGCCAGCGTCCCGCTGGCCTGCGTGATCCAGCACGCTCAAAGCGAGCCGGAGGCTCGCGCTCCCAGGGGGCGACTCTCCTTTAGGTGCTACATGCTATTGCAACTTGCTATAGAGGCTAGCGGCGCGCGACTTGTTGCTGACGGTCAACAAGTC
>JBGTHJ010000544.1:0-2543 GCA_041746175.1 Pyrinomonadaceae bacterium
AACCGCCGCCGCCGCCACCACCGCTCCCGTCGCTTCGTCCACGCCGAGATGAAGTTTGCGCCATGTGCGGCGACGACTCCACCCGTGTTGACGCACCTTCGACGCGCCCTCGCCATAGACTTTGAGGCCGGTCGAATCCACCACCAGATGAAGGGGTTCCGACTTTTCCCGGCGCGGCAACTCGAGCTCCAACGCTGTGCGTCGTCGGCACAAAGTCGTGTAATCGGGCACGTCTAACGCCACCCCAAGCAGTTTGACGACCGAGCGCATCAGCCCTTGCGTGGCTCTGAGCGGCAAGCGATAAACCTCTTCGAGAGTCGCCATACAAAGAATCGCGGTCTCGGTATAGGTGCGTGGAGAGCCGCGCTTTCCCGTGCGCGTGGTCTCACGCCACTGCGCGATAATCTCATCACTGACCCAGAGGGTCAGACTTCCGCGCCCGACCAGAGCTTTGTTATTCGGCCCGCAGCATACGCTATACGCATTCCGTCCTCGCTTCTGCCTTAAAACAGGCCGTGCGCTGGCACCTGCTTTCCCGCAACCCTTGTGAGGCTGTGGAACTACCGCGCAGGGAGCACAGGGAGATGCAAGCCTTCTCGCTGGATGAGGCAGCCCGCTTTCTTTCGGCAGCCGCAGAAGATCATTACGGGGCTGTGTTCACGTTCGCGCTGGCGACCGGGATGCGACCGGAAGAGTATCTTGCCCTCAAATGGTCAGATACCGACTTGCAGAAAGGCGCGGCGACAGTGCAAAGGACACTCATCTGGCGTAAAGGCGGTGAGTGGTATTATGGCGAACCGAAAACAGCGCGCAGCCGCCGCACCGTACCCTTTCCCGCGTCTATCCTGTTCGCGCTGCAAAAGCACAAGCGCGGGCAGGCGGCTGAACGGTTGAAGGCTGGGGCTGCCTATCAGAACAACGGGCTTGTATTCGCCACGCCTGACGGGAGGCCAATCCTGTTACGCACGCTTGATCGCCTGCATTTCAAACGGATACTGAAGCGCGCCAATCTATCGCAATCCTTCCGCCTGTATGATCTGCGTCACTCTTGTGCCACGCTCCTGCTGTCCGCGAATGAGCACCCCAAGGTTGTCAGCGAAAGGTTAGGCCACGCCAACATTATTCTGACGCTCGACACTTACTCCCATGTTCTGCCTTCAATGCAGCAAGCGGCGTCGGAGAAGCTGGAAAGCATTCTGTTCGCTCGGCAGAACGGCACAGGGTAACGGTGCCTCAGAGGTTGGCACACTATTGGCACACAAGACGAGAAAGGGCAGCTCACGGGCTGCCCTTAACTTATTGCATTTATTGATACACCCGGTAGGGCTCGAACCTACGACCTTCTGATTCGAAGTCAGACGCTCTATCCAACTGAGCTACGGGTGCGGACACTGCTGTTTGAACGACACAGAGAATGACACGGAGGCGCGGGCTATGTCCACCGTCGCGGCGGCGCGGGGTGGCGTTGTTACTTCGCGTCCGATTGAAATTCTTTGCGGATGAATCGGACGAGATTTTCGATGCGTTCAGGCGTCAGTCTGTCCTTGAAGGCGGGCATCCCGTCGCCGCCATTGGTGATTTGGCGGATGAAGTCTTTGTCCGAATCGCGGCGCGCGTCTTCCGACTTGAAACTCGGAACCTTGAGCGTCGCCCCCTCGTCGAGTTCGACGGTGCCGCCTTCGCCGTTCTCTTTGTGACACCTGATGCAGGTGTTGTTGAAATCGGAGCGCGCGACGGCGAATTCGTCGGGCGTCGGCGTCGGCGTCGCGGAGGCGGGCGTCGTCGCCGTTGTCGCCGATGGCCGTGTCGTGTTGGCGGTTTGATCGTTAGACGTGCCGCAAGAGATCGCGAAGACGACGAGCGCGCTAAAGACGATGGCGAGTTTGAATGTTTTCATCCGGTTTCGGTCTCCAAATGATGATGGACTATTGATAAGAAGATGTTTGGAAAGCGTCGAGAGTATAGCCCATCGCGGCGCGGGTTTGGAAGTGGCGCGGGCGTGCGCGCCGGTCATTTCTTGAGCGTGGTTATCCATGAGGCGATAGCGCGCTTCTCGTCGTCGGTGAGTTTGTCGGCGAATGACGGCATCCGTGATTCGAGTCCGAAAGCGGCGGGGTCGTTCAAAATCGCCACGATGTCTTCGACGGTGCGGCGCGGTTGGGCGGCGACGCCGATGAGCGAAGGATTGATAGAACGGCCTTCACCCCGCGTCCCGTGACACTTCGCGCAGTTTTGCGTGAAAACACCGGGCGGCGGTGCGGGCGAATCTGCGGCGGGGGTGGCGTCGGGCGCGTTCGAGGATTGACGAAGCGGCTCGAAGGGCACGCGTCGAAACTCTTCCTCGGCGGTCGCCTGTCGCGCCAGTTGCTCGCGCACGCGCGGGTTCCGCGAGTCCGCAAAATACGCGAGCGCGGTCAGACCGCAGACCAGCAGAAACCCGACGGAGAAGAGGACAATACCCGCGACGGGACGCCGTCGCGGCGTCGAGCCGTCGTTGCGCGATGCGCGCAGAGGCAGCAGCGCCAGCCCGCCGAGCAAAAGCG
>JBGTHJ010000545.1:0-8399 GCA_041746175.1 Pyrinomonadaceae bacterium
TCAAACTGGAAGCCTTGAAGCTCAAGACCGGCGTCGGTCATTTTACGATCAAGTCAAAGATCTATTTATCGGCGTTGAAGGCAGCTTACGCCGAACTTGTCAAATTCAATCCGCAGCCTCTCGCTGCGTAACATGAGTTATCAAATGCTCCGGGTTACAACGACAACTCTTCGACCGCATCTCGAACCGCCGACGCGATATAGTCGATGTGCTCTCCTGTGTAGCGCTCGTTCCACGGCAGGACGAGGACGCCTTCGAGCGCGGCGTAGGTTCCGGGGAAGCGCGCGGCATCGTAATCGACGGCTTCGGGGCGCGCGAGCGTGAAGGGGAAACGGCTGTTGCCGAAGGTGCGTTGCTTCTGGAAAACTTCGCACATGAAGGCGGGCTTCTGGATGTAGCGCGGCGCGGAGGCGATGCCGCGCTGCTTGAGCAGGCGCGCGAGCGCGTTCGCGCCGCCACGCACGATTTCACCGTCGACGCGGAGACAGTATTTCCAGTACGTGTGGACGTTCGACGGGTTGACGTGCGGCGTCTCGATGCCGCGCAGCCCGCGCAGATGCATCGTCAGTTCGT
Organism: Pyrinomonadaceae bacterium; assembly: GCA_041746175.1. Lineage (GTDB taxonomy): Bacteria > Acidobacteriota > Blastocatellia > Pyrinomonadales > Pyrinomonadaceae > JBGTHJ01. The sequence goes on from JBGTHJ010000545.1 coordinate 574, forward strand.
TGGCCGCTTCGATGCGATGCTCGACCACCCATTCGAGCTTGTCGAGTTGCGCGACCGCGACCGCGCCCTGCAATTCACTGAGCCGGTAATTGAGTGCGAGAAAATAATGGTCAGGGTTCGCGTCGCCGTAACCCCACGCCTTGTTGATGAAGAGAAACATCCGGCGCGCGAGGGCTTCGTCGTCGGTCGTGACGAGGCCGCCTTCGCCCGTCGTCATGTGCTTGCCCTGCTGCAAACTGTAACAGCCGATGGCGCCAATCGTGCCGGTCAATCGCCCGTCGTGACGCGCCAGGTAGCTCTGCGCGCAATCTTCGATGACCGGGATGCCCCGCTCGTTGGCGAGCGCCATGATCTCGCGCATCTCACACGGGTTGCCGAACAGGTGCGTGACGACGATGGCGCGCGTCCGCTCGCTCAAAACAGCTTCGATGGTGCGCGCCGTCAGGTTATAGGTTTTGACATCGACATCGGCGAAGACCGGAATCGCGCCCTGATACAAAATCGGCGCGAGCGCGCCCATGTCGGTGATGGGCGAAGAGACGATTTCGTCGCCGGGTTCGGGGTCAATCGCGGCGATGGCGACGTGAATCGCCGCCGTGCCGGAAGCGCACGCATAAGCCGTGCGCACGCCGTAGAGCGCGGCGAATCTCTCTTCGAGCGTCTTGACGAAACGCCCTTTGGTGCTGGTCAGCGTGCCGCTCGTGATGGCTTCGGCGAGCAGCATCAACTCTTCGTCGCCGAGCGTGCGCCCGGTCGCATCCTGATCCGAGGGCAGCACCAGCAGCCCGTCCTGATAAAGCGTGGTTTGATTCATTTTGATTTTTTACTTTTGCGGGATGATGGGTGGAGCCTGGTAGCCAGAGCCGAGCGGAATTTCGCGCGGGGCGGCGGCGGGGGCATGAGTTTCTTCGGCGAGAAGTTCGCCCGCCGCGCCGTGTTCGAGGCGGACGCGCATCGCCGCCAGTCGCGCGAGCAGGCGGAGATGCCCGGCGATGGTTCTGAGCACCTTCATTTTCGAGCGACCGAACAGCCGCACTTCGAGCGTCGCCGGGTGCTCGACGATTTTTGAGCCATGGAGGTCGAGTTTGCCGAGCGTTTCGGCGACGCCGAGAAAGCTCGTCTCCCAGAGTCGCAGATCCACAACCGCGCTACGACGGTAGACGCGGAAACAACTCGTGTAGGTGAACAGTTTTTGCCGGAGCGTCTGCCGGTAAAGAAACGATGCCGCCATCGAGAGCGACAGCCGCCAGCCCGGCACATTCCGCACGCCCCCCTGCGGGTGGTAGGGCGAAGCCGTCACCATATCAACGTCGGCGGCGAGCAAAGGAATCATGGCGCGCAGTTCGTGCGGGTCGTAGGTGCAGTCGCAATCGATGGAGCAGACGATTTCGGTGTCGGCGTGGCGCACTCCGTTGAGGATCGCGGCGGCGACGCCGACGTTGCGCGGGTGACGGATGAACGTGCAATTCGTCCACGCGCCGAACATCCGGCGCAACGAGTCGGCGGTTCGGTCGCTGCTGCAATCATCGACAAAGATGAAGCGCAAATCGTAATCGTCGCGCAGCGCGGTTTGCACGCTGCGGAGCGTGTTGGCGAGATACGGCAGGATCAGTTCTTCATTGTAACAGGGCACGACGATGCTAACCGGAGTCGGCGAATTTGCCGGTTGGTGTTGCGCGCCCCCCGTCGTCGTGGGTTCGGTTGACGGGGCGACGGGGCGCACGGGGCGACGACGTTCGAGACGGCGGCGTTCGATGGCGAAGGCAGGGTCGGCATCGTAAGCGGTGGCGGTGGCGGTGGCGGTGGCGGCGGCGGAAAGTTGCGAGCGGTCGTGTCCGGCAACGGGCGTGCGCGTGAGTTGGAGATAGTCGGCGATGCCGGAGAAGTTGTAGGTCTTGAAAAACTCTTCGAGCATCGCGGTCATCTTGTCGAGGTTGCGATAGTGGCGAACCCGCGCGAGCGGCGACGCCCCGCTGATACGGGGCTGGTCGGGGTCGAGTTCCCAAACGTGCGTATACATCACGAACGGCGCGTCCGATGTTTCGTGCCAGCGCTTGAAGGCGTGCTTCGAGAGCGCTTGCGGAAACTGCCGTAGATAGTTGCCCCCGGCGACGGGAAGTCGCCAGCCGAGCAGGTTGTACGTCGAGACGGGAAACTCCCAGATAGTGCGCTCGCCCGCACGATGCTGGTGCGCAGAGTATCGCCACGACTCGGAACTGAACGCGCGAGCCATCGGGATGATGCTCGAATCGTAGGCGTAGCCCTCTTCGGCGAGCACGTCGAGCGCCCACAGATCGGCGGGCGACGACCAGCGGCGCGCCGCGCGATAACCCATCACCTGTGTGCCGGTTGCGAGTTCGACCGCTTCGCGTGCGCGGCGCAGGTCGTCGCGGAACTCTGCGGGAGTCATCCGGCGCGTGCTGCGATGATAGAGTCCGCGACTTGCCACTTCGTGCCCGCGTCGCGCCACTTCGCGAACGATGTCCGGCTGTTTATCCGCCACCCATCCGAGCACGAAAAAAGAGGCTTTGATGCCGAAGCGGTCGAGGAGGTCGAGCGCCTTGAGCGTGTTCTGCTCGAAGCGCGTCTCGAAGCGATACCACTGCCCGCGCTGAATCAGCCCCTTGAAAGCAGCGGCGTGAAAATAGTCTTCGAGCATCACGGTCAGCAAATGCTGGCGCGGTCGTGCGGGTTCTGCGTTCATCGTCAACTGACCCTCACGTATTGCTCAACGGAGACGCCCAACAACGCGGCAATAATCTCCGCGATGCGTTTTCCGCTGTCGCCGTGCCCGAACGGGTTGTCGATCTTCTCGACGCGCTCCGTCCAACTGCCCTCGCGGTATGCCTCTTCGAGCATCTCCTGCAAACTTTCCGGACGCCCGCCGACGAGACGCGCCGTGCCCGCCGCGACCGCCTCCGGGCGTTCCGTATTTTCGCGCAAGATCAACAGCGGCTTGCCGAGCGTCGGCGCTTCTTCCTGCACGCCGCCCGAATCCGAAACGATGAGCCACGCGCTCGACAAAAGCGCGACGAAATCCTGATAGACGAGCGGGTCGATCAAATGTATGCGCGGGCGACCTGACAGGATGCCGCGCGCGGCGTGCGCGACCGATGGGTTCGGGTGAACCGGGAAGACGAGCGTCACGTCCGTGTGCGCATCGACGAAGCGGCGGATGGTGCGAAGGTTTTCCGCCAGCGCGTCGCCGAAGCTTTCGCGGCGGTGCGTGGTCAGCAGCAGACGACGCATCCCCGCCGTCTTTTCAAGCAGCGCGGCGACGGCGGGGGTCGTCTCGCCGTGTTCGAGAATCATCTTGAGCGAATCGACGACGGGGTTGCCCGTCACGAAGATGCTTCGTTCCGCGACGCCCTCGCCGAGCAGCGTCAAGCGGTTGCCGTTGGTCGCCGCAAAGTGGTACGTCGCGAGGCTCGTAATCAACCGGCGGTTCATCTCTTCCGGGTACGGACTTTCGCAGTTGCCCGAGCGCAAGCCCGCTTCGACGTGCGCCACCGGAATCGAGCGGTGGAACCCCGCGAGCGCGCCCGCCAGCGCGGTCGTCGTGTCGCCTTGCACCAGCACGAGGTCGGGACGTTCGTCGCCGAGCACGGGGTCGAGCGCGGCCAGCAGACGCGAGCAAAGTTCGTTGGGCGTCTGATTGGGTTGCATCGCCTGCAAGTCGTAGTCGAGCGCGATGTCGAAGAGTCGGACGAGCGGGTAGAGCAGGTCGGTGTGCTGCGCGGTCGTGACGTTGACGGTGCGAAACATCCCGCCGACGGCTTCGAGCGCATGAATCACGGGCGCTAGTTTGATCGCTTCGGGGCGCGTCCCGAAAATCGTCAGCACCTTTTTCGGCGGACGCGGCTCCAGCCTGAAGACTTTCGGAGGCTCGAATCGTTCGAGGTCGCGGAGTTGAGAGATGTTGACGCTCATGAAGAGATTGCTCTGCCGGTCGGGTCGGGCAGATGCCGGTCGATAGTTTGTGGTTCAGTTACAGTAGGCGAGGTTTATTGGTTGTCCGAAGCGCGATGACGCCGGTTCGGGTCGATTTTGATGTCTCGCCGAGATCGAGGTGGTTGACCGCCGCCGTAGAAGTTTATCTCCCCTACACAGCTTTACATGAACGCTTGTTAACTATGCAGAGGTTGGCGCGTTTCCAAAACTGCCCGGAGAAATGTGTCTGCCCGTTTTGAGGCTCACGAGGCGGAAGTCATTGTGTGCTTGGCAGGACTTTCAGCAGAACCATCTCTCCGGCGCGCACCGGCGCATCGGCCAGTCGTAAGATATTACGATATCAATAATATTTTACACAACAGATTTTTTAGCAGTTGTGGAAAAACCATCCGGATACGCGGGCGCAACCGTCCGTCTCTTCAATGAGCGTAACCTCCACCACCTCAAAGGTGGTGGTTTCCCTGTAACGGACTGAAAGTCCTGAACGTGGCGTGGCTTGAAGCTTTAACTGGCATCCGGCTCACCTTCCACGCGAAAGTCTGAGTCTTGGTCATGATTCTGCTGCTCAATGTATTGCGCGATCACTTCGTCCGTGACATTTCCCGAACTGACGCAGAAGTACCCGCGCGCCCACATGTGCCGCCCCCAGAATTTCTTTCTCAGATGTGCAAACTCGTGCATCAACTTGAAAGAACTCTTCCCTTTCAGCATCTGGAGCAGACGGCTGATGGTCACTTGCGGCGGGATGCTCACGAACAGATGGACATGGTCTTTCGAGATGTGCCCTTTCATGATCGTGACTTCGTGGTTGCCGCAAATTTCGCGAATCAGTTCTCTGACTCGCAACCCTACCTCACCTGTCAGCACCGGCTTGCGGTACTTCGTGACCCAGACAATGTGCAGGTGAATCTCGAACGTAGTGTGCGCGCCGCGCCGGTAATCTTTCATGGCGGCGCATCTTACACGACCGGCGCGGCACTGCACACATGCTAAAGCCGTCGCCTAAAGGCGAGGGTTTTAACCCTCCCAGATGACGGACAATAAATCGCACCGTGTTTATAGCGGTTTGCAATTGGGTGAGTGCCGGGAGCGCCAGCCTCCCGCTGGCAAGCGTGCTCGGAGCACGTTCAATGGTTCGCGTTCTCCGAACGCTCGCACTCCCGGGCAATGCCGCTCTTTTATGTGCTACATGCAATTGCAACTTGCTATAAGACGAACGCTACCCGCGCTTCGTCACGCGGAGAAGTTTGAGCAAAGCCTTTTCTTCCGGGAGGTGTTCGGGTTGCTGGCGTTGGATGCGGCGTTGTTTGCGCGGGCGAAACTCGTCGAGCGTCGTGCCTTCGCAGTACCGCTCGATGACGACGGGGTGGACGTAGCTGGAACGGCAGACGGTGGGCGTGTTGCCGAGATGTTCGGCGACTCTTTTGATGGCGCGGACGAGGTTGCGTTTGGCCTCGCGCTCGTCTTCGGGGCGACCGATTTCGGCGAGTTCGACTGCGGCGAGCAGCGTCCCGCCCCACGTCCGAAAATCTTTGGCGGAAAACTCCGGCGCGGTCGCCGCTTTGATGTACTCGTTCACGTCGCGCGGCGTGACGGGACGCGGGCGCTGGTCTTCGTCCAGATAGTTGAACAACTTGGAACTGCGCAGCGATTTGATGTCGCGGATGAGCGCGGCGAGTTCGTCATCGACGAGCAGGCGACGGTGGCGGATGTGGTGTTTGCCGACGAAGTTGAAGACGAGTTGGCCGCCGCGTTTGATTTCGAGATGGCGATTGCGCAGCGTCGTCACGCCATAGGTGCGATACTGCTTGACGCTCTGCTCCGACCCGACCCGGAAATAGAGGTCGTTGATAAGACGGACGATGACCGCCAGCACACGCTCGCGCGGCAATCCTTCCTGCGCGATGTCCGCGTTGGTCTTGCGCCGGAGCGCGGCGAGATGCACGCCGAAGCGCGCGATCTTTTCATACTTGCGTCGCTGCTGCCGGGCGGCAAACGCCGGATGATAGATGCGTTGAACGCGCCCGCCCGCGTCGATGCCGATGGCCTGTAGACGGCTGCGCGGCGAGGGCGCGATGCGCACCTCCTTCCACGCCGGAGGGATGGCGAGCGACTTGATGCGTTCGAGTTGCGCTGTGTCGGCGACGCGCTTACCGTCCGGCGTCTCGTAGCGAAAACTCCGCCGCGCGCCGCGCCTCTGCCACCAACGCGCCCGCCCCCCGCGCGTCAACGCGTTCATGCTTGCTCCGCCGCCACCACCACCACCACCATCACCACCAGCACTACCACCAGCACCGACGGTCACCGGCTTGTCGCCGCCGCCGTTGTCGCCCGCGCTCTTCCGTCCTGCCCCGGCGTTGTTTGTGCTTGCCAACCTCCGAATCCCCCCTCGACGGTTTGAGAACGACGCGCATGTTGGCGCGCCCGCGTCACAAAAAGATGGCGCGGCGGGCGAGAGAAAAGGGAAGCGGCGAAGAGGAGTTGAACCGCTCTCTCCCTTTCGCCGCCTCCCCGCTTCCCGATTTTCGTCGCCGACTCTTCTACGATGCCGTCTGCGCCTGCTGCTCGGCGGGGACGTAATAGAGGATGCGGCTGCAATTGTCGCAGGTGATGATTTCGTCGCCGCGACGGATTTGCGTCATGACCTGCGGGCGTTGCGCCATGAAACACGCGCTACACGAATTATTGCGCGCCTCGGCGACCGCGATACCGCCGCGAATGCGTGAACTGATGCGGTTGTAGAGCGCGCTCACGGGTTTGGACAAAGACGCCGTGAGACGTTCGCGTTTGGCGCGCAACACGTCGATCTCGCCGGTTTGGGCGCTCGTCTGCGCGTCGAAGGCTTGCAGCTTCTCGTCCTTTTCGGCGCTGATGCGGCTGATGTCGGCTTCACGCTCGGCGATCTCTTTCTCGGCTTGTTCGACGATCTCCATCTGTTCGAGGATGTTGGTTTCGAGCGTCGAGATGTGCTTTTTGGCGGCGTCGGCTTCGCGAATGGCGGCTTGATAAGTCTTCGAGTCGGTCGAAGACATCAGGTCGCGTTCGGCTTTTTCGGCGTGCGTGCGCGTCTCTGCGAGTTCGGTGTCAAACTTGGCGCGCTTGGCTCGCGCCTCGTCGCGGCGGTTTTCGATGGCTCGAAATTCAAAGGCGCGCTGCTCGAATTCGTTTTCGATAGCAGCGCGCCTTTGCGGAATGGCGTCCAACTCGCCTTGTAGTTTACGTATCGTCGTATCTGTAATTTGTAAAGCGATCAACTGCTCTAATTCCGCTTTCACTTCGATTAGTCCCTCCAAATATCACAAACGAGCACGCGCCCCGTGCGCGCCTTCGCTCTAATGAACACCCATTCTCTTACATTCACGCCGAGCGCGCAAGCAGGGATCGCAGATCGTAGATAGAATCGTCTGCTTCTTTGCGCGGTGTGTTCGTTATTGGCTGAGTTACGATTAGGGATTGACGAGCAGGACGACTTTGCCGAAGGTCTGGTTGGATTCGAGGCGTTGGTGGGCGGCGCGGACTTCATCGAGTTGGAAGAGGCTGTCGATGACGGGACGCGCTTGACCGCTCGCGAGCGCGGGCAGGACGTGCGCGGCGAAGCGACGGACGGCCCGCGCCTTCTCTTCGATCGAGCGCGAGCGCAACACCGTGCCGGTGATGCTCAATCGTTTGCCCATCGCGACGCGGAAGTCGAGCGGCGCGCTTGAGCCGCCGAGCGTGCCGACGAGCAGCAACCGACCGCGCCGCATGAGCGCATCCAAATTAGCCGCGAAGTACGACGCGCCGACAAGATCGAGGACGAGATGAACCCCCGCGCCCGCCGTCCTTTCGCGCACGGCGTGGGCTAAGACGCGCGGTTGGTCGCCGACCACGACCGC
>JBGTHJ010000546.1:0-1793 GCA_041746175.1 Pyrinomonadaceae bacterium
GTCGCAGCCAACGTCGTTCACGCAGACGTTACTAAGCGAGAGCCGTGTGAGGGGAGTGACCCGATTTTCCGGTCACTCCCTTTCGCTTGTTCGCACAACTCCGATTCCAAACCTCGCGCGAAAGCTACAAACCTTTAGTCACACCAGAAATTAACAGGAGAATTTTATGTCACAAGACGATGAACAACGACGTAGCCGCGTGGTGGTTGAGACGCCGACCTCACGTCGCGAAGTGGAACAGGTGCGCACCGTGCGTGCGCCGGAACGACAGGGCTTTTCGACCGGCATGGTCGCTGCCGTCGCGCTCGCCGCGATTGCCGTCACGGCGCTAATCTTTCTTTTCGTGATGAACCCCGGCACGGACGAAGATAATACCAACGTCCGCGTCAACGCATCGGCGCCGACGCCGCTCGCGACACAACCGACGCCCATCATCATCCAGCAGCAAGCCCCGCCGCCCACGCAGCAGGCTCCCATCATCATCACGCAACCGCCCGTCACATCCCCCGACGTGACCATCAACACACCGCCCGCGTCAACCGCGCCCCCGGCATCGAGCGGCACGGACGATGCGACGGTGCAAACCAACCTTAGTAGAAAAATCCTCGACGACACCCAATTGGCTTCGACCGACATCACCGCCACCGTCACCGGCGGTAGGGCGATGCTCACCGGCACGGTTGCCACCGCCGACCTCAAACGACAGGCCGAGCGCGTCGCGCTGAGCGTCAGAGGAGTCAAGAGCGTCGATAACCGGATCGAAGTCACCGGCGGCACGGACTAAGCGCCTCGCATCGCGTCTCGCATCAAACACCGATGCGCTCAAGGCGGAAGGCAGCAGGCGGAAGGCAGCAGAGACGCTCGTCGTTGATTCTGTCTTGTGCCGGGCGCTAACTTTAACGCCAGTCGGCGCCTGCCACTCTACGGTCTTCTGCCTTCAGTATCCTTCGGTGTGTTGGCGCAACCAGTCGTTCATCTCCTGTTCGGTTGGCTCGCGCTTCAACTCTTCGCGCAGCCGACCGCGCAGGTATTCCTGCTCGTCTCGAACCACGTCCGCGAGGCTATCGTTATCGTCGTCTTCCGGCTCCGGGGCTTCGTCCGCCGGCGCGGAGAAATTCGCGACGAATGCGCGGTCACCCGGTAGTTGATGGGCTTGGTGCTGCAAAAACATGTGTCCCCCTTCTTCGACTTTTGCGCGCGTGGTACGCACAATGCGTCGCCATCGCAACACAATTTAGAAAGTTTGCGGACAACGAGCGTCCACGAATAGATGAATGACGGAAGCCCACCCTGTGGTGGCGCGTCGTCACGCACCTCACGACCAGCCAAACTTCAAACGTCATTCGCGTTTCTCATCGTCTGTGGTCGGGAGTTTGTAGTTCAAGAGTTCGTCGGCTTTGAACCCGCCGATGATGACCGCGACCAGACAGCCGATGCCGCCGATGACGACCGATAGCGGCGCGCCGATCAGCGTCGCGAGGATGCCCGCTTCGAGTTCGCCGAGTTGCGGGCCGCCCATGAAGAAAATCATGTTGACCGAGGTCATGCGACCACGCAGACGGTCGGGCGTGATGAGTTGGCGGATGGTCTGCCGGATGACGGTGCTGACGGTGTCCGCCGCGCCCATCACGGCCAGCACGATGAGCGATACCCAGAACACGCGCGACAACCCGAAGACGAGCGTCGCCGCACCGTAAACCGCGACCGCGACGAGCACCGTCGCGCCCGGCTTCGGCCACATCCCCGTGCGCGCCATGAACACCCCGGCGAGCGCCGCGCCGACCGCCGGAGCC
>JBGTHJ010000547.1:0-3677 GCA_041746175.1 Pyrinomonadaceae bacterium
CCGACGGCGGCGACGCTCGAAGGCCGTCTCGACATCTTCGACGACGTGTGGCAGACGATCAACGACCGTTATTACGACCCGGCGTTTCACGGCGTTGACTGGCGCGCGTTGCATTCGACGTTTCGCGGCCTCGCGGCGAACGCGCACGGGCAGAGAGATTTTTACGTCGTGCTGCGCCGGATGATCTCCAACCTGCGCGACCCCCACACGCGCGTCTATGCGGCTGACGAACGCTTCGACTGGCGCACCCCGCAGTTCATCACGGTCGGGCTGACCATGCGCGAAATCGGCGGCGAGATGGTCGTCGCCGGAGTCGAACGCGAGTCCGAAGCCGCGCACGCGCGCATCCGCGCGGGCGACATCATCACCAACATCGATGGCGCGCCCGCCGCTGCGATTCTCGCGCAGCGTCTCAAAGAGCAGGCGGGCGCGACCACGTCTGCGCGCGTCTATGCGGTGGCGAAATTGTTCGACGGGCCACGCGACTCGTTCGTCTCCGTGTCGTTCCGTAACGCCGACGCGCGCGAGCAGACCGCGCGACTGCGGCGCGTGCTTCTCGCGCGTCCGCCCGCGCTCCACGTGCGACGACGTGACGGCTACGGCGTCGTCCGCTTCAACGCCTTCACGCCGGAGATTGCCGCCGCGTTCGTGCGCAAGATGCGCGGCGATTTACACGACACGCGCGGGCTGGTGTTGGACTTGCGCGAGAACGGCGGCGGTGAAGCCGAATCGATGGCCGACATCGCCTCCGTCTTTCTCCCCACCGGAAAAAGTCTCGGACGATTTACAGACCGCGCCGGGCGCGTCCATCTCGAACCGCAAACACGCGCCGCGATGTTTTCGGCGGCTGACCACATCAAGACCTTTCGCGGTTCGATAGTCGTACTGACGAGCGCGCGGACGGCGAGCGCGGCGGAGGTGTTCGTCGCCGCGCTCAGAGAGGCGCGGCGCGGCGTCGTCATCGGGGAAGATACGTGCGGCTGTGTGCTCGGCATCAAGCGCCGCCACGCGCTGCCCGATGGCGGGCTGCTCGATGTCAGCGAAGTGGATTACCGCTCGTCGAGCGGCGCGCGTCTCGAAGGCATCGGCATCGCGCCCGACGAACGCATCGCTCCGACCCGCCGCGACCTCCGCACCGGACGCGACACCGCGCTCGAACGCGCCCTCAAGATTCTCAAAGCGGCGACCAAAGATTAAACGATGCCGCGCGTGCCGTGCGCCGAAGCAGCATCGCGCAAAGGCGCAAAGAAATTAAAACAGAAGGCGCAAAAAGGATTCTTCCTCTTGCGCCTTTCGATCTTAAACTTTGCGCCTTTGCGCGATGCTGGTTGATTTACTCTACTTCAAATCGAGTAGCGACTTGAGCGCGCGTTTCAAAGCCCCGTCGCCCTCGTCATCCAATGCGTCGATGTCGCCCGCCGCGTCCGCCTCACGAAGACGGCGGAGCGTGGCCTCGCGCACCTTGATATATTTCTCCGGCAGGTGCCGACCGCAGTAGTTGCAGGCGGGACTGCCGAGCGACAACAGGCGCTTCCGGCAAAAGGGACAGAAACGATAATCGGGCGGTGCGCCTTCGCCGACCGGCGCGCCGCAACTCACGCACTTCGTCGCATCGTCGGCGCACGCGCTCTCGCAGTATTGACACGTTCGAGACATCTTCAAATGAAAAAACTCGGATGTTGGGTGTCGGCGAAAAGCGAGATGCTTTTACTAACGTCCAACACCTGAGCTCCGACGGATGCGTTTACGTCGCCGTGCCGCAGTTGGCGCAGAACTTCGCGCCGGGGGCGAGCGGTTCGTTGCAGTTTGAGCAAGGTTTGGGGGCGGTGGACTGTCCGCAGTTGCCGCAGAACTTCGCGTTCGACGCGACCTGCTCCTGACAGTTCGGACAGGCGACGGTCGTGATGGGCGACGCCGCTGGCTGTTGCGGCGCGCCGCAGTTGGCGCAGAACTTCGTGCCCGGCGCGTTCGGTGTGTTGCACTTCGGACAGGGCATCATCGGTTGCGCCGCGCCGCCACCACCACCAACACCACCGCCCTGCCCCGTCGCGGGCTGTCCGCCTTGCGGTTGTTGGCCTTGACCGCCGATGCCCTGCGCCATCATCTGCCCGAAGCCGAAGCCCATGCCGAGTCCCATGCCCTGCCCCGCCGCGCCGCCGGGTTGCCGCGCCGCGTCCTGCATCGATTCGGCGGCCTTGTAGCGCATGTACTTGTCCATGTCACCGAGCGCGCTCATGCTCGAACGCTCGTCGATTTTCTTCTGGACTTCTTCGGGCGGCGTGATGGCGGAGATGAGCATGTCGACCAGCTCAAGCCCCTGCTTGCTGAAATCTTCGGCGACGCGCGCCTTGACGCCGACCGCGAGTTCGTCGTAAACCGCCGGGAGGTCGAAGACGGTCTTGAGGTTTTCGCCGAGGAGGTCGTTGAGACGCGCGACGATGATGTCGCGCAAGAATTCGCCGATGGCCTGCGTCGAGACGATGCCGCGCGTGCCGACGACCGACCCGACAAACAGCGCGGGGTCGGCGATGCGAATCGAATACTTGCCGAAGGCGCGTAGCCGCACCATGTAAAGCTCCGAGTCGCGGAACGGAATCGGTTCCTTCGTGCCCCACTTCAAATCCTGAAACGTGTGGCGCGCGACGAACACCACCGAGGCTTGAAACGGCGACGTGCCGCCGAACGGAATCGAGAGCAGACGGGTCAAAACCGGCACGTTCATCGTCGTCAGCGTGTGCCTGCCGGGACCGAACGTGTCGAGCGCCTTGCCGTCGCGGAAGAAGACCGCCGACTGATTTTCCTGCACGATCAACTGCGCGCCCATCTTGATGTCGGTCGAGCCGCTCTCGGGAATGCGATGGACGATGTGCGCGCCCGTCGGGTCTTGGAACTGAATGATTTCAAGCGCCATTTTCTGCTGCTCTCCTTTTGCGTCCGCCGCGAGCAATCCCTCGCGCCCGGTGCGGCTATCTGATTAGTTTGATGTCGCCGTTAACGGTCTTGACGAGAAGGGGCGCGCCGCCCGCGCCGAGGCGTCCGGCGGCTTGCTTGCCGACCATTCTTTTTTCAACCTTGATCTGGAAATCGTCGTCGATGTCGATGTCGCCGTCGCCGGTTTCAACCTTGAGGTCGGCGTTGGTTTCGGGTCGAACGTGGATTTCGATGTTGCCGCGAACGCTCGTAAACTCCTGTGCTCCGTTGCGCCCGGCGGCGGCGAAGACGACTTCGGTATCGCCCTTGATAATCTTGGTGTGCACCGTGCCGCTCACCTCGGTCAGTTCAATCGAGCCGGTGATGAGATCGACCGCAACCGTCTGGCCGACGTTCGTTATTCTGACCTCCGACTCGCGCCCGGAGATTTCCAACTCGCGCACGTTGCGCGGCACTTTGATCTCGTACTCGACGCGTTCGAGCAATTCTTGTGCGGCTTCGGGCGTGCGAAACGAAAGAAGACGGCCTTCGTTGGACGCGAGAATCCGCACCGCGCTGCGACCTTCTTCCGAGCCGCGCTTGATGATCCGCACTTCGGCGCGCGGCTCGTCCCAACCCTCGACCGTGATCGCCCCGTGAACATTTTTGATAGACACTTTCGCACCGTTCGCCAGCGCGTAAGATTTCGTAATCAGTGTTTCGTTGCCGGAAACTTCCGCCCCCTCTTCGTCGAGCGCGTGCTCGCC
>JBGTHJ010000548.1:0-10124 GCA_041746175.1 Pyrinomonadaceae bacterium
GCTTTCTCGCGCTTCTGCGCAGCGTCGCGCGTGGTCGCGGCGAGCGCGACGGGCGGCGCGCTCCGGTTCGCCGCTATTTCACCCGTGACCTTGACCGCCGCGACTGTCCGCGCGCCCTCGGTTTTATTCCTCTTTCCGCCGCCGAAGATTTTGGCAAGCGCGCGGAACGGCGCGGTGATCGCGCGGACGAAACCATTGCCGCTCTTCTTGGTTCGCGGTTCGCTCTCATCCATGGCGACGACAGCGGCGGCGGCGGGCGCGGACGGAGCCGCCATTAAAGCTTCGGGCGTCGTCACCACCGCCGCCGCCGCCACCACCACCACCACCGACGTGGAATCGTCGCGCACGACCGATTCCGCATCGACGTTTGGTTCGGCGGCGGCGCTATGTGCGGTCAACGGCAACGCCAGACTATAGGCGAGCAGCAAGACCGCGAAGAGAGTCGCCGCGTTCTGCTTGGGCGTCAACAAAATCTTTCTCCTTGAAGGCTAGCGTTTTGGCATGTTTGTTTCGGGCGTAGTGGAAGTGTCGCAGAGCGCTCGCCGGGTGATTATAGGGGATTGACACGCCGATGTAAAAAGGCCGAACCACCCGTAAGTCGCGGCCACCGAAAAGAGCCGCAACACGCTGTTCTTGCACCGACGGCGACCGCTCGGCTGTGATGTTGGTGAGGGGCAAACTTACAGCGGCGCGACTCGAAGTTGCGATCAATCGAAGAAGTCATATTCGACGCTCGACGCGAAGACCTGACGGTAGCGTTCCGGCACTTCGACGGCGCGGCGCGCGTCGAGGTTCATCGCCGCCTGGACGAGCGTCGCGCTGGCGCACAGCACGCCGTCGCTCGCGCGTCTGAGACGATACTCGAACGTCGCCGAACTCCGACCCACATGTGAGACAGAGACTTCGACATCCACCTCGTCGCCGTAAACCAGCGGCACGAAAAACTCCGCCCGCGCGTTGACCGTCGGGAAACCGATGCGCTCATCCCGCATCAACACGTGATAGCCCGTCCCGCACCGCGCCGCGAAAAACTCCTCCATCGCCACATGGCAATAATGAAAAAGCACGGGATAGTAGACCAGCCCCGCCGCGTCAACTTCGGCGAAGCGTACCGTGATGCGTGTGGAGAAATTCATGCGAGCTGAACGACGGTTTGCGCGACGACCATCGCTGTTCTTTTACGCGGCGCTCATTGCCGTCCTTTTAACTGCTTGCGGTCGATCTTGCCCCGGTCGTTTTTCGGCAGCGAGGCGACGAACTCGATCCAGCGCGGATATTTGAAATAGGCGAGGTTTGTTTTGACGAACTCTTTGATGTCCTGTTCCAACGCGGCGTCCGGCGTGCGGCCTTCGCGGAGCACGATGAAGGCTTTGGGCTTGACGAGACGGTCGCCCGCGTCGTGACCGACGACGGCGCATTCGAGCACCGCGTCGTGTTGGAGCAGGCAGTTTTCGATCTCGACCGGCGCGACAAAGACGCCCGAAACTTTCAGCATGTCGTCGGTGCGCCCGTGATACCAGTAATAGCCCTCCGCATCGACGTGAAACTGGTCGCCCGTCGTGCACCAGTCGCCCGCGAACGTCTCTTTGGATTTCTCGTGCGCCTGCCAGTAACAGAGCGCGGCTGAGTCACCCTTGATGCGCAGCGTACCCATCTCGCCGGTCTGCACCGCCGCGCGCCCGTCGCCGTCAACGATCTCGGCTTCGTAGCCCTCGACGATGCGACCGAGGCTGCCCGGCTTCACGTCGCCCGGACGATTCGTGATGTAGATGTGAAACATCTCCGCCGACCCGATGCCGTCGAGAATCTCGACGCCGAAGGTCGCCATCCAACGCTCGTATAGTTCGACCGGCAGGGCCTCGCCCGCCGACAGGCACATCCGCAGGCTGGACAAGTCCGGGGCGGTCGCGCTTTCAAGATTGAGCATCCCGTTAATCATCGTCGGCACGCTCGTCAGCACCGTCGGGCGGAAACGCTCGATGACCTCGAACAATTTCTCCGGCGTCGAACGCTCGGCGAAAAGCGCGGTCGCGCCGCCGACCGCGAACGGAAACAAGAGGTTCGTCCCCGTCGCGTAGCCGAAAAACAACTTCGGCACCGAGACGGTCAAATCGTCTTCGCCGATGCCGAGCACGCGCTTGGCGTAAACTTCGGTGTTGAACGGCAGGTCGTGTTGGAGATGCACGGCGCCCTTCGGTTGCCCGGTCGAACCGGAGGTAAATAGCCAGATGGCGATATCGTCGCGGTGCGTATCGGCGGGCGTCAACTCGTCAGGCATCGCGGCGCAACTTTCCGCGAACGATGTGAACTCGCCCCGCTCACGACCGACCACCAGCACTTCTCGCAAGTGCTTCGCGCCGGTCGTCGCCATCGCCTCCGCGAACACTTCGACCAGCGACTCGTCGATCACCGCCGCCCGCGCCCGCGTGTACTCCAGATAATATCTATAGTCATCCGCGTGCAGCAGCGGGTTGACCATCGTGATGACGCCCCCGATGCGGCTCGTTGCGAACCACGTCCAGGCAAACTCCGGGCAATCGGGCAGCGCCAGCAGCACGCGGTCTTCCGCCCCGACGCCCGCCGCGCGCAACGCCCCGCCAGCACGGTTCGACAACCTGACCGCATCGCCGTAGGTGTACGAGTCGTCGCGAAAATACAGACAGGTCTTGTGCTCGCGTCCTTCCTCGACGTTGTGATAGAGGAAGTAGTCGGCCATGTTGAAGCGTTCGGGAAATTCGACGCGCATCAGAGTGCCAGCATCCTTTGATTCAAAAGATAAACCACGTCGCGAATGAAAAAAAATATTTGCCGAATCGCCGACACGGAGCGGCGGCGAAACACCGGGGTCGCTCCGGGCGTCGATGCTTTAACCGTCACCGCATAGATTTTGACAGAGCCGGTAACATCACTTGGCGAAGGGACAACCCGCCCCGCCGCTGCCGCTGTCGTGGGCGGTGTCGAGATAGGTGCGGGCTTCCCAGAGTTCGGGGAAGAACTTTTGGTCGAGCGTGGTACGCAGATAGCCGACGCCTTCCGAGCCGCCCGTGCCGCGTTTTGTGCCGACCATCCGCTCGACCATCTTGACGTGGTGGAAACGCCAGAGCGAAAAATATTCGTCGTGTGCGATGAGGGCCTCGGCGAGTTGAAACTCTTCGTAGCGCGTCTCGAAGTGGGTGATGATTTCGAGCACGGCGCGGGTGCGCCGACCGTAGGCGCGGTGGCGTTCGTCGTCAGCGTCGGCGGGCGTATCGGCGGGCGCATCGAGGCCGCGACGCCGCAGGAGGTCGTAGAAAGCGTCGGCGAGCGTCGGCGCACAGAAGCGCGCCTTGAGCCGGGAGTGCGCGAACTCGTCTTCGCGGAAGTTGTCGAGCATCCCCGCGTCTTTGAGTCCCGACGCAAACTCGATCTCGCGAAACTGCATCGACTGAAAACCGCTCGCGGGTTTGAGTTGGTCGCGGAAACCGAGGAAATTGATTGGCGTCATCGTCTCAAGGAGGTGAATCTGGGTGACGAGCAGCTTTTCGATTTCGACGATGCGTCCGAGCGCGCGGGCGGCGACGGGCGCGCGGTCGTCGAGCATCGCCTGCGTCGCGGCATCTATCTCGTGGAGGATTTGTTTGAACCAGAGTTCGTAGGCTTGATGGATCGTGATGAAGAGAAGCTCGTCATGATGCGCGGGGTCGGAGCGGCAACCCTGCAACCCGATGAGGTCGGGCACGCGCAAGTATTTGTTGTATGAGAGCGGCGCTTCGGTGCCGTAGTCGTTTTTCATAAAAGTGATGGATGGACGGGGCGACGTGCGATAGGACGAAAGCTTTTTACTCGTCGCCGGTCACACCACGTCGCCCCGTCACGGTTTAGAAGGCCGCGTTCGCGGCTTCGTGGGCGGCGTAGGCGCGCGTGTCGATGATGTCGCGGATGGCGTCGATAACGACTTCGAGTTCTTCGTCTGTGGTGTAGAAGTGGGGCGAGATGCGTATTCCCGCACCGGGTCGATAATCGACGATGATCTCGCGGTTGATAAGTTCTTTGGTGACGGCGGCAGCGTGCGGGGCGGCGACGGTGATCGTGCCGCCGCGCTGCGCCGGGTCGCGCGGGCTGGTCACTTGAAAGTCAGCCGCTTCGGCCAGCTCGATGAGCCGCGTCGTCTGCCGGATGCTCTTGGCGCGGATGCGTTCGACGCCGATCTGGTTGATGATGCGATAGCCGGAGCGCGCGGCGTAGAGCGCCGGAATCGAGGGCGAGCCGTGCAGGAAACGCGCCATGCCGGTGGCGTAGCGAATCGGCGCGTCGGCAAAGGCGAAGGGTTCTTCGTGCGCCGCCCATCCCGTCATTTTGGGTTCGAGACGGTCGTGCAGTCGCGGCGCGACGTAGAGATAACCCGCGCCGGAACCGCCGCACAACCACTTGACCGAGCCGCCCGTCGCGAAGTCAACGTCGAGGTCTGCGACGCTGAACGGCACCGTCCCCGCCGACTGATAAGTGTCGAGCACGACCAACGCGCCGACTTCGTGCGCGCGGCGGGTGATGGCGCGGGCGTCCTGCAAGAACGCGCTCTTGAAAAGCACATGCGAGAGCGGGACGAGCAGCGTCTCCTCGTCAATCGCGTCGAGCATTCGTTCGAGCGGGGCGGTCGTCCCGTCGTCTGATTTAACCTTTTCGATGCGGAAGCGACCATCGCGCGCGTGCGCTTCGTAGACGTACATCACGGATGGAAATTCGAGTTCGGTGTAGACGATTTTATTGCGGCGCGTGTCGGGCGTCGTGTCGAAGCAGGAGAGGATCAGCGATTGACAGACGGAGACGTTCTGATGCATCGCGACCGTCCCGGCGTCCGCGCCGATGATGCGCCCGACCTCGTCGCCGACCGCGAGCGGCATCTCCCACCATCCTTCAGCCCACGCGCGCACGCCGCGCGTCGCCCACGTCCCGGCATACTCGCCGACGCTCTCGAACGTCGCGCGCGGCATCGCGCCGAGACTGTGCGAGACGAGATACACCGCCTTGTCGAGAATCGGAAACTCCCGCCGCCATTCTAAAAGCTCGTCAGTCAAAAGTTGCTTCTCCCTCCGGTGTCGAATGTCGTGCGATTGCGCTTCGGCCTACGCCGTCGCCGTCCGGATCGTCAGCCGCCGGCGCGCGCGCGCGTGTGCGACCTTTGAAACGGCGACCAACGACGTTGGAGTTAAGACGAAACGCTTCCGACGAAGCAGCAGTATATTCCGTCTCCGGCGGGCTTGGCTACCGGCTGGATTGACGCGACGGCTCGGCGGGTCGATGCGCTCATGAAATGAATCGCCGGGTTGCCGGAGAAACACAGCGTTTCTCGAACGGATTATTCGTGCATGGCGTTGACGATTTCGCGCTCGGCGTCGAGCGGCATCCGGTGGAAGGCGGCAGACGGCGCGCGTAGATTGTAGGCGGCGATGCGGCGGTTGATGTCGGCGACTTGACGGCGAAACGCGTTGAGGAAATGTTGATGGTCGGCTTCGACTTGCGGCGCGGCGCGGCGCGACCGCCGAACTTCCTGAAGTTCGTCCCGCGCCCGCGCGAGACCGGCCCGCGCCTCGTCAATCGCCGCCTCGATTTCGGTGCGCTCGGCGATCCACGGCAACGTAAAGCCGTTGTTGCGCAGCAGCCGGTGCGCCATTCGCAACGACGGATCCTCGAACGGATTCTCGTCCAAGTTGAGCGGTTGACCCGTGCCCGGCAAGTCGTCGAACTCGCCTTCTTTCATCGCCTCTCTGATCTTCTGCTCGACCAGTTTGTCCCAATTGCTCATCACGAAATCCTCATCAACCCAATACGCCGAATGATTGCCTTCCGACCCCCTCATTAACAACTAATCTACGCGGATAGACGGCGATAGTTCCCTCCAGCCTCCAGTCTCTAGCCTCCAGCCTTACGGCCTGTTACACTTTCGACTCGACGACAAACCATGTGGCGTTTCAAAAATCCAATCCGGCACGAGATTCCCGCGACGCGCTGGCCGGGCGCGGACGAAGCGTCGCACGCGATGCTGTTTCAGCCCGTCCGCGTCGGGGCGTTGACGCTTGAGAGCCGGACGTGGGTTCCGGCGATGGTTCCGTGGCGCGCGACCGGCGACGGGTTCGTGACGCCCGATAACCTCGACTGGTATAGGCGTTTTGCGGAGGGGCAACCGGGCGCCATCGTCGTCGAAGCGACCGGCGTGCGCGACATCGCGAGCGGGCCGCTCCTGCGTATCGGGCACGACCGCTACATCGCGGGCTTGCGCGAGTTGGTCGAAACCGTCCGGCGCGCGAGCGGTGGCAAGACGCGCCTGTTCATCCAAATCATCGACTTCCTCGCGGTCAAACGTCGTCCCGAAAAAGCGAAATATTTTGAGCGGTTTCTCGCGCTCGAACCCCGGCACGCGCGCGCGCTCGCCGAAGCTACCGGAGACGCCGACTGGCCCGGACGCGACGAGCGCGAGGTGCGACGCTTTCTTGCGACCGCGCCCGACGAGACGCTCGAACGCGTGCTCGACGAACGCGAGCTTGAATCGCTGCGCTACGGCTATCGCGAGCGCGTCACCGACACCGACCTCGCGCACATCCGCGAACTGCCCGGGGTGCTTCCCGGCATCTTCGCCGAAGCCGCGCGCCGCGCACGCGAGGCGGGCTTCGACGGCGTCGAACTCCACTACGCGCACGCCTACACGATGGCCTCTTTTTTGAGCGCGCGGAACCGGCGCGCGGACGGCTACGGCGGCGCGCGTGAAAATCGTGTGCGGCTTCCGCTCGAAGTTTACGCGGCGGTGCGCGGGCGCGTCGGCGCGGACTACGCGGTCGGCGTCCGTTTTCTCGGCGACGAAGTCATCGCGGGCGGTAGCGGTATCGCGGATGCCGTCTACTTCGGGCGCGAGTTCGCGCGTGCCGGGTTCGACTATCTCTCGATCTCGAAGGGCGGCAAGTTCGAGGATGCCTCGCCGCCGAAGGTCGGTCACGCCGTCTATCCGTACACGGGGCAGAGCGGCTACGAGTGTATGCCGACGGTGCTGTCGGACGCGCGTGGCCCGTTCGCGCGCAGCCTGCCGCTCGTCGTCCAAATCAAACGCGCGGTCGGTGAAGCGGGCTTCTCAACCCCCATCGTCGCAACCGGCGGAATCGCAACTTTTGAACAGGCCGAAGAGATTCTCCAACGCGGCGAAGCCGACATCATCGGAGCCGCGCGCCAGACGCTCGCCGACCCCGATTGGTTTCTCAAAGTACGGCGCGGGCGCGGCGCGGAGGTCCGCCGCTGCACTTATACCAACTACTGCGAAGGACTCGATCAAGCGCACAAACAAGTGACCTGCAAACTCTGGGATCGCCTAGAACTCGACCAGCCCGGCGTTGCTCTGAGCAACGACCACCGCCGCCGCCTTCTCGCGCCGACGTGGAGCGACGCGCAGGATCAAGACGAGAAGGGTTAGAAGCCAACAACCACACGTCAGCTTTTCTTCGATTCGACGCCTCCGCACGTCCGTGTTTCTTCAGTTCGATGTTTTCTGTCCTCCTTCCCGTCCGTCTTCATCAGAGAAAAGTACGAGATTCGGAACCCGTTCGTGATGATTCGTGACGAGCCTCGCACGCGGGTCGTGTAGGGTGCGTTTCCCATCTTGGGAAACTTCCGGGGTGCGGTGGTAGTTCGTTTGAGAACATTTGTGAGGTCAAGATGAATCTAGGTGGCACGGTGGTTTTGATTGTCGGGGCGGGACGGGGTATCGGTCGCGCGGCGGCGGAGATGTTTGCAGAGGCGGGGGCTGACCTCATCGTCGCATCGCGCAACGAGGCGGAGTTGGCCGAACTCGCGTTCAAACTCGAACGACGCAGAGGCACGCGCGTTCTGGCGATTCCGACCGATGCGACCGACGCCGCGAGCGCGGCGCGTCTCGTCGAACAGGCGGCGGAGAGTTTCGGGCGCGTCGATACGCTCGTCTATTCCGCCGGGGTCGGCGCGCTCAAGCCTTTCGGCGAAACGACCGTCGAAGAGTTTCAGACCTTGATGGACACCAACGTCGGCGGCGCGTTCAACGTTTGCAAGGCGTTGCTGCCGCTGATGGAAAAACAGAAGAGCGGACGCGTCATCGCGTTGCCCGGCATTTTGGGACGCGCGCCGATGTCGAACGCCGCAGCTTATTGCGCCTCGAAATACGCGCTGACCGGGATGCTCAAAGCGCTCGCGCTCGAATACAAACGCGCGGGCGTTCGCTTCAGTCTGCTCCATCTCGGCGGCGTCAATTCGACCTTCTGGGATTCGATCACGATGCGCGTCCAACGCGACAAGATGCTGAGCGTCGAATCGGCGGCGCGCGCCGTTCTTTTCGCCGCATCGCAGGAGGGTGAAGGCGTCCTCAACGAAATCGTCCTCCAACCCGAATCGCACCAACTCTAACCCGCGTGACGGGTGGCAAGAGCCGGACATGATCTTTTTCCTGTCGCTTGTCACCCGTCACGATTTACAATGTCCGCATGATATTTGTTAAAGAGAGTGTGATCCGGGCGACGCCCGAGCGCGTGTTTGCGTTTCACGAATCGCCGGATGCGTTGTCGCGTCTGACACCGCCGTGGGAGAAGGTGCGCGTGGTACAGGCGGCAGAGATTTCGCGCGTCGGCTCACGCGCCATCATCGAGACGCGCCTGTTCGGTCTGATTCCCGTGCGCTGGGTGGCGGAACACACCGCCTACGACCCGCCGCGCATGTTCGAGGACGTGCAAATCTCCGGGCCGTTCAGTCGCTGGCGACATCGACACCTCATCGAACCACACCCCGATGGCGCGCTGCTCCGCGACGAAATCGACTACGAACCACCCATGAGCTTGCTCGGCAAACTGGCCGCGCCCCTCGCCGTCGTCCCACGCCTCGAACGCCTGTTCGACCATCGCCACCGCGTCACGCGCGAATGGTGCGAGGCGGAGTAGGCAGAGCAGTTGAAAGCAACGCTTCGTGCGGGCGTCGAGCACCGGAGACGCGGCAGCGGGTGATAACTTCTCCGCCGTCTGTCGCCCCTACGCCGTCGGGGTCAAACCAAAACCCACGACGCGCCGCATCAGTTGCCGGTAACAAGAGAGCGCACGAGAAACTTCCGCCGGGAATTATCCATCGTCTATTTCATTGTTAGGCGTCTGGGGAGAGTGAATTTAATACCAGAAACATCTACACTCCAACTATGCGATTCACCTGGGATGAAATGAAAGCCGCTACGAATCTCGCCAAGCACGGCGTCTCGTTTGAAGAGGCTGCGACTGTCTTTGGTGATCCTTTCTCTGACACCTTTGATGACCCTCTGAGGAACGCCGTTTCATTATCATTGGCACGTCAGAAAAGAGTAGAATGTTGATCGTCGCGCATACGGATGAAGATGAGGTCATTCGTCTGATCAATGCTCGTGAGCCGACAAGTGGAGAAAGAAAGTCTTATGAAGTAAGATGAATCTGAAATGGAAGAAGATGAAATGCGAGCGGAATATGATTTCTCGAAGATGAAGGGCAGGGTGCGGGGTAAATATGTTGAGCGGTATCGTGAGGGTACAAATCTGATATTGCTTGAGCCAGACGTAGCCGCGGCATTCCCTGATGCTAAGACCGTCAATGAAGCGTTGCGCCTGCTCATCAAGGTTGCAGAAAAACAAGTCTCTATTCCACGTTGAATCTGCAAGCAGACGCCTAACAACTCATTAAACCGGAGCGGTATTAGCTTGGTTGTCATCCGAGAGCTTGAAGGTTTGATACAATCATTGCCGCCTTTGAAGATTTGGCTTGGTGGATTGAGCAGGATCGTCCGAAGGCGTTGCGTATCGTGAACTTGATAAAGGATGTGCAGCGTGATCCGTTCAAAGGAATCGGAAAACCAGAGCCGTTGAAGCACGAGTTAAAGGGTTGCTGGTCGCGGCGGATAGACCAAGAACATCGGCTTGTTTATCAGATAACCGAAGCGAAGATCAGGATTCTATAGCAAGTTGCAATTGCATGTAGCACATGAAAGAGCGGCATCGCCTGGGAGCGCGAGCGTCCCGCTCGCATTGAGCGTTCGGAGAACGCGAACCATTGAACGTGCTCCGAGCACGCTTGCCAGCGGGACGCTGGCGCTCCCAGCATTCACCCAATTGCAAACCGCTATAG
>JBGTHJ010000549.1:0-7736 GCA_041746175.1 Pyrinomonadaceae bacterium
CGCCCGTCCAGTCCCAACCGCTGACGCGCCAGATGCGCACTCCCGTCGTCGACAGGAGCGACAACAGCAACGCCCCGTGCGCGACGCGCAACTCCCATTCGCCGCGCCGCAACTCGAACGGATTGGTGTCCGTCCGCGTCGTCCAAAACCATTCGCCGCGCTCGTCGAGCAGCGCGGCGATAGCGCGTCGCGCGTCTTCTGTGTCGTCGGGGTTCGTGAGGCGTCGCATGTTCAAGCGGTCGGCTTTCGGCAGTCAACTTTAACGAGTTCGGGTCGTCACGCGCGTCTTCGACGGATGCGTCTCCGCCCGCCGCTCTCGGATTGGCGCGCGGGGGCGGCACGTATGCTAACATCAACGTACGCTCCAAAGTGATAAAGATGAAGGCTAGCTCCCACGCGCGGCGCTTTCGTCCGGCTGCTTTTTTTTCGCGATGGTCACCGCCGCCGGGCGCACGTGCAACGGTCGGGAAGGCCAACCCGCCCAAGCGTCGGCGCATCCGAACGAGGTGCGTTTCTCCCACACGTGCGGCTTCCTCTTGCCGGGCGCGAAGCGTTCGCGTCGTCCAATCAATTTTTACAGAGGGTGAAAGGTTTAATCTGGATATGAGAAGGAACTTTTTAGTTTCGTCGCTGGCCTCGACGTTGGCGCTCGCGACGGTCGTGACAGTGGTCGCGCAGCAACGCAAGACCGCCGTCAAGTCTCAACCGGCGACGGCGACTCAGACCACCATCAGCGAGGCGGCCAGCGAGGGCATACTGCTTCCGGCGTCAGACGCATTGATGTTGGTTGACGTGCGGCGTTTGCTGACCGAGGCCATCCCGCGTTCGATGGCCGGCAACCCGGCCAAACTCGCCGAGTTCAACGCCGATCTCGAACAGTTCAAGACGCGCACCGGACTCGACCCGCGCTCGTTCGAGCGCATCGCGGTCGGAACGCGCATCACGAACCCTTCGGCGACGATCACCAAGATCGACCACACGGTCGTCGTCGCACGCGGCACGTTTAACGCGAGCGCGCTCGCCGCCGCCGGTCGCCTCGCGGCCAAAGGCAAGTATCGTGAAGAGCAGCATCGCGGCAAGACGGTTTACGTCTTCTCTCTGAACGACCAGATCAAACTTTTCGGGCTGCTCAAAATGCGCGTCAGCGATCTGGCGATGAGCGTGCTCGACGACCGGACGCTCGCTTTCGGCGAACCCGATGCCGTCCGCGCGACGATTGATTCGAGCGCGAACCGTAGCAACACGAGCAACGCCGACCTGATTGCGCTGGCGCAACGCAACCCGAACGCGATTGTCGGCTTTGGTGGCAACGTGCCGCCCGCCGCGACGCGCAATCTCGATTTCGGTAACGAAGAGATCGAACGCAACATCGCCGCCATCCGCCAGTTTTACGGCTCGGTCGGAACGACCGCCGACGGCTTCGACATGCTCACCATCCTGCGCGCAGACAAGGCTTCGGAGGCGAAGAGTCTCGGCGACACGTTGCTCGCCGTCAAACAACTCGCGCCGCTGTTCGTCGGCCAACTCTCCGGCCAGAAGGGACGGCTCGCGAAGAACGCTATCGACAATCTGAAAATCGTCATGCAGGGCACCGAAGTTCAAATCAGCCTCGCCGTCCCGCAGGCCGACATCACGACTCTGGTGCAGGTTTTCTAGGCGGCAAAGTTATAGCAAGTTGCAATTGCATGTCGCACATGAAAGAGCGGCATCGCCTGGGAGCGCGAGCGTCCCGCTCGCATTGAGCGTTCGGAGAACGCGAACCATTGAACGTCCTCCGAGCACGCTGGCCAGCGGGACGCTGGCGCTCCCGGCACTCACCCAATTGCAAACCGCTATAAGACGCAACGGCGGTCTTGCTTCAACCGCAGCAACTTTCAAATGCATAAAGGCTCGCTCGCGTTCATGCGCGAGCGAGCCTTTATGCATTCCTGTCAGGCGACTTGGTTGAGCGTCGTTTAGCTACCCGTCGGCGGGAATCCCGGCGGAGGCGCAAGCGCCGGCTCATCTTCGGGCATCTTGGCGAGCACATCTTCGTAAATCTTGATCTTGCCGTCGGATTCCAGACGCTTGCGGGTCGATGAGATGTAGTCTTCAAAGACCTGATCGCGGCGCGACGAGACGGCGGCGCGTGTCAACTCTTCGCGCTGCTTGCCGAACTCGGCCATGTCGGCATCGGTGCGTTTGGTCGCGCCGACGACCACCCAGCGGTCGCCGATTTTGATCGGAGTCTTGGTTACCTCGCCCGCCTTGAGATTAAAAATCGCGGCGTCGGCCCCCGGACTCGTGCCGACTTCGCCGAGTGGCGAAGAGAGTTTGTAAGCCTCGGAGGTTTGCGCCGTCAGGCCGAGACGTTCGGCGGCGGCCTTCAAGTCGGCGGCGCTCGTCGCGTTGGCAGCGAGTTCGCGCGCCGCCTGTTCGAGTTGCGACGTGGCGCGCTCGACGCGTGCTTGCTCAACCACTTTGTCTTTCACCTCGTCGAATTCGGGGATGCGCGGATCGCGCTTTTCGACGAGCATGGGAACGGCGAAACCGCCCTTGATGCTTGTGCGTTCGCCGATGTCGCCCTGATTGTTGAGCGGTTCGATGGCCTGCTCGAACTGCGGCGAACTGCCGACGTTGGGCACGTCTTCGCCGGGTTTGACGAACGGCGTCTCGCGCACCATCTCCGGCGGGTTCATGTTGGCTTCGCCGGCCAACTCGCGCGCGACCGCCGCAAAATCTTTCGTCGCCTTCAAGCGTTCGGCGGCGCGCGCGGCGAGTTGCGCGGCGACGGCGTAGGCCTTGCGGTTGCGCAACGAAACGAGCAGTTCCTGTCGGGCATCCTCGAAGGTCTTCTCGACGGTTTTGCCGCGACGGAAGAAGTAGTAGGCGTTGTTGGTGAAGTAGGCGTCGGTCACCTCGCCCTCTTTCTGGAAGGTGAAGACGTTTTGATAAATGTCTTTGGGGTTGTTCGGATTTTTGCGTACGGGGTTCGGCAGGCGTCCGCCGTTGCGCGCCGTCGCGGGGTCTTCCGAGTTGCCGCGCGCGATTTGGGCGAAATCTTCTTCACTGATCGACTCGCCTTTGCTGCGCGCTTCGGCGATTAGACGGTCGGCCTTGGCGCGGACTTCGGCGTCGAGGTCGGGGCGCGCCACTTTGAGCACGATCTGCTGAAGATTGACGCCGCCCGTCTTGTTCTCCGGCGCCAGATTGTTGAACTCGGCGCGCAGTTCCTCGTCGGGAATCTGCAACTTCGAGCCGACCTTCTCCTGATCGATAAAGAGATAGCGAATCTTCTTTTGAGCTTCGAGGATGCGGAAATCGGTTTTGCGCTCGTCGTAGAATTTGCGGAGTTCTTCGTCGGAGAGGTTGACGCGCGACGCCAGTTTGTCGGGCGTGACGGGGACGTAAACCAGATCGAACGAAGTATTCGTGCGTTTGAAATCGTCCTCGACTTCCGCGCCCGGAACCTGTACTCCGGCGGTGATAAAGGCGCGCAGTTTTTCAGCGGCCACCGCGTCTCGCACCTGCGCTTCGTAACGCTCGATGCTGCCGTAGTTCGACACCACCGCCGCTTTATACTTGTCAAAGCCGACGAAAGCCCCCGACGCATCGCTGAAGTTTCGGCGAATCGCTTCGGCGACTTCCGCGTCCGACGGCGCAACGCCGAGCCGTCTGGCCTCCTGCAAAACAATCCGGTTGCGAATCAGCCCGTCGAGGAAACGCTTGTCGCCGCCGAGTTGCGCGAGGCTGATCTGCCCGCCGAACCTTTGCTTGTAAGATTCTTTGAGCAGCGTCAAATCGGCGACCGTCACGTCATCGCCGTTGACCTCAGCGAGCACCTCGCCGCTCGTCGCGGGCGACGCGGTCGCGCTGTTGCGGCTCGGCGCGTAAAAAGCAACAAGGCTTACTCCCATCAACAACGCAAACACGATAATCACCGTGCTGCGTGTTTTCTCCAAACGGCTAAACTGTTTCAGCATCCTCTTCTAGTACCTTCCCGGATTAATAATTTGCGATTCAACGCGGTCGAATTTCGGACGGACGGTTTGGCCGTTCGCGATAACCGATGCGTCGAGATCAGAGCACGCGCCGGAGGCTTACTCCATTCGACGCGAGGGTTTCGCTACGACCTGTCGTCTGTTTATCTACTGCGAAGGCTTGCCCGCAAACGATAGATTGTAAAGGAGAGATGCGCCGCGCCGCAAGCAACCGCAGGGATTCGAGGCTTGGGGACAGAGACGTAAGGGGTGGAAACCGGTCAGCCGTCGCCGCCAACCCAAGCCCGAAGTCGTCAACGCCCCGTCTCCAACCTCAGCCCCCCGCCGCCGGCCACGAGCCTCTGGCCTGTGCGGTTGCTTGCGGCGCGGCGCGGGTGTTATATGTAAACGATATGAGCGACCATTCGATTTGGCTGTGGGTTGGTTTCAATACTTTTATTTTGCTGATGCTGCTGGTTGACCTCGGTCTTTTCAACCGTAAGACGCACAGCATAACTTACAAGGAAGCGACGATTTGGAGCGCGGTCTGGATCACGCTCGCGCTGATTTTCGGCGGCGGCGTTTTTTACTATCTCGGCAACAAGGCCGGGGTCGAGTACATCACGGGCTATCTGATCGAGAAGTCATTGTCGGTCGATAACCTGTTCGTCTTCCTGCTGCTGTTCTCCTACTTCAAAGTCCCGTCGAAGTATCAGCATCGCGTGCTGTTCTGGGGCGTGCTTGGCGCGCTCGTGATGCGCGCCGCGATGATATTTTTGGGCGCGGCGTTGATTCAACGCTTCGAGTGGATCATCTTCGTCTTCGGCGCGTTCCTCGTCTACACGGGGTTGCAGATGTTCAAGGAGCAGGAGACCGAAATCCACCCGGAAGAAAACCCGGTCGTGAAATTGATACTCCGATGGATTCCGATTACGCGACATTACGAAGGGCAAAAATTTTTCACGCACATCAACGGACGACGCCACGGCACGCTACTGTTACTGGTGTTGATCGTGGTGGAGGTGACCGACCTGATTTTCGCCGTCGATTCGATTCCCGCCATTTTCGCCATCACCAAAGACACGTTTATCATCTACACGTCAAACGTCTTCGCGATTCTCGGACTGCGCTCGCTCTATTTTCTGCTGGCGGGGGTCGTGGAGAAATTCCACTATCTCCGAATCGGACTCGCCATCGTGCTCACCTTTATCGGCGTCAAGATGCTTTTGCCGCTCGTCGTCAAAGGCATAGAACTCGCGCTTGAGGCGGGCGGCGCGGCTTCGCTCGTGCCCGTCGTCGCGCGGTTCGAGCACATTCCCATCGGCGTCTCGCTCGGCGTGGTCGCCTTCGTGCTCGTCGCTTCGGTCGTCGCTTCGATGATCTGGCCGAAACGCGCCACGACGCAGATTGAAGTCCAACTTCCGCCCGGCTTCGACTCGCCCTTCGACGACGACGAAGGCCGACTCGGAGCCGACGAACCCGTTGACGAAACGACCGCCGCGACGGCCCCCACCGCCGACCCCGCCGACACGTCGGAGACGCCCGAAACCGTCAAACGCTCGTAGCCTTGCGGAGCGGGCGTTGCCAAACGCGCCCGCCCGCGCGGTTCCCTCTTTGCAGGGTTCAAAAAAAGTCGCTTGAACAGGCGGGAACGCTTGTGTTAAGTTTCTAAATAGACGCCGCGCCCCGCGTCGTCGAACGGTCGGTAACAACAAACCCTCCGCGCATCGCGCGCAAACCCTTCTCGCGCCGCGCGTCCGCGCTCACCAAATCTATATTCCCGCAACGTTCGCCGGATTGAATCACCCGTGTCTCAAACAACCACCCGCAACAGTCGTTTCAAAGATGTCGAATGGTGGATCGTCCCCAAGCGACTCATCTACACTCTCATCACGCTGCTCATCCTCGGCATTCTGGCGGGCGGATTTGCCGTCTACGCATGGATCAACGGCAACCCGTTCAAGAACGTCGGGGCCGACGCGCCGATCGTCAACGGCGCACGCTTCGAT
This sequence comes from Pyrinomonadaceae bacterium, assembly GCA_041746175.1. Lineage (GTDB taxonomy): Bacteria > Acidobacteriota > Blastocatellia > Pyrinomonadales > Pyrinomonadaceae > JBGTHJ01. The sequence goes on from JBGTHJ010000549.1 coordinate 5,969, forward strand.
TCTTTCGAGGGCGACGTGCGGGTCGTGCGCGCCCACACGCGCGAGACGATTACGGCGCGGCGCGATACGCAACTGCTGCCCGGCGACATCGTGCAGACGCAGGAGGACGGGCGCGCGCGTATCTCGCTCGCCGACGGCTCGACGCTCATCGTCAAGCCGAACAGCGTCATCACCATCGCCGAAAATACGAGCGACGAGTCGAGCGGGCGCACCAACGTCCGCGTCGCGGTTGATAGCGGGCAAGCCGTCGTCCGCACCGAGAATCAACCGGCGGGGACGAGCAACATCGTCAAGACGAGATTGACCGAGAGCCGCGTCGCCGCCGAGACCAACGCCAGTTTCGGCGTCCGCGAGGACAACACCGAAGACATCCGCGTCAGCAGCGGCGCGATCGAAACAAGCACGCGCGGCGGTGAGAAAACGACCGTCACGGGCGGCTCATACGTCGCCATCAACCCGTCGGGCAGCATCGCGAAACAAGAGCACCTGCTCGACATCCCCGCGCCCGCGACGCCACGCAATCTGGAAAAGATACCCGTCCGCGCAGGAGGCTCGGCCAGCGTCAATCTCCGCTGGCAGCGTCCCGCCACCGGCGCGCCGGCACACTACCGCGTCGAAGTCGCGACCTCGCCGTTCTTCGTCGTCGCGGGCAAGGTGATCGAGCGTGACCAACTCGACTTGACGCAGTTCGACGTGCACGACCTCCGCCCCGGCAACTATTTCTGGCGCGTGCGCGCGGTCGCCGCGTCGGGGCAAACCAGCGAATGGAGCGACCCGCAAAAGTTCATCATCACCAACGTCACCAAAGGCGGCGGCGATCCGCTCACCATCTCGAACGTCTCCTTCGAGTATGTCGCGGGCAGCATCTATATCGTGCGCGGGCGAACGCAACCCGGTAACACCATCCGCATCGCGGGACGCGACACGCTCGCCGCGCTCGACGGTTCTTTCAAACTCCAAATCACCTCGCCCGGAGACGCCCGCGAGATGACGGTCGAAGCCGAAGACCCGCAGGGGCACCGTACCAGTTTCCGCTTCCCCTTCAACGCGAAGTGAAATTGCCACAGGCGGTGGACAAGAAAAGATAGCCCATCGCCAAACAGCAGGCTGGTGTCGTCCATCGTCCGCCCGTTGAACCTGAACGATGATGAAACATGTGATTTTGTTACGAGGTGAGTCGGGGTCGCCCGCCCCGGCGCTGCTCGCCGTGTTGCACGCCGCCGGAATCGCGGTCTCAACGCCGTCGAGCATCCCCGGACGCCAGCAGCACACGGGCAACAACGGCGACGCCGCGCCGCTCGCGGTGCTTTTCGAGATCGAAGGGACGGATGTCGTCGGGATTCACGCCGCCGTCAACTGTGCGTCGGGCGCGTGGCCTGACGTGCCGTTCGTCGCGTGTCATCTTCACCCGCGCTCCGATGCCAACGGTCACGGCACGATGCCGCACAAGCTCAACGAACCCGCGCTCAGGCGTCTCGGTTTTCGCTCCATCGCGGACGAACCCGCGCAGTTGCCCGCCATCCTCCGCGAACTTCAAGCGGACGAAATCGCGGGCGACGCCAGCACGCCGCCGGATGAACTTGAGAGCGTTCCGTCGAGTTTGCTGCTTCCCGAGAAATTGGGTGTGCGAACTTTGCGCGCGGCCTTTGAGATGGTCGCGGCGCTCCATTTTGCAGGTGACCAGAAGGGCGCCGCCTCCGCCGCGCTCGCTTCGCTGGCGGCGCTTGTGCGCGCCGACCGCTGGACGCTGTATCTAACCGCCGAAGCC
>JBGTHJ010000550.1:0-2122 GCA_041746175.1 Pyrinomonadaceae bacterium
GTTCTTCGTTTGACGTGGTGCGCGGAGCATCGTTCGGCAAGGTCGGCACGACGATGCGGCTGGTCTCGTCGATGACATCGCCGCGCGCGGCGGTCGCCCCCGCGACGGCGGGCGATGCGTCCGACGCGGCTGCTTCGGCGAATGCTTCCGACAGTTCGCTGACGGTCTGATAGCGCTCTTCGGGTCGTTTCGACAGCGCGCGCGCGATGACACGACCGACGGCGGGCGGCACATCCCCCCGTTCCTCAAGCACCGACGGCGGCGGCTCTTGCAGGTGCTTCATCATGATCGCCGTCGGCGATTCCGCCGTGAACGGCACACGTCCGACGAGCATCTCGTAGAGGATGATGCCGAGCGAGTAGATATCCGTCCGCGAGTCGATTTGCGATGCCTGCGAGCACTGCTCAGGCGACATGTATTGCGGCGTCCCGATGATGAGATTGGGGGCGGTCAACGCGGGGTCTGTGCCACCCTCCGACTCTTGAATTTTGGCGATGCCGAAATCCAGCACTTTAGCCCAGTCGCTGCCCTCGCTGACCTCTTCGAGCATGATGTTGTCGCTCTTCAAGTCGCGATGGACAACGCCTTCGGAGTGCGCCGCTTCGAGCGCGCCGCAGACCTGGCGCAGAATCTCGACGATGCGCGCGAGCGGCATCGCTCCCTGTTCGCTCCGGATGACCTCTTTGAGCGTGTGCCCGCGCAAATATTCCATGACGAGGAAGACGATGCCGTCTTCGCTCTCGCCGAAGTCGGTGACGATGAGCGCGTGCGGGTGCGAGATGCGCGAGGCGGCTTTGGCTTCGCGGGTGAAGCGCGCGACGATCTTGTCGTCGGCGGCGAGCGCGGGATGGAGGACTTTGATGGCGACGGCCTTCTCCATCAAAACGTGCGTCGAGCGATAAACCGTCCCCATGCCGCCTTCGCTGAGACGTTCTTCGATGCGGTATTTACCGGCGAGCGTCTGACCGATCAATGCGTCCGGGTCTTTCTGCAAGACCTCGCCGTCAGCCGGGCACAAGGTGTTTGTGTCCTCGTATTCCCCACCGCATTTCGGACATGTTTTCATCTGCTTGTTTCGCCTCGCCCTTAAAGAGCACCGTGAGATGTTTGGGAGAGATGAGCGTATCACACGGCTTCCGCAACACGCAATCCGGTTATCAAAGATAGACGGCTTGACAGCAGACGGCAGTGGTGGTCTTCACACGTCTCCAACTTTCGAGTCCTGCAACCAAAGCCGTCGAGGTTGATGCTCGCGGCTTTGCCTTCCAACGTCTGCTTGGTTAAGCTGGCGAAGTCGTTTCAACTTTTTAGAACCGGACGGAGCGAGTTTGAGCAAAGAACATCTGGTTATCGTCGGCGGCGTCGCGGCGGGATTCGCGGCGGCGATGGAGGCGCGACGCCGCGCGCCCGACCTCGTAATCACCGTACTCGAAAAATCTGGAGACATCTCGTACGGCGCGTGCGGGCTGCCCTACGTCATTGCGGGACGGATCCCGTCGCTTGACCGTCTGCGGGTTCACGCCCCGGAATATTTCAGCGAGCACCACAACATCAACGTCGAACTCCACACGGAAGCGACCGAAATTCTGCCCGCGAAATCCATCGTGCGGGTCGAGCAGAAAGGCGGCGCGGCGCGCGAGATCGGTTATAGCCGTCTCGTGGTCGCAACCGGTGCGGAGGCGATTTGCCCGCCGCTCGCGGGTCACGACCTCGAAGGCATCTTTGTGCTGCGACACCTGCAAGATGGAACGCGTCTGATGGACTTCGCGGAGCGCACGCCGCCGCGCGAGGCGGTCGTCGTCGGTGCAGGCTACATCGGCTTGGAAGTCGCCGAAGCTTTTTGCGAGCGCGGCTGGCGAACGACTTTGATTGAAGCCTCGGACAAAGTGATGAGCACGCTCGGCGGCGCGGGGCGCGACCGCGTGGCGGACGAACTGCGCGGGCGCGGCGTCGAAGTCGTGTTCGGGGAGAGGGTGTCGGCGTTCGAGGGTCGCGACGGGCGCGTCGAACACGTTGTGACCGAAAGTGGTCGGACGTTCGCGGCGCAAATTGTCTCCATCGGCGTCGGGGTGCGCCCCGCCGCCGGACTCGCGCAACGCGCCGGGCTGGAAATCGGCGAGAG
>JBGTHJ010000551.1:0-28121 GCA_041746175.1 Pyrinomonadaceae bacterium
CGGGACGCCCACGTCGGCGCGTCCGCCGGAACGGTCGATGATCGAAGCCGCGCCGACGATGCGCGCTCCGGCGGCGCGTAGCGTGTCGATGGTGTCGCGCGTCGAGCCGCCGGTCGTGATGACATCTTCGACAACAATGACCGTCTCGCCGGGTCGCACGGTGAAACCGCGTCGTAGCGTCATCCCCCCATTTTCACGCTCCGTCCAGATCGCGCGGACGCCGAGCGCGCGTGCAACTTCGTACCCGATGACGATGCCGCCAATCGCGGGCGCGGCAACGGTTTCGACGCCCTCGGCGCGAAAGTGTGCGGCGAGCGCGCCACCCAGGGCGGCGGCTTCCGCCGGATATTGAAGCACCAGCGCGCACTGTAAATAGCTCGCGCTGTGCAGACCGCTGGTCAGTACGAAATGGCCTTCGAGCAGCGCGCCCGTGCGCCGGAATCGCTCGATCACATCATGGTCTCGCATAACTCTTAAAATCCTCCGTGACGGCGTGCTACAATGCGGCGATGCTGGTTCACCCGAATCTCGTTTCCGATTCAACACTCGTCCAGGACGCCATCGAAATGTTACGACTGCAAGGCGGTCGGGCATCCGTGCAAGAAGTCGCCGACATCGTACTCCAACTCCCGAATCTCGACCCGCAGGTCGCGTCGTCCATCATCTCGGAGTTTGTCGGAGATGATTGGCGACTCCGCTTGACCGATGCGTGGGAGGTCGAGTTGATGTGCGACGACGCGGAATGCCGCGCGCTCGGCGAGACTGATTTCGTCGTCGTCGATGTTGAGACGACCGGCCCGAAAACCCCACCCTCGCGCATCACCGAAATCGGCGCGTACCGCGTCAGCCGTGGACGCATCGTCGCCGAGTTTCAGACGCTGGTCAACCCGCAGACGAGTATTCCGCCCTTCATCGTTCAACTGACCGGGATCACCGACGAGATGGTCAAACACGCGCCCGACTTCAACGATGTCGTCGGAACATGGCTCGACTTCGCCGGAACCGACGTGCTCGTCGCGCACAACGCATCGTTCGACGTGCGTTTCATCAATTACGAAATCTCGCGAGTGTTTCCGGGACGCCGCATGTTCAACCCGGACATCTGCACCGTCTCGCTCTCGCGCCGGGTGGTACCCGGCCTCGTCAATCATCGGTTGCACACGCTCGCCGAACACTTCGCCGTGCCCATCCGCAACCGTCATCGCGCGGCGGGTGATGCGCACGCTACCGCGCAGGTCTTCATCCACATGCTCGACCTCCTGCACGGCCACGGCGTCCGCGACCTCGCCGAAGCCCGCCGCTTCAAAGTCAACGGACGCAGGTACGAGGCGCGGAGTTAAATGCCGGTCACGAATCGGCAAACCATTTCCTGACTTCGACGCCCAAGGCGGACGATATTACCCGACCGTGATTTTAGCTGTGGTTTTAGCATCTGAAATTTTCAATCGAGTGCGCATCTCCTGAACGAACAAAACACACTTCCCCCAATCTGTCGCAACGGACATCAGCAAACGGTGTCCGGCTCTAAATTCTGCTGGTTTTGCGGCGTCTCTTTGGCTCCCTCAGCGGCTCCGCCAAATCCGGCGCGGGCGCAACCCTCCGCACCGCAACCCGTGCGACCGCCCGCACCGCAAGCCAATCAAAATTTCCAACGCCCACCCGCACCACCTCCGGACTATCCGCCGCCCGTCCAGCATCTTCAGCCGCCACCGCCGCCGCCCGTGGAGCGAATCCGCGCGCTTCAGTGCTACACATGCGGCGGCGACGGGCAGCGACTCGCCAAAAGCGTCGTCATCTGCCGGGAATGCAGTTGGCTGCGCCCGCTGGTTCCCGGTTATCAAGTCGATTCGTCGGCGTTCGAGTGGGCGGCTGACGGCAAGGCGATGAAGACGCTGCGTTCGATCAGGGCGCTCAACATGGCCGCCACGACCGTCTCGGAAAAGGTCGGGCGGCGTTGGATCGAATCGACCTTCAACGGCGTCTTGCTCGGCGAAAAGCAGCTGCCGCAAATCTACGGGCACGCCGTGCGGGCGGCACGGTTGCTGGGCATGTCGCATATGCCGGACGTTTATCTCTCCGGCGAGCGGGCTTGGGACTGCCTCACTTTCGGCAGCGACAAGGATTCTTTCATCATCCTCGGCTCGGCTCTGGCCGGAAATTTTCAGGGCGCGGACCTGATGTTTTTGCTCGCGCGCGAAATCGGGCATTGCCGCGCCGGGCACGCGCTCTGGAAATCGGTCATCACATTTTTACTCGGTGAACAAGGTCAGAGCAAAGGCTTCATGGCAGGCGGCATTCTCAATGCGGTGATGAATCCGGCGGCGTTGATCGGTGGAGCCATCGAGGTGCCGCTTCTGGCATGGGCGCGGCAAGCCGAGATCACCGCCGACCGCGCCGGACTGCTGGCCGTCGGCGACGAAGAAGTCGCGCGCCGCGTGTTGCTTTCGTGGTCGCTGAAGTCTTCGTCGATGTACCGTCAAATCAACATCGAGGCGTGGCTGGAACAACAAGCGGCGGACGACGGCGGCTATTCCAAACTCTCCGAGTTGACGACTTCTTCGACGCCCTACATCACGCCCCGCCTCAAACTACTGACCGAGTTTGCACGCAGCCCCGAACTCGCTTACTGGCGAAAAACAATTACGGATGCGATCAGGCAAGCCGCGCCGAAAGTCCCCATCAAGACGACTGAAAAGACCACAGCGGTTACGCCCCTCACAGCGCCTACACCGCCCGATGTGATCCGGTTCAAATGCGCCACGTGCCAAACTCCAATGAGAGTTCCGCGCGGAGTCCTCGCGGGCAAAACCGAGTTGCCCGTCAAATGCCCGAATGCCGAGTGCGGCAAAATCACACGTCTCAAACAGAAGGCCAAGCCCGCGAGCAGAGCCGCCGTCACCCGGACGCCAAACGAGGAGAACATGAATTATGTCGAGTGAAAAAACCACCAGCATCACGACCGAAACCGCTGCCGATGGAACCGAAACCGTCTCCGAAATCAGCACGACCGTCACCGAAGTCGCCGCCGACGGAACCGAAACCGTCTCCGAGATTACGACGGCTCAGGGCGACGACCCGTCAACGATGGAGGGTTCCGTCGTCGTCACCGAGACGGCTCCTGACGGCACCGAAACCGTCGTTGAGTATTCGACCACCAACGTCGACGCGGCGGCGTCAGGCGACGAAGACGAAACACTCTTTGAACAAGTTGTCGAGGCGGTGCTCGATGTCGAGATCGGCAACGAAGCTGACGGCGCGGCAATCACGGCGGTGTCGACGGGTGGCGACACGGAAATATACATCGCCGAAAGCGATTTGGACGCCGATCCGACCGGCGCGGAATTCGCCGCCGGGGATGAAGTCTTGCTCCCGGATGTCTCGCCCGACGCGACCGCCACCACCCCCTTCGTGATGGTGGCGACGCCCGACGCCGCGTCCGGCTTTGCCGCTCCAGTCTTTTCGGCGACCACGACGACCGACGAGGCCGCCTTTACTTCTTCGTCCGAAGCTGTCGATGCTGAAGCGGCGGCGGCGACGGATGCGCACGCGCAGGCCGCCACCGATGCGCAACAACAGGCGGATGAATTCATCGCTTCCGGAGACTACGAAGCCGCCGCGCAAGCGCGTGGAGTCGCCGAGAACGAAGCTTGGGAGGCGAGCGACGATAGTATGTTGAGCGCCTACGATGCATCGGATTTGACGTTGGCCGCCGAGAAGCAGGACGAGGCTACGGACTACAGCGCGCAGCAGGCCGGGTTTGCCCAGCAAGGCAATTATGAAGCAGCCCGCGAAGCCGCCGACAACGCCGCTTATGCCACCTCCGAAGCCGATTTTTCGGCGGGCGGCGCAGACCACACGGGACAAGCCGACGCCGAAAAATACAACATGGACTGGGCCGTCCATCAAGAGAAACAGGCCGATCATTACGCGGACAACGCCGCAGCGTATGCGGCGGACGGCGACATGGAGAACGCCGAGCGGTCTGCCGCCACCGCCGCCGAGTATCAGGCGTCGGCTGACCACTACGGCGATTTGGGCGAGCACGGCGGAGTCATCGCCGACTATGACCCGTCGTCCGAAGTCGCCTCCGGCGGGACATACGAATCAACCTATGATTCAACCGCCGCGACGGTCGATACGGGATACGATGCGGGCGCGGCGGACATACCCATCAGTTCCGGTTACGACGCGGGCACCGACGACGTGTGATGCCACCCTTCCGCGCAAGTCAAAAAGTCGCCGCGTGTGGGCGCGGCTCAACACATAAAGAAAGCGGATTGGACGATGACGAATCCAATCCGCTGTTCTTTTTTTTCGCGGCGACCGTCCGGGCGCGGGTCGCTAATTTTCGGCGGCGGTTTTTCGTCGCTGCACCAGATTGCGCCCGACGAACACCACGACGAGCAGGAGCGCGACGCCGATGCCGATGGCCGGGTAATAGCGCGCGAGCAAATCCTTAGCGCGGTCGCCGTAGTTGGCCGCGAGATAGCCTTCGAGCATAAACCGGAAGGCGCGCCCGACCCCGACCGCAATCGCAAACCGCGCGATGCTCAGACGAAACACGCCCGCCGTAATCACGAAAAGTTTGAACGGAAAAGGAGGCGGGAGGATGGAGGCGACGAGCACCGAGAGCACATCGTAACGGTCGACCAATTCTTTGACGCGCGCCTGCTTCTTCTCGGAGAAGCGTTCGAGCGCGCGGCGTCCGGCGCGTTGCGAGATGTAATAGAGAATCACGCAGCCGACCACCGAGCCGAGCGTCGCCGCCCCCGCGTAGATCGGAAACCACGCCGGGCGCGCCGCCGACAACAGCATCAACACCGCATCCGGTCCGCCCGGCAAAGGTATCAACGCCGAATCCAGCAGCGCGATGGCGAACAACCCGAACACGCCGAACGTCACCAGATACTGCGAGACGTGGTTAAGCCCGTTCGTAATCTTGCGCAGCAACCATTTCACAATGAATCACGATTTCTCTGCCGAACCGCGCGGCGCGGCGAGACGTTTCCACGTCAGGTAAATCACCAACCCGCTGAGAAAGAGCGCGGCGGCGACGCTCAACATCATCAGCCCGTTGTCTTTCAGAAACAGCACGACGCGCTTGCCGTAGAAGACCGCGAGCGCGCCTTCGATGAAGTAGCGCACGCTGCGCGCAATCATGATGGTGACCATGAATCGCCAACGCGGATATTCGAGCGCGCCAGCCGTCGCGACGAAGATTTTGAACGGCATCGGCGGCGGCAGCAGCGCCGGAATCGCCAGCGCGAGAATTCCGAAGCGGGCGTATGCCCGTTCGACGCGGGCGATATTTTCAGGGCTGAAACGCCTGCGCATCACGGCTTGCCCGCCGCGCTGCATGATGGTGTAGAGCAGCATACAGCCGATGACCGAACCGGCGGCGGCGAACAGCGGAAAATAGAAGACCGCCGTCGGGTCGCTGTAGCACCGCGCGACGACGAGATAGTCGTTGATTTCGGGAAGCGAGAGCAGTGAAGAGTCGAGCGCGCCGATGAGCACCATCGCGGGCGCGGCGACGTACATCGGCACGCCGATGATGAATTGTTGCAGCCACTCGGCGGTTTCGCGCAGCCAGTCGAACATAATTCGTGTGACGAATGACGGATGACAGGCGGCAAGTGAGGAGAGTTTCCATCCTGTCACCCCTCACCCGTCACCTGTCACTAATCTACCGTCACCCGTCCGCGTTTCATTTGACGGGGACGAAGACGTTCGGGGTGTCGTAGGTGACGCCGAAGGTGACGCCGGAGCGTGGGCTAAAGTCGGTCAGTCCGGCGATGCCGGCGAAATCGAAGCGGACGCCGGAAGCTTTTATCTGAAGGCCGAGGCGCGCTTCCGAAAGCGGCTCGGTTCCGAGCGGCGCACTCCCGTTGCGCGTGTTGGCGCGTCCGTTGATTTCACCCGCGACGTTGATCTGTTTGTTGATTCGGACGATCCCGGCGAAGCCGTAGAGCAACATGTCGTTTTGCGTGAAGGGCTGTGTCGGGGCGGTGAAAATGCCGAGACCAAGATTGCCGAACGTGTTGACGCGCCCGTCGCGCCCGAACTTCTTGCCGAAGAGAATCGTGCCGAAAGCGTTTGTCTGATTGAGGCCGATGCCGCGCGTCTCGTTCGAGTTGGGGAGTTGGACGCCGAAGCGGAAGCCGAGCGAGGGGGCGCGGCGCGTCTCTTGGCGGAGTTTGATTTTGGTCGCGAGCGTGAAGTCGCCCGCGTCGTTGGTCGAATCACCGGGGGCGAAGTCGCGTGGTATCGCCGGGTTCGCCGCTGAAGAGTTGACGCTGAGAAAGCTTTGCGCAACGCCTTCGAGTTGGAATTCGACGTTGGGCGAGAGGCCGACGTTGATCCCGATAACCCCGACGCGCGTGAGGTCGCCCGTCAACCCCGACGCCGGAAACTTCGCGTCCTGCAAAAAGTCGATGCCGGCTTCGATGCGCAAAGTTCCCGGCGGGAGCACGTCAACGTCTTCCGTGATGAGCGGGCGTTGCTGCCCCTGCGCGGAGAAGACGCACGCGAGAGTGAAGACCATCGCGCACAAGCGGCGCGCGAAAAATAGGAGGCAAAGTTTCATGTCGATAAGCACGGTTTGCATCAGGCTAAGGCGTCGAGCGTCGCGGCTTCGTTCCGGCGCCAACGTCACCAACCGAAACGATGTGCGGATTGTAATGGCACGCCTCGCGGGGCGTCAACTTATCGCTCGGTTAAAACACAAACCCGTCACGCAAAGTCGTCAGGGAAACAGAAACCCGGAGTCGCAAAGCAAAATCTTCTTCGCGGCCTCGGCTTTCAGCCCGTCGCACCGTTGCGGTGGCTTTTCCTCGCCGACACGTTCAACTCGACACGCGCGAACCGCGCGGCTCGCGCGCAGACGTTTTCGTGCTAACATCGCCCTCCGTCTAGCACAGTAAACAAGATGCACGGCACATCCGCTGCCCGTCGCAGTTTCCACCCAATCCATTTGGAGGTCTCGCTTCATGAAACGACGGTTCATCGTTCCCTGTCTTTATCTGTCGCTCGTTTTGAATTTCATCCCCGTTCCCGGCGCGCACGCGCGGCAGACAGTGCCGCAAACCACGACCCCGACGACAGCGGGCGCGACGCTCAATCTGGCGGGTTTGCGCGAGCGCGTGACGGTGCGTCGAGACGGGCGCGGCATTCCACATATCAAGGCGTCGAACGAGTCGGACGCATACTTCGCGCAAGGGTACGTGACGGCGAGCGACCGGCTCTGGCAAATGGATTTGCTCAGACGGACGGCGCGCGGCGAGTTGTCCGAATTGTTCGGACGCTCCACGCTCGAAGAAGACAAGCGGCATCGCCTGTTCAACTTCGCGGGCGTGACGGAAATGATGGTCGCGCGGCTGCCGCAGAGATTGCGCGCGGGGTTAGAGTCGTACGCGCAGGGCGTCAATGCCTTCATCGCATCGCGCGACGCCGCGACGCTGCCCGTCGAGTTTCGCATTCTTCGCTATCAACCGCGCCTGTGGCAAGTGACCGACTCGCTGATCGTCGGCAAACTCTTCGAGGAGACGCTCACCGCCAACTGGAATCAAGATTTGACGCGCGCGGCTTTCGCGAATCTTCCCGCCGCGCAACGCGCCGATCTCTTCCGCAACGTGTCGTCGCTCGACGTGATTCTGGTCGGGAGCGACCGCCCCAAAAAGAACCCCGCCGCCACCTCTCCCGCGCGCACACGGTCGTCCGCGGTGCAACCCCGCACAGGGATGTCGGTTGAGACGCTTCGTCTGCTCGAACGCGACGAGGAAATGATGCGACGTTCGCTTGAGCGCGTCGGCATTTACGCCGAAGACTTCGCGGCGAGCAATAACTGGGTCGTCTCCGGCAAGCACACGACGACGCGCAAGCCGCTGCTCGCCAACGATCCGCACCTCGGAGCATCCGCGCCGTCGATCTGGTACATCGTTCATCTCGAAGCACCGACACTTCAGGCCGCGGGTGTCGCCGCGCTCGGCGCGCCGGGGGTCGCCATCGGACACAATGCGCGTATCGCGTGGGGAATGACGAGTCTGGAACCTGACGTGTCAGACCTCTATCTGGAAACATTCGACACGTCTAACCCGCGCCGCTACATGACGCCGGAGGGCTGGCGCGAGGCAGAGTTGCGCCGCGAGGAAATCAAAGTCCGCCCCAACCCCGCCGACCCCGCGACCGAGACCGAGACGCTCGATGTCACCATCACGCGACACGGCCCCATCGTCTTTGAAAACAACGGCAAGCGTTATGCGTTGCGTTGGACGGCGCTCGACCCGACGCGGGACTTCTTCGGCGTCATCAACACGTTGAACTTCGCGCGCAACTGGAACGACTTCCGTACCGCGCTCTCGACTTACGGCGGCGCGCCCTTCAATTTCGTTTACGCAGACATCGACGGCCACATCGGTTACTACGGCGCGGGGCCGTTTCCCATCAGGAAGACGGGTGACGGCAGCGTTCCCTTTGACGGCTCGACCGACGAAGGCGAATGGACGGGGATGGTTCCCTTTGGCGCGTTGCCGCACCTCTACGACCCGCCTTCCGGTATCATCGCGACCGCCAACAGCCGCGTCGTCGGACTCGATTACCCGTACCATCTGACGAAGGATTGGGCGTCGCCCTACCGCGCGCGTCGCATCATGGATTTGCTACGCGCCAAGCGCCGTCTGACCGTCGAAGACTTCCGGCGAATTCAGAGCGACACTTACTCGTATCCCGACGCGATTTTTACGACCGAAGTGGTCAAACTGGCGCGACCGCTCGCGCATGGGAGTTCGGCGGCAATGCCCGTCGGAGATGCCGCCGGATGGCGCGCGTTGGTCGCGCTTTTTGACGGATGGAATGCTGTCTCGGATGCGGAATCGAGGGTGATGCCGGTCGCGGTCGAGATGAGGCGTGCGTTTCGTCGTCAAGTCCTCAACGCCGCGCTCGGCGAAGACTTGGCGCGACGATACGGCGGCGTCCACAGCGACAACTTCGTCGATTGGGTGATTACAACCCGCCCCCCGCAGTGGTTGCCGAAAGAGTTCAACACGTATGAAGACTTGCTGCTCGCCAGTTACCGGCAGGCGCGCGAGTCGTTGCGGAAACAACTCGGCGAAGACGAATCCAAATGGACATGGGGACGCATCAGGCAGGTGCGATTTTCGCATCCGTTCGCGGGCTTGCCGGTCGTCGGCGCGCAGTTTGCCATTGCCCCGTTGCCGCAGAAGACGGGCGGCAGCAACAACACCATCAACGCGGGCGCGTTCGTCTCGATGCGCTTCATCGCCGACCTCGCCGACTGGGATCAGACGCTTCTGGGCATCACGCTCGGCGTCTCAGGCGACCCCGCCAGCCCGCACTGGAAAGACCAACTCGCCGACTGGTACGCCGTCCAACCGCGCCGCTTCCCTTTCAGCACGCGGGCGGTTGGCGAGGCGACCGCACAAACACTGACGCTCGTACCCGCGACCCGCTGAGATGGAAGAATCAGCAATCTTTAATCAGGAGCCATTAGCCGTTAGATGGAGGATGAGCGTTCACCAAGCGACCGCCGGGCTAGTGGCGACCGCTCCGACGGGAGGCAAATCATCTGCTTATAGCGGTTTGCAATTGGGTGAGTGCCGGGAGCGCCAGCCTCCCGCTGGCAAGCGTGCTCGGAGCACGTTCAATGGTTCGCGTTCTCCGAACGCTCAATGCGAGCGGGACGCTCGCGCTCCCAGTCGATGCCGCTCTTTTTATTAGCGCGACATGCAATTGCAACTTGCTATAGAGATGTCGCAACAGCAGCCGGTAGAAAACCATCCGAGTTTTCTACCGGCTGCTTGAATCAGGTCGGCAATTGTCTGGGAGCCGTTGCGGGCGGGCGGCGTTCGTCTTCATCTCTGACGCGGGGTTCGCCCGTTTCGGCGAACATCTCTTTGAGCGCGCCGACGCTCGACAACAGACTCGATGTTTCCATCGGCATGAAGATGACTTTGGAGTTTTTGCCCTGCGACATCTCTCTGAGACTTTCGATGTAACGCGCGGTGATGAGATATTGCGCCGGGTTGCCGTGACCTTCGATGGTTTCCGCGACGCGGCCAATCGCTTCGGCTTCGGCTTCGGCGACACGCAGACGCGCCTGCGCCGCGCCCTCTGCAACGCGCGCGACGGCTTGCGCCTCGGCTTCCGCCGAACGCAGACGCGCTTGCGCCGCGCCCTCGGCCTGTAGAATCGCCGACTGCTTTTCGCCTTCCGAGCGCGTCACGGATGCCTGCTTCTCGCCCTCTGCGCGCGTGATGGCGGCTTGCTTGTCGCCCTCCGCCTGAAGCACAAGCGCGCGGCGGTTGCGTTCAGCCGTCATCTGTTTCTCCATTGTCAGGCGCACATCTTCGGGCGGGTTGATGTTCTTCACATCGACGCGCGTCACCTTGACGCCCCACTTGTCGGTCGCCTCATCGAGAATCAAACGCAGCTTGGAATTTATCTGGTCGCGCGATGAAAGCGTGTGGTCTAAGTCCATGTCGCCCATCACGGAACGCATCCCCGTGATGGTCAACTGGACGATGCCGCCGATCAAGTCGGTGACTTCGTAGACGGCTTTGGTCGCGTCGGTGATCTGCCAGTAGACGACCGAATCGACGTGAATCGTCACGTTGTCGCGCGTGATGACGGGTTGTGGCGGCAGGTCGATGTACTGCTCGCGTAAATCAATCGAAACGAGTCCGGGACGCACGTTAGTCCAGTAGACGCCACGCGGCTTGTCGAGAAACGGCATGAGGATATTCAGGCCGCTCGTCGCCACACGGCTGAAACGTCCGAGACGTTCGATCAGCATCACCGTCGCCTGGGGAACGATTTTGATCGTCTTCGCTGCCACCACCAGAATCGAGATACCGATAAAGAGCAGGAAGAACAAAAACAGGGCTTCCATATTTACCTCCGCGTTTGAATCAAGGGGATGGACACGCAAGAAGCGTGTCGCTCAAATTTCATTGGACAGACTATAACGGATTGTGCTCGCGGGTTGAAATGGTTTCGGGCGGGGGTTGCCAGCCGCCGAGCGCCGCTTCGATGATTCGCGCGGCATCGAACACCGCGCGCTCCGCAGACGGTCGCCCGATGATTTGGACGCCGATTGGCAACCCTTCGCGCGAACGACCGGCGGGCACGCACGCGACCGGCAGGTCGAAGACGTTGAAGGTCTGCGCGTAGCCGAACGCCCGAAACGTGTTCAGAGAGGTCGCGCCGACCCGAATGCGTCGTGCGTCGTGCGCGAACGCGGGCACCGCCCCGACGGGCGCGATGATGAGCGGCGTCGAGCGCATCCATTCGATCAACCCCGCGCGGAGGCGTTCGCGTTCATCGAGTGCATCTTGGAAATCAGTCTGCGCGTCCGTTACTGCGGCGACGGCGACCGCCCCTCGTTCGAGCAAAAAGAGAGCCGTCTCGCCCGCTTCGGATTCACATCCGGCAAAGGTGCGGCGCAGCATGTCGAGTGTTTGGGGCGAGAACAAACGCGGCCACAATTGCGGCGCGTGCTCGACGCCGGGCGGACGCATTTCGACCATCGACACCCCCGCGTCGTCGAGCGCGCGTGCCGCGTCTTCGACCGCGCTTCGGGTCTCGTCCGTGACGGGTGCGTTGCCGTCGTCGGTGTACCACGCGCCGCGCGCCCCACGCAGCGAAGCCCGTGCTTCGTCAACCGTCGTCGACCAGTTTGAAGACCGTCCACGCACCGCATCGTCTTCGCTCATTGTTTGGTAAATCAGCGCGAGGTCTTCGACCCGACGCGCCAGCGGCCCCGTCACCGCGCCGAGCGCGTGGCTGCCGGTCATCGGCGGGTAATGCCCCATCCCGGAGACGCTTCGCGCTTCCGGCTTGAACGACACGATGCCGCAGAAGTGCGCGGGCAGTCGCACCGATGCGGCGAGGTCGCTACCCAAACTCGCCGGAACAAGACACGCACTGACCGCCGCCGCGCATCCCCCGCTCGAACCGCCCGGCGTGCGCGCGGCGTCGTGTGGGTTGAGCGTGCGTCCGAAGACGAGATTATCGGTCGTATAATCGAGCGCGAGTTCCGGCGTGTTCGTCTTGCCGAGAATAATCGCGCCCGCCGCGCGCACGCGCGCCACGACTCCGGCATCATCGGTCGGAACGAAATCGGCACGCACGCGCGAACCGCTCGTCGCACGCATTCCACGCACCGCAATCGTGTCTTTGAAGGTCAGCGGTACGCCGTGCAGCGCGCCCGTCTCTGCTCCGTGCCGTATCAAGACGCGCTCAGCTTCGCGTGCCTGTTCGAGCGCGTCGGGCGCGAGCGTGACGATGGCATTGAGCGACGGGTTCACCCGCTCGATGCGTGCGAGATGCGCCGCCATGACTTCGACGGGCGAGACCGCGCGCCGCCGGATGAGTTCCGCCAGCCGCGCCGCCGATAGTTTTGTCAGTTCTTCGGTCACAAAATCGGATCACTCTCCCCGCTCAACCGCTTCGACATCGAGGCGCAAGTCACACGCCCCCTCATCATCTCGTCCGCGATCAAGTTTCTAGCCGGTCTGACTTTGAACTTTTAGGCTTTGAAGTCGCGGGGGCTTTATCCGGCTTCGGGCTGTCTTCGAGGAGTTCGATAAACTTGCGGGCCGCAGTTCCGAGCGTGCGGTCTGTGCGATAGATGACGCCGACCGTGCGCGTCCATTCGGGTTCGGCGAGTTGGACGACCGCGAGTTGACCCGTACGCTGCTCGTCGAGCACGCTCGGACGCGGCACGATGGCGAGGCCGATGCCGACCTCGACCGCGCGCTTGATCGTCTCGATGTTGTCGAACTCGGCGACGCGTCGAACCGTCACGCCGTGCGAGCGCAGGATGCGGTCGATGGCGCGGCGGGTCGGAATGTCGCGCTCGAAGAGGACGAAATCCTGTTCGTGCAGATCGCTCGTCTTGACCTGTTTTTGTTTGGCGAGCGCGTGACCGGGCGGACAGATTAACACCAGCCGGTCGCCCTTCAACAGCACGACTTCAAGCCCGCGCTTCTTCTCCGGATAGGCGACGATGCCCAGTTCGACCGTGCCGCTCAACACGTCGCGGACGATGCGCGTCGTGCGGCTGTATTCGAGGTCGATTTTCGCTTCCGCGTAGAGCGTCATGAAGCGGCGCACGGCGGGCGGGAGTTCGTGCAGGCCGACGCTGTAGACGGTCGCCACGCGCACCGTGCCGCTCACCGTGTCGGTCAACGTCCGCATCCGTTCTTCGAGTCCCGCATACGCGGCGGTGACGTTGCGGCACTCCTCGTAGAATGCTCCGCCCGCTTCGGTCAGCCGCACCTCGCGTCTGCCGCGCACGCGTTCGAGCAGACGCCGCTTGAACTTCTCCTCCAACCCGCGCACCTGCTGGCTCACCGCCGACTGCGTGACGAAGTTTCGCTCCGCCGCTTGCGAAAAACTCTGCGTCTCGACGAGGTCGCAAAAAATCTTGAGCGTCTCAACTTGCATGTTCCGATTATAGACGCCGCACGATTTTTTGCATCTCGCCGGTTATAAGAAATGCTCACAAAATTGCGCTGGATTTTTCATTTCACCTTATATCAAGAAGCATCTACAATGTGCTTTGCAGGTGAGACCGCAAAAGCCGTCAAGCGGGACGCGCCCGACGAGTGGCGATTGCATTTCGGGCGATGTTTGTTGATAATCCGGGACGTTCACACAATCTTGACCGTTCCGCGCCCGTCGCGCCACACCTGCCATTTAGAAGTTTTGTTAGCAATCGGGGGGTCTTCTTCGGGGGCAAAGGAGAGTCGTTTCCAACATGGCTGTTCGTCTGAGCAGAACTTTCATCCTTCGCAAACTTCATCAGTTGTCGGGCATCGTTCCGCTCGGCGCGTTTCTGATGGAGCATCTCTACACCAACTCGAAGGCGGCGCACCCGACGCAGGGCGCGGAGAACTTCAACAAGGCGGTTAGCGACCTGCAAGGCATTCCCTACATTCTGCTGGTCGAAATCGCCTTTATCTTTCTCCCGCTCCTCTATCACGCGATTTACGGGTTGTTCATCACGTGGGAGTCGCGTCCGAACAATCTGAAGTACCCGTACCCGCGTAACTGGTTCTACACCATCCAGCGCACGACGGGCATCATTCTGTTTTTCTTCATCCTGTTTCACCTGCTCAACTTTCGCTTCGGCATCATTCCGGGGCTGAACGAAAAATCGGTCGCGCACTATCCGAACGAGGCGTTTCAGATTGTGCAATACGAGTTTCAGTTGTTGTGGGTGGTGATCGTTTACGTCATCGGCATCTTCTCGACCATCTGGCACTTCGCCAATGGCATCTGGCTGTTCGCGGTTGACTGGGGCATCGTCATCGGCGAGCGCGCCCAACGCCTGACGGGTTATGCGTGCATCGGTTTCGGCGTCGTCCTCTTCTTTTTCTGGATCAACGTGATGGTCGCATTCATCCGTCCGGGCGGATTGCTGGGAGGCATACTTTACTGACATGGCTGGAACTAACGGCATCAAGATTGCGATTGTCGGCGGTGGACTCGCCGGACTGGCGGCGGCGATGAAGATCGCCGAGAAGGGTCACACGGTCGAACTCTTCTCGGTCGTTCCCGTCAAGCGTTCACACTCGGTCTGCGCACAGGGCGGCATCAACGGCGCGGTCAACACGAAGGGCGAGGGCGATTCAACGTGGGAGCACTTCGACGACACGGTTTACGGCGGCGACTTTCTCGCCAATCAATCGCCCGCCAAAGCGATGTGCGAGATGGCTCCTTCCATCATCTACCTCTTCGACCGGATGGGGGTTCCCTTCTCACGCACCAAAGAAGGGATGCTCGACTTCCGACGCTTCGGCGGCACCAAGCATCACCGCACCGCCTTCGCCGGAGCCTCGACCGGGCAGCAACTGCTTTACGCGCTCGACGAACAGGTGCGCCGCTACGAAGACGACGGCAAGGTCAAGAAGTACGAAAACTGGGAGATGCTGTCGCTCGTGATGGACGACCATCAGGTCTGTCGCGGGCTGATTGCGATGGAGCGTTCGACGCTTGAATTAAAAGCCTTTCCCGCCGATGCGGTAATCATCGCGACGGGCGGCCCCGGCCTGATTTTCGGCAAGTCGACCAACTCGATGGTGTGCACGGGCAGCGCGGTTTCGGCCTGCTACCAGCAGGGCGCGAAATACGCCAACGGCGAATTCATACAGGTTCACCCGACATCGATACCGGGCGAAGACAAGCTGCGTTTGATGTCCGAATCGGCGCGCGGCGAGGGCGGGCGCGTGTGGGTTCCCAAGACGGCGGGAGACAAACGCGCGGCGGCGTCGATTCCTGACAAAGAGCGTTGGTATTTTCTCGAAGAGAAATATCCGGCCTATGGCAATCTCGTCCCGCGCGACATCGCGACGCGCGAAATCTTTCAGGTATGTCTCGACGGTCAGGGCATCGGCGGCGACAATCAGGTCTATCTCGACCTGACGCACATCCCCGCCGAAACGCTCGACCGCAAGCTCGGCGCGATCTTAGAAATTTACGAGATGTTCGTCGGCGATGATCCGCGTCACGTCCCGATGCGAATTTTTCCGGGCGTCCACTACTCGATGGGCGGGTTGTGGGTTGACTTCGACCAGCGCACCAATATCCCCGGACTGCTCGCGGCGGGCGAGTGCGATTATTCGATTCACGGCGCGAACCGGCTCGGCGCAAACTCACTCGTCAGTTGCGTCTACGGCGGGTTCATCGCGGCTCCGGCGGCCATCGAGTACGCGCAGAACGTCGAGCGCAACGGCGCGGACGACTCGAAAATTTACGACGAAGAGTTGAAACGGCAGCAGGAAATAAACCAGTCGCTCATCAAGCAATCGGGGACGGAAAACCAGTATGTGATTCACGAAGAGATGGGCAAGTGGATGACCGACAACGTCACGGTCGTCCGCTACAACGACAAGCTGAAGGCCACCGACAATAAGTTGCAGGAGTTGCAGGAACGTCTCCGGCGCATCTCGATCAACGACTCGAACATGTGGGCGACGATGTCTCTGCCGCACGCGCGGCAGTTGGACAACATGCTTGAGTTGGCGCGCGTCATGACGCTCGGCGCGCTCAACCGCAACGAGTCGCGCGGCGCGCACTACAAGCCCGACTTCCCCGACCGCGACGACGAGAATTTCCTCAAAACCACCATCGCCGAATTTTCCGGCGAAGGCCCTGTCATCTCCTACGAACAGGTTGACATCGCGCTCATCAAACCGCGCAAGCGCGACTACAGCAAGGGCAAGCAAGACAAGAAAGACGGCGGGGTTGCCGCCAGCGCGCAGGCTTCCGGTTTGCCGGTCAAAGACGGCGCACCGCAGGTGCTCGAAGACGGCTGGGAGCAGAAGCCCCATGACCTGACCAACCCGGCGGTCTGGAATCAGAACAAGGAACAGGTGCGCGACGTGAATCACGGCGAAGCCCAGACCCGCACCGAGCAGGGCAAAACCATCGCAGAAGCAGGGGGTAAATCAGACGAAGTATGAGCGCAAACTCAACCGGTCATGCGTCGCACGCCGCGCCGCCCGAATACGTCGAACTCCGCATCAAGCGGCGCGACAACCCCGACGCTCCGCAGCGTTGGGAGGAGTTTCGCATCCCCTACCGGGCTAATCTCAACATCATTTCGTGCTTGATGGAGATACGCAAAAACCCGGTCATGAAGGACGGCCAGCCGACCACGCCGCCCGTCTGGAACATGAACTGTCTCGAACAGGTTTGCGGAATCTGCACGATGGTCATCAACGGCAAGGTTCGGCAGTCGTGTTCCGCACTGGTTGACCAGTTGATGAAAGACCAGCACCCGATCACGCTCGAACCGATGACGAAGTTTCCGAACGTCCGCGACCTCGTCGTCGACCGTTCCGAGATGTTCGACCATCTCCGGCGCGTCAAAGCATGGATCGACATCGACGGCACGCACGACCTCGGACCCGGCCCGCGCATGGATCAGGAGGATGTCGCCGAACGCTATGCTTATTCGCGCTGTATGACGTGCGGGTGCTGTCTGGAAGCGTGCCCGCAGTACGGCGACGGCAACTATATCGGCCCGCAAGCCATCGCGCAGGTGCGTCTGTTCAACATGCACCCTTCGGGAAAGATGAACCGCGACGAACGGCTCTCCGGCATCACCGGCGACGACGGCATCACCAACTGCGGCAACTCGCAAAACTGCGTCCGCGTCTGCCCGATGTCGCTTCCGCTGACCAAAGCCATCTACGAAGAAAACCGCGAAACCATCATCCACGGCCTCTTCGGCTGGCTCAAACGCTAACCGCAAAAAGGAAAGCGGAGAAACTGAACAATTCAATTTCCCCGCTTTCCCTTTTATCCTTCCTCATCCTTCTCCCCTCTCGCCCCCCGCACCCACTTGAGCGACTTGCGAACTACCTCAAGGCTGTAAGGATCATTCCGTTTTGCAAAGAGCGCCTCGGCGTGTTCGTAGAAGCGAACAGCTTCAAGGACATTACCTTGTTCCTGAGCAATCGTCCCCAACTGGTGAAGCGTGATGGCCTGTCCATGCTCATCACCGATGCGTTCTTTAATGGCGAGACTCTGCCGATACCATCGCTCCGCTTCATCGAACTGTCGCCGTTCCTCAGCAATCCTCCCCTACTGGTGAAGCGTGCTGGCCTGTCCATGCTCATTACCGATGCGTTCTGCAATGGCGAGACTCTGCCGATACCATCGCTCCGCTTCATCGAACTGTCGCCGTTCCTGAGCAATCATCCCCAACTGGTGAAGGGCAGCGGATTGATTTCGCTCGTCACCCACGCCTTCGTAATAACCTTTGAGGCGAAAATGTATTCTCTCCTCAGCATCATAATCGCGACGGAAACTGGCGATTTCGGCGCGATGTCCTAACAATGCTCTCCATAGGTCTTCGCGGCCAACCAGTGGGTCTCCACTCGCATCTGCGCTTTCTTTTTCTACTTCATGTATCAGGCGCTCCCATTCAACCCATCGTCCTTGTGTAACTAACAGCGTGCGGAGGCCATATAGTATTCCCTCTACGTCATCCCATTTCTCATGCTGTCGTGCAAGACGGAGAGCATAAGTCAGGCTGTTCTCTTCGGCGCTGAGTAGCGACATGGCGAGTTGCGCGTTGCTTTGGAAAAACGTTGCCAGATAGTTCCCATACGCACCGTAAGCGGAGGAGAATGCTTTCTCTAACCATTCAACTTGATTCGGAAATGCTTCGAGCAGAAGGTCATGAAAGAACCACGGCAGCGCGGGGTGGACGGTGTAATAACCTTCAACGACCTTTCGGAGCAATCCTACTTCCGTCGCCTTGTCTAAGATGCTTATCCATTCGTCGCGCCCCAGACCCTTGATTAACTCAGGCGCATCGTCAGCTTGCTGGCACATCATTGATAACACGTCCGCATCGACGAACCCTTGAAACAATGCGAGCACGCCGAGACGGTGGCGGAGCGTGGAGTCGAGGGTGTCGAGGCGATAAGTCAGCGAGGCGGAGAGCGAGCGTTCGCGCCCCTGTGTGGGGTCGTCTTCGCCGAGTTTGAGTTCGCCTGTGCGTAGCGCGTGAAGGAGGGCGTCGGGGTTGGTTCGTTGGAGTTCCGGGAGGATGGCTTGGATTGCGAGGGGGTTGCCGCGCAGGTATTTGAGCAGTTCGTTGTATTGGGGCAGGGCTTTGATTTGTTGCGGGTTCAATCCCATACGTCGCAAGACGCGGACGGCCAGTTCCTGCGCTTCGATTAACTTCAGCCCGCCAAGTGGTACGCGACGGTAAATGTTGCCGAGCCACTTCTCGTCGCGGCGGCTGGTGAGGAGCACCTTTGTTTGGCCGTCGCGGAGGTCGCGGAGGAAGTCGCGGAGTTCTCGCTGTTCTTCTGGTTTCCACGATGACGGCGTTCCAGACGGAAAGCCCGCGACGGGTTCGAAGTTGTCCCATATCAACATGCAGGGAACTTGTTTCAAGACCGAGAGCGTGATTTGACGCCGCCGGTCAGGTTCAAGCAGATGCCATTCCACATTCAATTGCTGTTGGATGGCAGCCGCGAACACTTGCCCCACGCGGTCGCAGACTTGGGCGAGCGGGAGGTAATGTTCGAAGTGAAAGAAAAAGATGGGGCCGTCGAGCGCGCCCGTCTCGGCGCGCCAGCGTGCGAACCCGGCGGACATCTCCGTCTTGCCGACGCCCGCCATGCCTTCGAGCAGGACGATGGTTTCGGTATGGAAGGCGCGTTCAAGGTCGAGCATCACGCCGTCGCGCCCGACGAAGCCGAAGGCGGGCGGTTCGGGAAGACCAATCTCCGTGCCTGCCGCCGCCTGTTCGTCTTTCAGGAGGCTCGGACTGAGATGCAGGTTGCCGACGGGTGTTGATGTCGCGCGAACGGGAGCGAACTCAAACAGGAGGGGCACGACCCAATCCCGTAACGGAACGTCGCCGATGGGCGAAAAGCGTTGCGGGTTCGAACGCAAATCCTCGCGGGCGAGGGTAACGGCGCGCGCAAGTTCGTCGCCTTTAATCAGGCTTTCGTAGAGCCGCGCCATGAAGCGCACGGCGGATTGGACATAAACGGAATAGGCCATCGCCACGACGCCGCGCGTCCCCGCCTTGAGCAGTTCGTTGCCGACCGACGGATAGATTGCTTCGGGATGCGTCATCCCCGATTGACAGGCGTTGAGCAAGACGACGGGTACACCCTTGCCCGCCAGCAGGCCGCCAAGTTCCTCGCCCGTCACGTGGCGAGATTCGTCGTTCTCGCCCTCGAATAGCAGAAGGCCGTGCATGTCCACGCCTTGCGGAAATGCCCCGTGCCCGTCGAAGTGGAGGACGTGATAAAAGTTCGGCTTGTCGTTGAGCACGCGTGAGAGTTGTTCGAACGTGGGCGGGCGGAGGATGTCGAGTCGAACGCGGTCGCGGTGCGGGCGAAACAGTTCGAGCAGGGGGCGCGCGACCGTTTGAAACGGCACATCGCCATCCGACCCGCCGGGGCGGCAGATGACCATCAGGATATTGAAGGTGGAATCGGCAGCGGGAGCGGGCGACGGTTCGAAAAACAGGTCGGGCTGGCTGCGGACGAAAGCGCGTGCGAGACGTGCAAGGTCGCCGAAGTCGCCGCGCGTCGAGTCGCGCATGAACTCCCACGGCAGCGCGATGCCTTCGGGGTCAGCGGCTTCTATGACGACGCGTGTGTTGGCGAGATCGTCCGCGACATGCGCGTAGAGCGCGCCGGTTTCGCGGCCACCAAACACGGCGTCGAAAAGTTGCACGCCGAGTTGCTCCATCAGTTCCTCGGCCTGCTGCGCGCGTAGACGAAACTCGCCCCACGGATAACTCAGGTACTCTTCCAGATACCACTGGATAAGCCGGCGCTGGTCTTCGGTCACGGCAAATTCAAACGTCGTCTCACGTTGCTGCGCCTGCGCGCCTTCCTGCGGGCGGTAGCTCACGCGGACGCGGGCGTTCGTTTCGCCCCCGGCGGGGATGTGGTGGATGATGAGTTCTTTCATGTCGAGAATCTCCGGTGCTTACTTGTGACTGTGCGGCGTGCGCCGGTGAGCGACATCAAGGGAGAGTCGCGCGAAGAAGCGCCGACTGCTGAGGCACATCCAAGACATAACGGCACGGAATGCGAGGATACCAACCCGGCTAAAGCGTAAATCGTGAGACATCGCAGTATAGAACGTCGGATATGATTTTGGCGAGATTGTTGAAGAACCGGACGCTTGAGCGGTGCGAGAAAAATACAGCTTGCGCGCCGCATCATAAATTTATAAACTCCGTAGTGAGTCGCCTGAAGCATTCCCGCGATTCGCAAAGCTCGCTTCTCTCTCCCCGTAGTTTCAGCTTTTCCGTACCCAGCTTTTCATTTTCAGGACAGGCCGCACACGATGCTCGACATCTCTACGTCTGTGGTCGCTCCGGCGACCGCGCAATACTCCGACATCATCTCGCGTCTTAACCACGCACTCAGCCCGCACGCCATCGTACGCGCCATCGCCGACCGGCACGTGGCGAGTTTATTGCTCTTCGAGCGTTGCGGACTGATGCTGTCCGGGCATGGCGCGAGCGAGGCCGACAACCAATGGAGAGTTATCTGGGCGACGCCCGGTTCGGAAGAGACTGACACCGAGGCTCTCGATTTTAATAGTTCGCCGCTCGCGTCTTTAGCGAGCGATGCCGCGCCGCTGATGCTGGACGAAACGATGCTGCGCACGACGCCCTTGAAGATGTTTCGCGGGATGAAAGCGTCGCTCGTGATGCCTCTTTCGACGGGCGGGTCATGCTTCGGCGCGCTGTGCTTCGCTGCCGTTGGGACAGAAGCTTATTCGACGAGCGATGAGAGAAACATTCGTTGGCTGTCGGATGCGGTGGCGATGTCGGCGCAGGCGGTGGTGCTGCGTGAGAAGTTGGAAAGCGTCGCCGAGGCGAGGCGTGAACTCGAAAATCTGAAGGGCGGTTTCGCTAACATTCTGCTGCGCGACCTGCGTCTGCCGCTGACGAGCGTGCTCGGACTGCTCGAACTTTTTGAGAGCAAGTTGCAGGCGCGGGAGGCGTTCGACACCGAGGACAGGCAACTTCTCACCGGGACTATCGAGCAGGGCAACCGCATGCGACACCTGCTGGACGATCTTTTGGAGATTGCGCGCCATCAGGAAAAACCGCTCGCGCTTGAGATCGTCGAGGCGCAAGCCGCGCACCTCATCGAAGACACACTCGAACCGTTGCGCGGCGCGGCGGCATTGCGCGGCATCGAACTGACTTTCCGACCCGGCGACGACACGCCGCGTCTTCGCGTCGATGTGCGACAGATACGTCGCGCGCTCTGTCATCTTTTGACCGTCGCGCTGACGGCGAGTCCTGACGGCGGGCAAGTCAAAATCGAAGTCCACGGGTTGACGGGAACGCGGGCCGGCGAGGTCGGGCGTCGGATGGTAATATTTAACGTCGTCGATTCCGGCGGCGGCATCCCCCCCGAAGAAGCGCCCTACGTCTTCGACGCTTTCTGGCACGCCTCCAACCCGCAGCGCAGCAGGGGTCGCGGCATCGGTCTTGCCATCGCCAAGCGCATCGCCGCCGCGCATGGCGGCAGCGTCGCCGTCCGCAGCGCCCCCGGCACGGGTACTACTTATTCGCTCATCCTTCCCGCCGCCGACCAGCGCATTGCGCCCGCCGACAATGCCCCGCACATTCTCATCGTTGACGATGCGTCCGAGCTTCTGTTGTTGCTCGGCAAGCTTGTGACGCGCATGGGCTACCGGGTTTCGACCGCGCCGGGCGTCGCGCAGGCGCTCGAAATCTTAAACGCGCAACAAATCGATCTGTTGATTACCGACTGGGCGATGCCCGACGTGAACGGCGGCGAGTTGATCGCCAAACTCAAAGCCGACCCGCGCTGGAGCAACATACCCGCCGTCGTCCTCACCGGGCACGACACCGACGCCGAACGCCGCGACGCCGAACGCGCGGGCTGCGACCGGTTCCTCGTCAAACCCGTCTTGCGCGATGAACTCGGCCTCGTCATCAACGAACTGCTCCCCACACCCAAAACTTAGACGACGGGTGGCAATTTCCACTCTCGAAATTAAAAAGGCTGCTTCCGTCGAGAAGCAGCCTTTTTGGTATCGAGCGATTTTGCGCGTCAAACCCACGCCGCCCGCGCTCAGACGCCGAGCACGTCAACGAGTTCCTGAACGGACGCCGCGCTTTTTTGGAGCGCGATACGTTCTTCGGTCGTGAGGTTGATTTCGATGATCTTCTCAAGGCCGTTCGCGCCGAGTTTGCACGGCACGCCGACGAACAATCCCTGGACGCCGTATTCGCCTTCGAGATACGCGGCGCAGGGCAGAATCTTTTTCTTGTCTTTGAGAATCGCTTCGGTCATCTCGACGGCGGCAGCCGACGGCGCGTAGTAAGCCGAGCCGGTCTTGAGCAGCGAAACGATTTCCGCGCCGCCGTTGGCCGTCCGTTTGACGATGGCGTCGATCTGCTCTTTCGACATCAGTTCGGTGACAGGAATCCCGGCGCATGTCGAATAACGCGGCAGCGGAACCATCGTGTCGCCGTGACCGCCGAGCACAAACGCGGTCACGTTCTCGACCGACACGTCCAAGGCTTCGGCGAGGAAGCAGCGCATCCGCGCCGAGTCGAGCACGCCCGCCATTCCGATGACGCGATGCTTCGGGAACCCCGAACGCTTGAAGGCAACCTGCGCCATCGCGTCGAGCGGGTTCGAGACGATGATCAGAATCGAATCCGGCGAACGCTTCACCACCTCGTCAACCACGCTCGTCATGATGCCGTTGTTGGTTTTGAGCAGATCGTCGCGGCTCATGCCCGGCTTGCGCGCGATACCGGCGGTGATTATCACTACGTCCGAGTCTTTCGTCTCGTCGTAACCGTTGGCTCCGACGAGGTTGACATCGTAGCCCTCAATCGGCGCGGCCTGCGCCAGATCGAGCGCCTTGCCCTGCGGCATCCCCTCGACCACATCGACCAGCACGACATCGCCTAACTCTTTGCTCGCCAGCCAGTGCGCGGCGGTCGCGCCGACGTTGCCCGCGCCGACCACCGAAATCTTGTTTCGCTTGCCCATCGTTTCGTTCCTCTCCTCTTAAAAACAGACCCGGCTTTGGAGGCCTTCTAGCCCGTCGTCAAGCGTCAACGGTCTTTCGACATCGAACGCCATAAACTTGCTGTGAAATGGAAGACGGCGAGTGTAAGTTGCACGCCCGCCCGTGTCAAGAAGGCACGTCGCACGCGGGTTTCCGGCGACCCGCCCGCGTGCCACGGACATGGAAGACTAGAACGGATTTTCGTCAGCCGACGGGCCGTAAACCGAAGGCACGGGCACATCGTTGAGCCGGAGATAGACGCCGACTTGGGCGCGGTGATGGATGGTGTGATTCATGACGAAGCCGCGCAGCACACCGACGCGCGGGAGCGACATGATTTCTTTGCCGCCGTTGAGCAGCGTCCACTTTTGCGCGAGTTGTTCGTCGCTCGCCGCCGCGATCAGTTCGCGCGCCGCCGCGACGTTGCGGTCGAATGTTTCGAGGATTTCATCCCTGGTGGCGGCAGGGGTCGCGTGCGGGGCCGGCGCGTCGGGCGGCGCGAGGTCGAAGACATCCTTTTCAATGGCGAGGCTTGCCCACGTCGGGAGATTGGCGAGATGCGTCGCGAGGCTGCCCAGCGTCGCGGATTTATCGTGCGGCTTCCAGTCGAACTTATCTTCTGGAATCTGCGCGAGAGTCTTTCGCGTAATCATCATTTCGTTGTCGAATTCGGGTAACAGTGCCTGGCTAAGTGACATTGAGTCCTCCGTCTGAGTGGATTGTTTCAACCGCCCTTGTTTATGATTGGAGAGATAGTAAACAAGACGCGCGGACGTGTCCATGCCAGATGTCGGACGGGCGCGTGTCTTCAAATTTTTCCGCAAAGGGATACACGTCGATGAGCTTCATCGATCGAGTTCGACGCTTCTTCGCTTCGCGCAAAAAGTTAAGCGACGACGCGGTTGACGAGGCGGCAACAGCGGGCATCAGCGAAGTCGATGGCGATATCGACCCCTTCGACCCGTTTCCCGAACCCGTCCGTCTTGAAATCCGCGATGTCTTCGACCTTCACACAATCCAGCCGCGCGATGTCGGGCGCGTCGTCGAAGAGTACTTGCGCGAGGCGCGACGCGCGGGATTTCGCCGCGTCCGCATCATTCACGGCAAGGGCGTCGGGGTTCAGCGCGAGCGCGTGCGGAGCATCCTCACGCGGACACCGTTCGTCGAACACTTCTCAGACGCTCCCGCCGAGGCGGGCGGTTGGGGCGCAACCATCGCGCGTCTTTCCCTGACCGATGATTTCATCCAGACGCATTTATAGCGAGTTGCAATAGCATGTAGCACCTAAAAGAGAGTCGCCCCATGGGAGCGCGAGCCTCCGGCTCGCTTTGAGCGTGCTGGATCACGCAGGCCAGCCGAGACGCTGGCGCTCCCAGCACTCACCCAATTGCAAAGCACAATAGAGTAATACCGGGACGTGAACGGATGCGGATAGATACGGCGAAGTCAGTGGCTAATTACGTCGTTTTTGGTGGAGGTTTAGATGCTCGTCTTGTTGCGCGAATTGTCGGCGTGGCGTTCGGTGGCGAGTTCGATGAGGCGTTCGAGCACCTTCGGAAACGGCAGGCCGGAAGCCTCCCACATTTTCGGATAGCCGGAAACTTCGGTGAGTCCGGGCATCGTGTTGAGTTCGTTGATGAGCAGTTCGCCGGTATCGCGTCGCAAAAAGAAATCGACGCGCGCCAGTCCCGCGCCGTCAACCGACTTGAATGCCTGGACGGCCATCTGCCGGATACGCGCCGACATCTTTTTCGCGAGCGGCGCGGGGACGACGAATTCGACGTGACCAGTGCCCGAATATTTTTCGGTGTAGTCGAGAAAGGCGGCCTGTTTGTCGAGCACGATGTATTCACCGGGGAGGCTCGCCTCCGGCGCGTCGTTGCCGAGCACGGCACACTCGATCTCGCGCGCGTCGAGTCCTTCTTCGACGATGATTTTGCGGTCGTAGACGGCGGCGAGGTCAATCGCCGTTTCGAGCGTGCGGCGGTCGGTGGCGCGCGAGATGCCGACCGACGAGCCGAGGTTGGCGGGTTTGACGAAACACGGAAAACCTATTTCGCGCGCGACGCGACGCGCCATCGCGCCCCTGTCCGTTTCCCACTCCGCGCGCAGAAACCAAACGTACTTGCAGATGGGCAAACCGGCGTCGCGAAACAGAGCCTTCATCGTCACTTTGTCCATCCCGCAACTCGACGCCAGCACGCCGCACCCGACGTAAGCGACGCCCGCCATTTCCAGCAACCCCTGAATCGTGCCGTCCTCGCCGTAGGTTCCGTGCAACACGGGGAACACCACGTCGAGCGTCTGCGGCGCGTGCGTCGCGGCGCGGTCGAGCGCGACCAGTCCCCGCCGCGACGGGTCGCCGATGATCGCGACCGCGTCCGCCCTGCCCGACACCTCTTCAGGTAGTAACGCTTGCGCGCCGTCGGGCAGCAGTCGCGCGGATTCGGCGGGCGACAACCAATGTCCCTCTTTCGTGATGGCGACCGGCACAACCGCATACTTCTTCCGGTCGATATTTTCAATCACCGCCCGCGCCGAACGCACCGAAATCTCATGCTCGCCCGAACGCCCCCCGAATATCACCCCGACACGTATCTTCTTCGTCAACTACGTCTCCCCAAAAGCAGAGCGGCGAGAAATTTGAAGAATGGATGCAAGTCCCGATTCTTCAAACCTCTCGCCTCTGTTCTACAAAATTGTTTTGCCGAGCGCGGATAGAATCAGTTCGACTCCGAGTTCAGCCGTCTTGTTGTTGATGTCGAGCGCGGTGTTAATTTCGACCACTTCGAGCGCGAGCATCCCACCGGCTTCGGCGATCTTCTCCATCGCCAGATGCGTTTCGCGGTAGGTCAGGCCACCGCGCACGACCGTTCCCGAACCTGGCGCATCGACGGGGTCGAGCGCGTCAACATCGAGCGTCACATGATAGCCCGCAGGAGCTTGTGCAGCGATGGCAATGGCATCGTCCATGCACGCGCTCATCCCGCGCTCGTCGATTTCGCGCATCGTGAAGAAGCGGATGCCGAGGCGTCGAATCAGTTCGCGCTCGCCCGGGTCAACATCGCGCGCCCCGACATGGACGCAAAACTGCGGGTCGAGTTTGGGCGAAAAGCCGGACAGCCCCGTCAGTTCGGGCGCGCCGAAGCCGAACAGCGCGGAGAGCGGCATCCCGTGAATATTGCCCGACGGCGAAGTCTCCGGCGTGTTCATGTCGGCGTGCGCGTCGAACCAGATGAGTCCGATGGGCTGCTGGCGTTCGCGGTAGAAAGCCGCGAGGCCGGAGATGGTACCCATCGCGATTGAGTGGTCGCCGCCGAGCACGACCGGCAGTTCGCCCGCCAGCAAAATACCCTGCACGTCCTTCGATAGTTGCTCGCACGCCGCCGTAATCTCGCGCAGGTACTTCAGTTTTTCGTTCGACGGCGGCGGCTGCGTCGGGCATTCCATGCGGAGGTCGCCGAGGTCGCGAACTTCATAACCGAGTTGCGCGACGCGCTGATTGAGCCGCGCCATACGCATCGCCGCCGGTCCGAGTTCGACTCCGGCGATGCTCGCCCCGAAGCCACACGGCACGCCGAGAATGCTGACGCGCCGCCCCGCTCCCGGTGGCCGACTCGTTGACGCCGACTGCGCCTGTTCCAATAGCGTTTCCTTCATCTCGGTTCACCTCAACTGCAAAAGTCACCCGCCGATACTAAAACCGCTGCCACCGCCGCCCTGCGTCGGGAAAAATGGCTTGAGCATCCCGGCAAACGCCGACAGGTTGCGCGTCTGTATGAGAATCTCGCCCGGCCCGGTGAACTCCGCGACGATGCCCTCACCGCTCACCATGCTGCGGAAAAACCCCGACGCGGCTTTTCGCAAAGTGTACTGCGTCGAGCCTTCCCACGCCACGAGATGCCCCGTATCGACGACGTAACGCTCGCCCGCCTCGAGCCGCTTGCGATGAATCGCGCCGAACGAAGAGACGAGCAGCAAGCCCGTCCCCGTGACCTGTAAGACGAACAGCCCTTCCCCGCCGAAGAACGACTTCGCCCCGCCCCACTTCGTATCGACCACCAAACCGACATCGCCCGCCAGATACGAACTCGACTGGACGTAGAAGACCTGATTCCCCATCTCCAACGCGGCGATGTCGCCCGGACCGCCCGGCGCAAACGTCACCTCGCCCGCCTCGCCGCGCGCGGTAAACGTCGAGATAAACGCCGACTCGCCGCCCACCGTGCGTTTCAGAGCGCCGAGCAGTCCGCCCTTCATCTGCGACTGCAATTCGACGTTGGCCGACATCGACACCATCGCGCCCGCTTCGGCCTGTATCGACTGCTCGGCCTGTAGCTTGATGACCGCCAGCGCGAACGACGGCTGATGCAACACCTCGTAACTGTAGCCGCGCCCTTGCCCCTGCGAGTCCTCGTCGATACGTATTCCGGGCCCCGTGCCGCCACCACCACCACCACCACCGCCGCCACCGCCGCCGCCGCCGCTTCCTGCCGTGCTCCAATCATTCACGGCGTCGCCGCTGCTGCTGCCGCCGCCGC
>JBGTHJ010000552.1:0-4182 GCA_041746175.1 Pyrinomonadaceae bacterium
TAGCACATAAAAGAGCGGCATCGCCTGGGAGCGCGAGCGTCCCGCTCGCATTGAGCGTTCGGAGAACGCGAACCATTGAACGTGCTCCGAGCACGCTGGCCAGCGGGACGCTGGCGCTCCCGGCACTCACCCAATTGCAAACCGCTTCGGTCGTTATAAAGCCATGCTTAATTAGATGTTCGATCACCGTTCGAGGTCTTTTGCTCTTGATGCTCCGGCAGAGTTCTAAAAACTCTTTTGATAAATTTTGCTTCACAACGAAGCCTCTATCTTCGGCGCTTCAGTTGATTTCAACTGGTACAGAGATGCATCACTTTTTAGACGCTCGATCAAAGCGGGAGAGACATAAAGCGATTCAAAGGTATTTTCATCTCTGCCCAAAAGAGTGGACTGTGAAGACCTGCCAGCTTGTACTTCCACCCGATGCAGGTTGAGGAAAGAGGGTAAAGCCTTGTCGAAGATTTTATCGCCGGTTCTTCCGTCGTAGCTTACGATAAAACTAACATCCCCATCATTCAACTTATCGAGAGTCATCACGAAGCTATCAAAGGAGACGCTTTGTAAATAGCGCGGGTCACGTTTTCCACAAACGCCTTGATATGGAATTGGATGCGGAACTTTCATAGCTGAAGATTCTCTTCAGTTTAAGCGGGGAAAATCAAGCGGAAACGCCGAACGCATGGTCTGCGGTTTGAGTCCGGCAATCGAATAAGCTCAACTCATCGCCCGTTGGCGGTCGGCGACTTTGCGGCGACCGCGTGTGGCGGGCGGATCGAAGCGTTCGCGGTGTTGCGCGGTGCGTTCGAGATAAATCGGGTCGGCTCTGACGATTTCGAGCGCGGCTTTGAAAATCTTCGCCGACTCAAGTTTCACTTCGTCGCGTTCGACGGGCGCGACCTCGCGCCCCCACGCGCCGCTCTGACCCCGGCGCTCCGGCGGAACCGCCCCGACGTACTTCTGCCCCGTCCGGTGATTGGCGTAGCGCATCGAACGCGTCCAACCCATCTGCAAAAACTTGCGCGCCATGTCCATCCCGACGAAATCGTTGGCGGCCTTGTAGCCTTCGTAAAGCTCGTAAATCTTACCGGCGGAGACGCGCGCCACGTCGGGCGTTTTGAACCGCCAGTGCGGAAGAATCTCGCTCTTGTACGGCTCGACCAACAGCACGCCCTGCTCGCCCTTGCCGATGCGGTAGAGTTCGGGGTGCGCGCGGAAGTCTATCTTTTTGAAATCGAGTTCGTAGTCGAATTTCATCGCCCGCAGAGTCTAGTCCGCACGGTTCACGGCGGTCTGTCCGAGGTGTGGAGATTCTCTGTTGACGCCCACCGTCCCGGCGACGGTTGAGCGCGGAGCTATCAAAAAAACAACCGTCCGGCGGTCGCGCGAGCGGCGTCACACGCGCAGGGTGTCGGCGCGCCAGTGCTTGACGGCTCGCTTGATGTCGGCGGGTTTCGCGAGTCGCCCCGCCAACACTTCGCGGACGAGTCCCGCCAGTTCTTCGTCAGCGGCGAAGCGGAGCGCGACGATCTGTCCGGCACGCAAATTTGCGGCTTCGCGCGCGAGGTCGGCGGGGAGCGCTCGCTGGTAACGGAGTTGTTCTTCGAGCCGGATGAGTCGATCCTGCACGCGCAGCGGATTGAGGCGGACGAGCACCACCAGTCCCATCAGTGCGAGCGCGACGACGATCCACCAGCCATGCGTCCAACCCGGACTTTTGACGAACAGCACGATTGTCCAGATGATGTTGACGAGCATCACGGGCGCGACGAAAAAATGGTAGAGCGGTTGCCAGCGCGTGTGATTCGCGAAGGTTTGCGGTGCGGATGCCATGTGCGTGTGTATCTCCTCTGCGTGATGATGAGCGTTGATGATGTTTCAAATTGGCGATAGCGCTGCCGTCAAATTCTCACAAGTTGGTCGGCATCCGCGTCGAAGCGTTCGGCGCAGATGCGACGGAGGGCGCGGGCGGTTCGGGGGTGAAGTCTTCGCCGGGGTTGATAAACTGGTTGCGCTCGAAGTTGTACTGCTTGTCGTAGAGTTGTTTGTAGCGACCTCCGGCGGCGAGCAGTTCTTCGTGCGTGCCGCGCTCGACGATCTCGCCCGCTTCGAGGACGAGGATTTGATCGGCGCTGCGAATCGTCGAAAGGCGGTGCGCGATGACGAAGGTGGTGCGCCCGCGTCGCAGCGTTTGCAACCCGTCTTGAATCATCGCCTCGCTCTCGCTGTCGAGGCTCGACGTAGCTTCGTCGAGAATCAAAATCTTTGGCCCGGCGAGAATCGCGCGGGCGATGGCGACACGCTGCCGCTGCCCGCCCGACAACTTCACGCCGCGCTCGCCGACAATCGTGTCGTAGCCGTCGGCGAAGCCCGCCACGAACTCGTCGCAGTGCGCGATGCGGCTGGCCTCGACGATCTGCTCGCGCGTAGCGTGCGGGTGCGCGAACGCGATGTTGTCGGCGATGCTGCCGTCGAACAAAAAGTTATCCTGCAAGACGACGCCGAGTTGACGGCGGTAATCGCTGAGACGCACGGACGAGAGGTCGCGCCCGTCAACCATTACCCGCCCGGAGAGCGGACGGTTGAACGCCATGACGAGACCGATCAGCGTGCTCTTGCCCGAACCGCTCGAACCGACGAGCGCGGTCGTCGAGCCGGCGGGCGCGCGAAAGGAGACGTGCTTCAAGACGGGCGCGTCCGCCGCGTATTCAAAGCTGACATCCTCAAAAACAACCTCGCCTCGAACCTCGCCGAGCGAGGCGCGCCCGGCGTCGTCCTCGTCTTCGGTCGCCATGCGTTTGATTTCGCGGATGCGGTCGAGTCCGGCGAAGGCTTCGGTGATCTGCGTCCCGATGGCCGCGATTTCGATGAGCGGCGCGGCCACCAGCGCGGTGAAAAAGATGTACATGAAAAAGTCGCCGAGCGTCATCTGACCGGAGAGAATCGAACGCCCGCCGACCAGAATCAGGATCACGCCGATGCCGCCGACGATGAGGGTCGAAAATGCCGTGACGCCGGAGACGCCCGTCATCGAACGCGCGACGTTGCGAAAAAGTCGGTGGGCGCCGCGCGCGAAAACGAGCGACTCACGTCGTTCAGCCGAGTAAGCTTTGACGACGCGGATGCCGCCGAGCGTTTCGCCGAGACGACCCGTGACCTCCGCGTTGATCTGCCCGCGCTCGCGAAACAGCGGGCGCAGACGCTTGAACGCGACCGCCATGCACGCCCCGAACAGACCGAGCGCGACGAGCGTGACCGAGGTTAGACGCCAGTTCAAATAAAAGAGCACGCACAACGCAATCGCTGCCGTAATCACGCTGCCGACGAGTTGCGCCAGCCCCGTCCCGACAAGGTTTCTGATGCCTTCGGCGTCGGTCATGATGCGCGAGATGAGCACGCCCGTCTGCGTCGAGTCGAAGTAGCGAACCGGCAAACGCGCGACGTGCGCCTGCACGCTCTTGCGCATTTCCGTGATCGCGCGCTGCGCCGCGACGCCGAGCACCTGCGAGAGCGCGAACGAACTTATCGCCTGCACGATGGTCGCCCCACCCGCCGCGAGCGCGAGCGTCGTGAGCAGTTCGCCGCGCCCCTTGACGATAACTTCGTCGATCAAATACTTGGAACTCGCGGGCAACACCAAACCGACCAGCCGGTTGAGCAGCATCAGCCCCATCCCCAACGCGAGCCGCCAGCGATGCGCCCACACCAGTTCACGCGCGTCGCGCCACGCCTCAGAAAATGTCAGACGTTGCTTCTTCTTCACCTCGCTCATCGTCGTTGCGTCTCCCCCGCGCCGCCTTCTCCGCGCGGCGCAAGTCTATCCTACCATCGTCCGCGCGGGTTGACGTGCGGCGGAAAACTTTTCATTCTCTCCGTCATGAATCTTGAATCCACAGAAGACACACGGCTCGCGCTCGCGATTCACGGCGGCGCGGGAACCATCCGCCGCGCCGAAATGAGCGCGGAACGCGAAGCCGCCTACCGAGACACCTTACGACACGCGCTCGAACGCGGTTGGGAGGTTTTGCGCGACGGCGGCGCGGCGCTCGATGCGGTTGAGCGCGCGGTGGTCGCGCTCGAAGACGACCCGCTCTTTAACGCCGGACGCGGTTCGGTGTTTACCGGCGACGGCAAACACGAGATGGATGCCGCCGTCATGTCGGGCGAGGATTTACGCGCCGGGGC
>JBGTHJ010000553.1:0-2633 GCA_041746175.1 Pyrinomonadaceae bacterium
TCGAGCCGCTCGCGCGCATCGTCGCGCAGGCCACGTCGGGCATCCAACCGGAACTCGTGATGATGGCTCCGGTCGAAGCGATTCGCAAAGTTTTGAAGAAAGCCGGATGGTCTCTGAGCGAAGTGGATTTGATCGAACTCAACGAAGCCTTCTCGGTGCAGGCTATCGCCATCATGCGCGAACTCGAACTCGACCCGCAGCGCGTCAACGTCAACGGCGGAGCGGTCGCGCTCGGCCACGCCATCGGGCAGTCCGGCTCGCGCCTGCTGACAACTTTGCTTTACGAGATGAAGCGCCGCAATGCGCGGCGCGGGCTGGCCGCGCTGTGTCTCGGCGGCGGCAACGCGGTCGCTCTCGCGGTCGAACGCTGAGTTCGGCAACCCGTCGATCTCAAACATCCGGTGAAAACAAATGACACCTGAAGACCACAACAGAGTTGTCGGCATCATGCATCTGGTCTACGGCGGATTCTTCACGTTGATGACGGTGATGATGGCGCTCGTCTTCATCGTCATGGGCGGGATGATTGGCAGTATGCCGCAAGACCCGAACGGGCCGCCGCCGGGGTTTTTCTTCGGAATATTTGGCATCATCCTCATCGTTTACGCGCTGCTTAGCCTCCCGCCGCTGGTCGCGGGATACGCGATGCTGAAGAAGAAGTCGTGGGCGCGGGTGGCGGCCATCATCGCTTCGGTGTTGTCGGCGCTGAGCTTTCCGTTCGGCACCGCGCTGGCGGTTTATTCGTTCTGGTTTCTGTTCGGCGAAGCGGGCAAGAGGTTCGAGCAAAGCAGCGTGAACGCGAACACCTACGGCACGCTCAACAGCGCCCCGCCGATGCCGGTAAGTGACTGGAATACGCAACGCACGTCGCCGGGGCGCGAGCGCGAATATGTGCCGCCGTCGCAACCACCCGACTGGCGCAACAATTCCTGAACCGTGAGCGACGGATGATTTTCGAGGGCTTCAGAACGTGAGCGAAACGATTGGCGTGATCGGCGCGGGGACGATGGGCAACGGCATCGCGCAGGTGGCGGCGCGGGCGGGCTACGATGTCGTTCTGCGCGACGTGAAGGACGAGTTTTTAGAGCGCGGCATGACGGCGGTTGACCGGAGCCTACAGCGCGACGTGGACAAGGAACGTCTCACGGAAGAAGAGAAGCGCGCGATCATCGGACGAATCAAAACCGCGACCGACGTGGGCGCGCTCGCCGGTGCCGCGTTCGTCGTCGAAGCCGTCACCGAAAATCTGCAAGTCAAACAGGACATCTTCCGCGAATTGGACGAAGCGACGCGCCCCGATGCGATTCTCGCGTCAAACACCTCTTCGATTTCGATTACCAAACTCGGCGCGGCGACGCGGCGTCCCGACAAAGTAATCGGGATGCATTTTATGAACCCCGTCCCCGTGATGAAACTCGTCGAGGTGATTCGCGGCATCGCGACCTCCGACGAAACCTACGAACGGACTCGCGCGCTGACGGAAAAACTCGGCAAGACCGCGCTCGAATGCCACGACTCGCCGGGCTTCGTCTCAAACCGCGTCCTGATGCCGATGATCAACGAAGCCATTTTTACGCTTTACGAAGGCGTCGCCACGCGCGAGAGCATCGACGGCATCATGAAGCTCGGCATGAATCATCCGATGGGGCCGCTGACGCTCGCCGACTTCATCGGCCTCGACGTGTGCCTCGCCATCTTGAACGTCCTCCACACCGAACTCGGCGACCCGAAATATCGCGCCTGCCCGCTGCTCAAACGCTACGTCGACGCGGGCTGGCTCGGTCGCAAATCAGGGCGCGGATTCTACGAATACCAATAATGGGTGACAGGTGACAGGTGGGAGGCGACCGGATTAGACCCGGCACCCGTCGTTAGAATTGACCGATGCACGCTAAAACCGGAGCTATCTATTGTCAGCAATGTCTCGCCGTAAACCGGCTGGGAGACGATCTGTGCGCGCGTTGTGGGATGCGTTTGATGTTGATCGTCGAACCTACCGGGTTGCGCTACGAAGAAGACGCGACGGGCACCGCCCCACACGAAGAACATTTGCTGGAGCGCGTCTCGGGACTTGAGAACCGGCTGGCGCGGATGGCCGATAAATTAGAGAAGGCGCTCGAACTGCTCTTGCGGCACGCGCGTTCGTCCTATTTCGACCACGCGCTGCTCGATACGCTGGTCGATGTCTTGAGCGAGGCGCAAACACTCGACCGCGCCAAACTCGAAGGGCTGTGGCGCGAACGCTGCGAGCGCGACGCCGACAAGATGGCGCGCACAGACCAACGCGAAGCCCTCCGCGACCGCATCATCACGCACTACACCGGCACCGAAAGAGACGCCTTCGAGCGTGTCATCAACGACGGGTTCGAGTTTCTCGAACGCCACGAAACGCCGCGCGGCATTCGCACGCTCGAACGCGCCGCCGCGCTCGCCCCCGACAACGCCCCGCTCAATACTTACATCGGCGAACATTTTTTTCGCGCGGGTAAAACCGCGCTCGCGCGCGATTATCTGGCGCGGGCGCTGGACGCCGCGCCCGATGATTACCGTGTTTGTTTATTGCTGGGACTCGCGTGCGGCGACGAGGGCGAGGTCGCGCGGGCGCGCAAATTGTTGAGCGCGGCGGTGCGGCG
>JBGTHJ010000554.1:0-7936 GCA_041746175.1 Pyrinomonadaceae bacterium
CCGCCACGTGCACGCCGGACGACGACGACGCCACCACCACCACCGTCGCCCATGCCACCGCCGCCGCCGTTGCGCCCGCCAACCCACGCCCGAAGATGTTCAACGAACCGCCGCCCGTCTTCTCGACGATTGCTTCCGCGCGTTCGGACAACCGGCAGACAAGCGGTGGGCGAACGACACAGGCGAACGGCAGCCCGGCGCGTGCTCCGCTGACATCTGAACAAAAGATGAAACGCGCCTTCCGTTCGGCCTTCCTCAACCCCGGCGGCTACATCGGCACGGGCATCGGCGCGGCCATTACCCAGGCCACCGAGGAAGACCAGCCGCAGAAGACGACCGAAGACCGCTTCGCCGACGGGCTGTCTCGCTTCGCGATCAACTTCGGCACGCGCTCGACGCGCGTCCTGCTCGGCTCCGGCGTCTACCCGTCGCTGTTCAAACAAGACCCGCGCTATCGTCCCTCGGACAAAAAAGAGTTTGGGGCGCGCACGCTCCACGCCGTCAGCCGCGTCTTCGTCACCGACGGCGACAACGGAAAACCACAACCCAACTATTCGCGTCTCGCCGGAAACATTTCAGCCGCCGCGCTCGCCAACGTCTGGGAACGCGACACGCCGGGACGCGACCGCACGGGTGCGCGCCCGACCCTTCGACGCTTCGGCATCTCGCTCGGTGTGGATGCGGTCAACTTCATCATCTTTCAAGAGTTCTGGCCGGACATCAAGAGAGTATTCGGACGCGAGTAAAGCGCCCCGCTTCCGGCTCGCCGCCCTCGCCGCCACCGCCGAACATTTCATAAAGCCTCGCGACAGGATGGAACATGACAAAAGCGGATGAAGAATCGGCGGGCGTCGCTCCCCCGCTCGGCGACATGGGCGCGGAAGATTTCCGCCGTCACGGTCATCAACTCATCGACTGGATCAGCGACTATCTCGAACAGATCGAAACGCGTCCGGTGCTCGCGCAGGTTGCGCCCGGCGAACTGCGCTCGCAACTGCCCGCCGCGCCACCCGCCGGAGGCGAGCCGGTCGCGGCGATTCTCGCCGACGTTGACCGTCTCATCATGCCCGCGCTGACCCACTGGAATCACCCGTCGTTCTTCGCCTACTTCGCCACTTCGACTTCCGCCCCCGGCATCTTCGGCGAACTCCTCAGCGCCGCCTTCGACGCCAAAGCAATGCTCTGGCGTACCTCGCCCGCTTCGACCGAACTCGAAGAGGTCGCGTTGTCGTGGCTCCGGCAGATGATGGGCTTGCCCGCCGACTTCGACGGCATCATCTACGACACCGCCTCGGTCGCCAGCCTGCACGCGATTGCCGCCGCGCGCGAAGTCGCCGATTTGGAGATTCGCGCGCGGGGCATGAGCGGGCGCGCAGACCTGCCGCTCTTGCGCGTCTATGCTTCCGAACAGTCGCACTCGTCGATTGACAAAGCGGTCATCGCGCTCGGACTCGGCCAGCGCAGCCTCCGCAAGATTCCGACCGACGCCGAATTTCGCATGGACGCGCGCGCTCTCGCCACTGCGATTGACGAGGACATCGCCGGAGGCGTGCGCCCCATCTGCGTCGTCGCCACCGTCGGCACGACTTCGACTACCAGCATCGACCCCGTCCCCGCCATCGCCGATATCTGCGCGCGGCACAAACTCTGGCTCCACATCGATGCAGCCTACGCGGGTTCGGCGGCCATCGTCCCCGAACTGCGCCACGTCCTCGACGGGGCGGAGCGCGCCGACTCGCTCGTCACCAACCCGCACAAGTGGCTCTTTACGCCCTTCGATCTGTCGGCTCTGTACTGTCGCCGCATGGATGTGCTGCGCCGCGCCTTCTCGCTCGTGCCCGAATATCTCCGCACGCCCGAAGACTCGTTGGTGCGCAACGGTTCGGACTACGGCATCCAACTCGGTCGCCGCTTCCGCTCGCTCAAGCTGTGGATGGTCTTGCGCTACTTCGGACACGAAGGACTCGCCGCGCGCATCCGCGAACACTGCCGCCTCGCGCGCGAGTTCGCCGGGTGGGTCGAGCAAGCTCCGGGGTGGGAACTGCTCGCGCCCGTCCCCTTGAGCGTCGTCTGTTTCCGCGCCTGCCCCGCTCTCGCGGCGGGCGAGACCGAGGAAGCCCGCGCGGCGCGTCTCGATGCGCTCAACGAACGAATCATGAACGCCGTCAACTCGACCGGCGAAGCATTTCTCTCGCACACCAAACTCGGAAACGCCTTCACCCTCCGTCTCTCCGTCGGCAACATCCGCACCACCGAAACCCACACCCGCCACGCGTGGGATTTGCTCAACCAACAACTGTCGTCGCTTTCCTAAACGCTTTCGACGTTATAAAACATCTGCTCTCCTCACGCGCGCTATGGAATTATGAAGGTGGTGAATGGATTATAAAATTTGTTTCACGCGAAGGCGACGGGACGAAAAATACGAAAGGCGCAAAGAGGTGGTTGCGCACCAGATGTTTATCGAAAAGGTTTTATGCGCGTGTTTGATAATCGCCACGCTATCCGGCATCAATACGGTGCGGGCGCAACAGTCGCCGCGCGGACTGACGGCTGCCGATGTGTTGCGCGTCGCAGATGTGAGCGACGCGCGGATTTCGCCGGATGGCGAGTGGGTGGTGTACGTCGTTTCGGTGACGGAGGGCGAGGGGCGACGCGGTTCGTTGTGGATGGCGCGGGCGGCGCGGTCTTTGCAGTTGTCGCCGATGGTCGGGCTATCTGTTCCCGCGCCGGTGCAGTTGAACACGGGCGGGGTCAGCGCGTCGAATCCGCGCTGGTCGCCGGACGGGCGGCGCATCGCGTTCGCGGGCGCGCGTGAAGGGCAGAGCGGCATCTGGGTGATGTCGCCGCCGTCGTCGATTCTCGCGGAGCGACAGATGCGACTGGTCGCGACGGTGCGCGAGACAAATTTTCATATCGCTTACGCGGGCGAACGGTTCGCGTGGTCGCCCGACGGTCGGCGCATCGCGTATATCTCGGCCACCGACGAAGATGCCGCCACAGACTTCGGCGCGCCACCCATCACCAGCGCGACGACGACCACCGCCACCACCGCGCGCGGCGACGACCCGCGCGTGATCGACCGCATCCAGTACAAATCGCGCGCATCTTTTTCCGACCGCCTGCGGACGCACATCTGGGTCGCCGAGGTTGACGACGCCGCCGCGCCGCCGCGTCAACTCACCTCTGGGATGTTCTACGACCACGCGGTCGCGTGGCATCCACGCGGCGATGAAGTCGCCTTTCTATCGAACCGCGAAACAGACCCCGACGCCGTCAACAACTCAGACATCTACGCCGTCGCGCTCGACGGTCGCACACGTCGCATCACCGAAACGCGCGGCAGCGAGTACGAACCCGCGTGGTCGCCCGACGGCAGATGGATCGCGCACACCGCGACGACGCGCGACGTAACGACGATTGACAGCATCTCTGAAGACACGCACGTCTGGATCGTCGAGGCGTCGTCGGGCGGCAGCCGACGCGAACTCGCCACCGGCCTCAACCGCCGCGCACGCGCGCCGCGCTGGTCGCCCGATAGCGGAGCCGTATTTTTTCTCGCGGGCGACCGGGGACGCACGCTCATTTTTCGCGCCGGGATCGACGGCAGCCCGGCGCGTCCACTCTTCGACCGCTTCACCCCCGGCACGCTGGACGAAGAGTCCGACCCGCACGACCTCCCGTCGAGACCGTACCAGATAAGCAGTTTTAGTTTGAACGCGCGCGGCGTTCCGGCGTTCGCGTTCACGCTCGGCGACACGCTCCACCCGGCGGAAGTTTGGATCGGCGACGCCGCCGGAAAGGTCGCGCGGCGCGCGACCGGGCACAACGATTCGTTGCTGCGCTCGGTCGCACTGGTCGAACCCGAAGACATCTCGTTCAGGAGTTTTGACGGAACGATGGTGCAGGGCTGGCTGATCAAGCCGCTGGGTATGCGCGCGACTGACAGCCGTCGTCAGCCGCTCATCCTGAGCATTCACGGTGGGCCGCACGGGATGTACGGCTACGGTTTCAACCCGGCGTTTCAAGCTTACGCGGCGCGCGGCTACGGCGTGCTCTACCTCAATCCGCGCGGGTCGTCGGGCTACGGTCAAAAGTTTTCCGACGGCACTTTCCGGGAGTGGGGCGGCGGCGATTATCGCGACTTGATGACGGGCGTCGATGAGGTTGTGCGCACGCGTTCATGGATCGATGAGAACCGGCTCGGCGTGACGGGCGGCTCGTACGGCGGTTTCATGACCAACTGGATTATCACGCAGACTCCGCGCTTCCGCGCCGCCGTCGCGGTCGCGAGCGTCAGCAATCTCGTCAGCTTTTACGGAACGTCGCTCTATCAGGATTTGATCCACGCGGAGTTCGGCGGCTTTCCGTGGGATGACTATGAACTCTTGTGGCGTTGGTCGCCGCTGCGCTACGTCCGCGCGGTCGAAACGCCGACCATGTTCATACACGGCGAACTCGACAACGACGTACACATCACGCAGGCCGAAGAGATGTACACCGCGCTCCGGCGGCGCGGCGTCGAAGCGGTCTTCATTCGCTATCCGCGCGAAGGACACTCGCTGCGCGAACCACGCCACCGGCAGGACGCGACCGAGCGAACCCTCGCGTGGTTCGACAAGCATCTGAAGTTTTGACTTTCGACGGCGGACGATGGACGATAGACGTTCGCCCGCTCAGGTTGGCGTCTATCTTCCATCATCCAACGTCGGTTTGAAAATTATGCTGACACACATCGTCATCTGGAAATATCGTCCGGAGATTGACGCGGCGGCGCGCGAAGAGCACATCGCGTTGTTGCGGCGTCTGCCGTCGGTCATCCCCGTCATCGAGAGTTTCAGCGTCGGCTCCGACGTGCTCAAACTCCCGCGTTCGTACGACACCGGACTCGTCGCCGTGTTCCGCGACCGCACCGCGCTTGAGGCTTACACCGTCCATCCCGAACACATCAAAGTCGCGGACTTCGGACGCCTCATCAGCGAACACGTCGCCTCGGTCGATTTCGACGACGATGCGCTCGCCGGTTATCCACAACAGAGTCAGGATTGAAGTGACCGGGATGAAGCGTTGGAAGAAATCGGCGTTGGTGTTGCTCGCGCTGCTCGTGCTGTCGCAGACGCCGTTCATGTATCGACGCTACCGGCTCGGGCGTTTGAACGCGGCGATTGATGGTTTGAACGCGCGGCGCACGGCTGAAGCGCCCGGCGAAACTCACGCCGACTATCGCGGGGTCGTCCACGTTCATTCGCTGCTCGGCGGCCACAGCATCGGCGGCTTCGACGAGATTGTCGAGGCCGCCAAAGCCAACGGACTCGCCTTTGTCGTCATGACCGAGCACCCCGCCCGGCACATCGACACCGCCGGGGCAACGCTGCGCGGCGTTCGCGACGGCGTGCTGTTCGTCGGCGGCAGCGAATTGAATCCGGCGCACGAAGACCGTCTGCTCGTCATCCCCGGGACGGAGACTGCTGCCCTGTCCGCCGCACAGACTTCGACGCAGGACACGCTCGACCGTGCGAAGCGCGACGGGCGGCTCGTCTTCATCGCCTACCCCGAACAAATTCGGAGTTGGGAGTTGGACGGCTTCGACGGTATCGAGGTTTACAATCTCTACACCA
Organism: Pyrinomonadaceae bacterium; assembly: GCA_041746175.1. Taxonomy (GTDB): domain Bacteria; phylum Acidobacteriota; class Blastocatellia; order Pyrinomonadales; family Pyrinomonadaceae; genus JBGTHJ01. The sequence goes on from JBGTHJ010000554.1 coordinate 5,619, forward strand.
ATACCAAGCGCATCAATTACGGGCTGCTTTTTTTCGACGGCCTGTGGTCGTATTGGAGCTATCCGCACCTGCTGTTCGCGACCTTCTACGAACGCCCCTCCGACAATCTGAAAAAATGGGACGAGTTGACGACGACGACGCGCGGGCGCAAGGTGGTCGCCATCGCGGGTAACGACGCGCACGCCAACGTCGGCTTGAGCCTACAGGATTTGACGGGCGAGCCGTTGTTGCGAGTCAGGCTCGACCCTTACGAGCGAAGTTTTCGCGTCGTCCGCACGCACGTTCTCATCGAGAAGGCGGCGGCCTTGAACGCCGAGACGCTTTCGTCCGCGCTGGCGGGCGGACACTGCTACATCGCCTTTGATCTTTTCGGCGACGCCACGGGGTTTCGCTTCGCCGCCGAAAACGGCGCGGACAAAAAAACCATGGGCGACGAAATCGCGCTTGCGGGCGGCGTCAGATTAAGCGTCGCGGCTCCCGTCCCGGCACGCATCGTCATTTTCCGCGACGGCGCGCCGTTCCACGCAGCGAACGAAACGACGGAGACCACACTGGTCGTCGAACAACGCGGAGTTTACCGCGTCGAAGTTTATCTCGACCAACTCGGCGCGTCCTTCCGTGATAGACCATGGATTATTTCAAACCCGATTTACGTGAGATGAAAGAGGGGCGGCAGTAAACAGGCGGAGTGGCGGGAAGACTCAAGCGTGAGGCGCTGTTTAGATTTGCTTATCCCGGACACGACATCGCCCCGCACAGGTCTTAAATCCCCTGCGGGGCGTTGCGCTGAGTCGGAAGCCCGGCTCATCATCTGGAGAAGGTGCGTACGTCACCACACTGTAGAGAATCTAGTGTTTGATCCTTCGCACGCGAACAAGTCCAAGTGTGTAGGAAAAGCGCGTGTACAGCCTCCTGAATCGTATTGTCCAAGTGGGTCCGAGTGTACGTGTCGCGGCTTCGGTTGTCAACAGTTTTCTCGCCACTCTTCCGGTCGATGTTCCCGGTCGTCGCTTGCTATAGACGTGCGATTCGACGGAGATTTGCGCCGCCAAAGTGACACACGAAGACGCCGCCAATCCGCCCCACCGCTGCCGCCGTTCGCCGGGTCGTCTGGGGCGCAAAAAAAAGGCCAGTTCAAAGAGTCGTCCTCCCCCCGAAGGGCGGCTCCTTGAACTGGACTTTGCTGCCGGTGTTCCCCTTCCTTCAAAGCGTCACACCGACGAACCGTCAAACTTTCATTCACTTTTCAAAGCTGGTTGAGTTTTGCTATCGGTTCGGAGAGCAATCCCTCTCTGCCTAAAGACTGCTCTCCGAACCGCTGCTTGCCGCGCGCGTCACTGCCCCGACAGAAGCAACGCACTCAGCAATCTCGTTGGAACTGTGCGACGGATGCCGACTTCGCGCAAAAGCTTTGTTTGGCGAAGCGTCTCCGTCAGCGTCCCCCTTTGCAAAACCTGAAATCTCCGGGTTCTAACGCGATTCCTGTCCGGCAGCGCGCCGCTTATCGCTTCAACACGCGCAGGCTAGACCAAAGGGTTTGAAAAAATTTGTGATGCAAAGAACTCGTGTGAAAAAGTTCCGAGTCGAGCAGTCCAACCCGGTGACTTTCAACGAGATAAGTTTTACAACGGGAGACTTGAGAAATTCTTGAGGTGGTCGGGCAGACGATTCCGGAGAAGCCGAAAACAGGTTACGAGCCGCGAAAAAGCGTCGTGTTTCGTGGATTATTTTCGTCGCGTGTTGTTGAGACCGTCGCTGAGCAGACGGACGCCGAGGACGAAGAGGAAGATGGCGACGGCGGGCGCGAGCAGCAGCAACGGTTCGGCTCGCAGCAAAGTGATGTCGGAGGCGGCGGAGAGCATGTTGCCCCAACTCGCCTCCGGCTCTTGCAACCCGACGCCGAGAAACGAAAGCGCAGTTTCCGCGAGCAGAAACGCGGGCAGCATCAGCGTCGCCTGCACGAGGAGCGGGCGTGCGGCGTTCGGCAGGATGTGACGCGCCAGCACGCGCCACCGCGGAAGGCCGAGCGACTCCGCCGCCAACACGAACTCGCGCCGCCGGAGAGCGAGCACCAACCCGCGTGCCACTCGCGCCATCTCCGCCCAGCCGACCAGCATAAAGATTGATACCAGCAACACCGCCGCGCGCATCGGGGGCAGTTCCAGCGGAAACGCCGCCCGCGCCGCGATGATGAGCACCAGCGTCGGCAGCGCCATCATCGTGTCGGCGATGCGCATCAGAACGGCGTCCGCGATGCGTCCCGCGTAGCCCGCGACGCACCCGACGATGACGCCGAGCAGGCTCGCCAGCAGCGTCCC
>JBGTHJ010000555.1:0-4717 GCA_041746175.1 Pyrinomonadaceae bacterium
CGATGCCGAGGCGGCGATTGCGTGCTTCCGATCCGCCCCGACGGCGTTGCGCGGCGCGTCGATTGAGCAGTTCGAGACGTGGGTCAAGGAGGGTTTGACGGCGGCGCGCGGCGGTGCGGATGCGCGTGCGCGGCGGAGTTACTACGCGCTCGAAACGCGGCAGAGCAACGAAGCCCTGCGCGACGGCGCAAGCGGCTTGTCGCTCGATGCGGTGACGCAGACGCTGCGTCTATACGTCGAAGCTTTGACGGGGCGCGCGGTCGATGTCGCACCGCTCGCGGCGATGCCCGACGAGGCGCGCATCGGCGACGGGCGGACGATTTATCTGCCCGCGAGCGTCGCGCGCTTCGGCGACGACACGCTCAACTTTCGACTCTACAAAGTTCTCGCGGCGCACGCGGCGGGGCAGATCGAGTTCGGCACGCACGCGCGCGACGGCGAAGACCTCCGCGCGGCCTACGCCTCAATCGGCGAACTCTACGCGCCGGAGAACGTCGATGCGCTCGACGCTTTTGCGCTCGACGGTTACATCAACGAGCGCGCGAACGCCGAACGCGCCCTCACGCCGGAAGAAGAGACGCGGGCGGCGCGGGCGGCGCGCAAGCGGCTGCCGAAAAACAGCGACTATCACGCCGCGCTCGCGCTCTTTCCGCACACCGCGCTGGCGACGCGAATTTTCGGGACGTTGGAGAACGGGCGCATCGACCGCCGCCTGCGCGCGACGTATCGCGGCCTTCGTCGCGACCTCGATCTGGTGCGCGACCATCTGCGCGAGAACCGCCCGCGCATCATCAACATTCCAACCACGCTCGTCCCGTTCGAGTTGTTGTTTCAGATTACGCTGTGCGGCGGCGCGCTCGACGATGCGCGAAATTTTTACGGGCAGATAGTTTCCGAGTTGGAGGGCATCGTCGGCGATTACCTGACCGCTTCGACGGCGACCGTCGCCGACACGCTGATGGCGACGAGCCGCGTCTATTCGCTTTTTCAGTCGGTCGTCCCCGAACAGATAGAGCATCCACAAGAGTCGGAATCGAGCGCCGACGAGGGCGCGGACGGCAGCGACGAGACGCCCGACGAAGATGCCCGCGACACAAGCGAGTCGGAACAACGACAAGAGTCGTCGCCGCCGCGCGACGCGCGCGAACTCTTCAACGCATGGGCCAACGCCGACGCGCTCGAAGGCAAACCCGACGAACTTGTGGGCGCCGAGACGTGGGCGCGAGGCGAAAGCCCGGAGCAGGATTTGGAGGCGGGCGAGGTCGCTTTCAGCTACGACGAGTGGGACCGGGAATTGTCCGACAACCGCGTCAACTGGTGTCGCGTGATTGAGAAGCGCGTCCGGCGCGGCGACCGCTCGTTCGTCGAGTTGACGCGCTCGCGGTATCGCGGCGTCATCTCTTCGATCAAGTATCAGTTTCAGTTGATGAAGCCGGACAGCCTGCGCCGCGTCCACAACGAACTCGACGGCGACGACTACGATTTGAACGCGGTGATTGATTACGTCGCCGACCGCCGCGCCGACGGGCAGCAGTCGGAACGTCTCTACACCAAGCGTCTCCGGCGCGAGCGCGATGTCGCGGTCTCGTTCCTGCTCGACCAATCCTCTTCGACGGCGCGTACCATCGGGCGTCACCCGCTCCAACCCTACACGCATCCCGGCCGGCGCATCATCGACATCGAGAAGGAAGGACTCGTCTTGATGAGCGAGGCGCTCGAAGCCGTCGGCGACGCTTACGCCATTTACGGTTTTACTTCGGAGGGGCGGCGCAACGTCAAGTTTTACGTCGTCAAGGATTTCGACGAACGCTACACCGAAGAGGTCGAGCGACGCATCGGCGGCATCAACTATCAGCACAACACGCGGCTCGGCGCGGCGATTCGACATGCGTCGCAGCGTCTCCAAAAGCGACAAGCGCGGACGCGGCTGCTCATCGTCCTCTCGGACGGGCGGCCCTACGATCACGACTACGGCGATGCCCGCTACGCCCGCGAAGACACCCGCGAAGCTCTCCGTCAAGCGCGGCTCGACGGCATCATCCCCTTCTGCATCACCATCGACCGCGACTCCGAAGCCGAACTCCGCGACCTCTACGGCGAGGTCGGCTACACCATCATCGACGACGTGCTCAACCTCCCCGAACGGATGCCCGCGATTTATCGCCGCCTGACGACGTGACGGAATAAGCGAGTCACAGGCTAGACCGGGTGGAAACCGGATAGACAGGATTGATTGAAACGATGAACGCCGGATAACGACTGATGAATGAAAGAGGGAGAGCATTGCTCTTAGCGGTCAGCGCTCTTTGTCGGGGTTCGCCCGCTCTTTTTTCAGCCTGCTTATCCTGGTTCCCATTCGGTCTATCCTGTGGATTGAATACGTTCCGACTCTGCGCGGTGGTTGAGCAGTTTTGCGGCGATGGGGTATATTGGAGCGCACGCGCGGAGGGGTGGCCGAATGGTAAGGCAGTAGTCTTGAAAACTACCGGGAGAAATCCCTTGCAGGTTCGAGCCCTGTCCCCTCCGCCAAGTTCTGCCGTCTTCGACGAGCCGCCCGCGCTGAAAAGAGAAAGCGCATGGCGGCTCGGTTGCTTTCGACGCCAGACGCCCCCCCGCGCGCGTGCGCTGCCGAAACTCAAGGTGAGCGAGGAGGATTGAAGAATTGTCGACGGAGATGAACGCCGAAATGGTCATGCCGGTGCGGACGTTGCTGCTCAACTTATGGATGTGGTGGTGGCAGACGCCGCCGCCGCCCGCCGCGCCGACAGACACGCCCGCGCCCGTCGCGGACGACGCGAACTGGATCATCCGTTTCTGGAACGACTATATCGCGCGTCCCATCAAGCTCACCGACACGCTGCAAGTCTCGCTTTCGAGTGTGGGGTTGGGGCTGCTGATTTTGCTGCTCGCGTTGATCGTGTCGCGGACGCTGCAAAAGGTGCTCGAACGACGGATGGCGGCGCGCGCGCATCTCGACCCCGGCATCCAGTTCGTGGTGATGCGGCTCGCGCACTACTTCATCATCACGCTCGGCGCGCTGTTCGCCATCAAGACCGCCTTCAATGCCGACCTGACGACGCTCGCCGTCGTCTTCACCGCGCTGTCGGTCGGCATCGGTTTCGGTTTGCAGTTCATCGCGGGCGATCTCGCCTCCGGTTTCATCCTGCTGTTTGAACGTCCGGTGCGGGTCGGCGATTTCATCACCGTCTCCGGCCCCGACAACAAGCCGACCGAAGGGCGCGTCCAGAGCATCAACCTCCGCACCACCAGAGTGGTCACCAACGACCATATCACGGTCATCATGCCGAACTCGAAACTCGTCAATCAACCGCTCATCAACTGGACGCACGGCGAGCGACGCACGCGCATCTCGGTGCCCATCGGCGTCTCGTACGATGCGGATGTCGAACACGTCACACGGACGCTGCTGCGTACCGCCGAAGCGGTCAGCTACATCCTGCCCGAACCCAAGCCGAGCGTGCAGTTTCTCGGTTTCGGCGATTCGTCGCTCGACTTTCGACTGCTCGTCTGGACTGACCGCCCGCGTCGCTACCCGCAGATAAAAAGTGACATCAACTACCGCATCCGACGTTTCTTCACCGAAGAGAAGATCGAGATTCCCTTCCCGCAGCGCGACATCAACCTGCGCGGCGGCGCGCTCAAGGTCGAAGCCGGGGAAGCGCCGGAATGAACCAGACAGGCGAAGGGCTGCGAAACTGTTGAAGCAGCGCGTTTGTGTCTCCGCGCAAAATTTCGGGGCGCCTCCTTCCGCCTGCCTCCTTGCTCTCGACGCCGTGAAGAGGTTAGGCTGTTCGGCGGCTGGTGAATGGCTGTTCATTCAGTCGCATCCCGCACGAAAACGAATTGGAGAAAATTCCTTGATGCGTTCCGCCCGTTCACTGTCTGCCGTGCGTCCGGCGACGACCGACAAGCGCGAAGCGATCCTGCGTGCCGCGACGCATGTTTTTGCGCGCAACGGTTATTTCAACTCCAAAGTCGCCGACATCGCGCGCGTCGCCGGAGTCGCCGACGGCACGGTCTATCTCTACTTCAAGAGCAAGGAAGAAATCCTCCATTCGATCTTCGAGCGCAACGCGGGCGAAGCGCTCGAAGAGGCGCGCCAGCAAATCGCCGAAACCCCGGACGCGCGCGAGAAGCTCCGGCGCATCGCGCAACTTCATCTCGAACGCCTCGGCGCAGACCGCGACCTCGCCGTCGTCTTTCAGGTCGAACTGCGCGGCTCGACCAAGTTTATGGAGGAGTTTTCCGCCGCCGGTCTTGCCGACTACCTGCGGCTCATCCGCGAGACGTTCGAGGAAGGACAGCGCGCGGGCGTCTTTCGCCCCGACCTCAACGCCAAAATCGTCGCCAAGATTTTGTTCGGCGCGCTCGACGAGATGGCGACCAATTGGATTCTCTCCAAGCGGCGCTACAAACTCGCGCCGATGGCCGGACAGGTTCTCGACATCCTTCTCAACGGGGTGAGCGCACGATGAGCACGACCAACACCACGACCCCCTCGACCGAAACCGCGCGCACCGACACCGCCCCGGCGCGCGTGCCGCTCAACGCCGACGAACCCCAAACGCTCGTCGAAGTTTTCGAGCGCGCCGTCGCGCAGCACGACAAGCCCGCCGCGCTCAATTACAAACGCGACGACGAGTGGCGCGCGATTTCGTCGGCGGAGTTTATCGAACGCGCGCGGGCGGTGGCGTGC
>JBGTHJ010000556.1:0-6184 GCA_041746175.1 Pyrinomonadaceae bacterium
GAGCGCCAGCGTCCCGCTGGCCAGCGTGCTCGGAGCACGTTCAATGGTTCGCGTTCTCCGAACGCTCAATGCGAGCGGGACGCTCGCGCTCCCAGGCGATGCCGCTCTTTCATGTGCTATATGCAATTGCAACTTGCTATAAGTGTCGGACGACCCCGAAAAAAAACTCGCATTATATTCGCGTGCGCGTGCCTGTCAAGGTTTACAGGCGCGAGACGGCGGAAGGCATCGCCGCACGCGTGCCGAAAAATCGGGCTAAATCTTTACCTTGCGCCATTTTAAGCGACGCGGCGGACGGCTTTGACGGGAAAAATAGTTTTTGACCGACTCTGTATTTTCTGTTACATTGCGAGTCTAAGTTTTCCAACCTGAACACGTCTAACGGCACGGAACTCTGAGACTATTCGAGCGCGTATCTAATGCGACAACGAGAGTTATGCCATTAACACGAACATCCGGGAGGCAGGAGCACCGAAGTTGACGACGGCCATTGAACAGACGCTTGAAACCTACGGCATTGAGAATTGGGGGGCTGGTTACTTCGGCATCAATCGGAAGGGTAACCTGATCGTTCATCCTTCGGAATCGGACGGGCGCTCCGCCGATATCAAGGAAATCATCGACGACCTTCAGAAGCGCGGCATTTCGACACCCGTCCTGTTGCGCTTTCCGCAACTCGTCACCGCTCAGGTGCGCAAGCTCCAACGCGCGTTTCGTAATTCCATCCGCGAGTATGAATACGAGGGCGCGCATATGTGCGTCTATCCGATGAAGGTCAACCAGCAGCGCTCGGTCGTCGAAGAGTACCTGCGCGAAGGCTCGCGTTACGACTTCGGTCTCGAAGCCGGGTCGAAGGCCGAGCTCTACGGCGCGCTCGCCTTCGAGCAGTCCTCCGGCAGCCTACTTGTTTTGAACGGCTTCAAAGACGCGGAGTTCATCGAACTCGCTTTCGTCGGCGCGCGTTCGGGCAAGCGCGTCGTCATCGTCATCGAGAAGCTGAACGAACTCGACCACATTCTCCGCCTCGCCGAACGCTACGAGCAAGACCAACTGCCGATGGTCGGGATTCGCGTCAAGCTTTATTCCAAAGGTTCCGGGCGTTGGGAAAAGAGCGGAGGCGAGGCGGCCAAGTTCGGCCTGACGACGACCGAGATGCTCGAAGTCATCCGCCGCTTGCAGGAGGCCGACCGCATCGGCATGTTGCGCCTGCTCCACTTCCACATCGGCTCGCAGTTGACCGACATCAAGCGGATCAAAAACGCGATGAAAGAGGCGGCGCGCGTCTACGCCAAAATCTACCAGATGAAGGTTCCCATCGAACTGCTCGATGTCGGCGGCGGGATGGCGGTCGATTACGACGGCTCGAAGACGGCCTTCGACTCGTCGGCCAACTATACCGCGCAAGAGTTCGCCAACGATGTGGTTTACGTCATCAAGCAGGTCTGCGAAGACGAAAACGTCCCGCACCCGACCATCATTCAAGAGTCGGGTCGGTATCTCGCCGCCTATCACGCCATTCTCGTCACCAACGTGCTCAGCGAGATTGAAACCGTCGTCGAAGACATCACGCCGATTGAGATCGACAAAGACGACCCGCAGGTCGTGACCGAACTCGGCGACTTGCGCGAAACCATCAGCGTCAAAAATTATCGAGAGTATTACCACGACGCGCTCGAACACCGCGACGAGTTGTTCACGCTTTTCAATCTCGGCCTGATCTCGCTCGAAGACCGCGCCAAGGGCGAAGTCCTGTTCTGGGACGTGTGCGAGCGCGCCGACAAGTATGCGCAGCAGTCCGACTACGTCTCGGAGGAATTCACCGAACTGCGCCGGCTTCAGCGCGGCAAGTATCTAACCAATTTTTCGGTCTTTCATTCCGTGCCCGACCACTGGGCGCTCGACCAACTGTTCCCCATCGTCCCGATTCACAAACTCAACAAACTGCCGACCGAATACGCCACGCTCTGCGACATCACGTGCGATTCGGATGGCGTCGTCGATAAGTTCGTCGATCTCCACGATGTCAAGCAGGTGCTCGAACTCCACAAGCTCAATCCGCACGAACCGTACTACATCGCGTTCACACTGGTCGGCGCGTATCAAGAGGTGATGGGTAACAATCACAACCTCTTCGGCTCGCCCAATGAGGCGCATATTCACATCGACGAAGACGGCTACCTGATCAAGAAGGTGGTGCGCGGTACGACCGTCGGCGAAGCCCTCTCGCGCGCACGTTACGAGCGCGGGCAGTTGCACGAAGGCTTTCGCCGTCTGGTGGCGCAACGCGTCAAGCGCGGCGACGTAAAGGAAGCGGAGGGCGCGGAACTGGTCGATTTTTACGAGTCGCGCATTGACGCCTACACATATCTGGCCGTCAACAACGACAAGGCAACTTAAAACCTCGTCAGTCGGCAATCGTCAATAGACGGGAAGGCTTTCCTGATTTTTTCTATTCACGATTGGCGGTTCACGAAAAGAGGCTTTCAGAAATTATTATGGTAACTCAACGCAAACCGCGACCCTCGAAGTACCTCACGGTTCCGGTGCGGTCGGTGCAGGTTGACCGCGACCGCTCGGTAGCCGGGCTTTTGGAGAAGATGGAGGGCGCGGGCTTCGGCGCGCGTCAGTTGGCCGAGGCGCACCGCATCTGGCTCGACATGCTCGGCGACAACACGACCATTTTCGTCGCGGCTTCGGGCGCGCTCGTCCCGGCGGGGATGCGTCGCCTGCTCGCCTACGTCATCAAGAATCGCTTCGTCGATGTGCTGGTGTGCTCCGGCTCGATGCTCTTTCACGACCTCCACGAGACGCTCGGACGCCAGCACTTTCAGGCGCACCCCTCGATGACCGACGCCGAACTCGAATCGGCGCAAATCGGGCGCATGTGGAATGTTTTGGCGAGCGAAGAAGAGTATCGCGAGGCCGACGAATGGGTCGGCGGTTTCACCAATCAACTCGATCAGACGCGCCCGTACTCGACGCGCGAATACCTCCACCTGCTGGGGCGCGAACTCGCCGAAATCGCGACCGAGGACGGCGTGCTGACTTCGGCCTACAAGTCGCGCGTGCCGATCTTCTGCCCGACCATCTCCGACAGCGCGATCACGCTCGGCATCGCCGCCGCACGCTTCGAGAAGAAGAACAACTTCTGCTTCGACCTCGCGCAGGACGTGCTCGACATGACGCAAATCGCCGCGCGCGCGCGTGTCACCGGCGTCATCAATATCGGCGGCGGAACCTCGCGCAGTTTTATCCAGCAGATGGAAGTGGCGACCAACATCGTCAAGACGCCCGCACGCGGCCACAAGTACGGGATTCAAATCTCGACCGACATGCCGCATCCCGGCGGACGCTCCTCCAGCCCCAACGGCAACGACGAATCGCTCATCTTCGGCAAGCTCGCGCGCGGCGCCGCGACCGCCTACGTCAATTGCGACGCGACCATCGCGCTCCCGATTCTGATCACCTCGCTCTCGCAAACCGCCGCCAAGTACATGAAAGGACGCAAGCGTCCGAACTTCACCTTTACCGGACGCGAGTTGACGATTGAAGTGCCGTGAGGAAGAAGGCCAGCATTAAAGAGATGGTAAAGTATAGGAGAGGGCTTGAAGTTTTTTCTTTGCTGTCCCAAAAATTTTTGGTATATGACGACCGTCAAGCGTTGCGAAGCTAGTTGACGCACGCTGACGTTGATAAAAACATACAGGCTCGCACTCGTCCAGCCCGCTATTACGGAAGCCCGGATTTTCATCTCCGCTTCTTTGATGGCGGGCTTTTTCTGTTTTAGGCTGAAATCTGAAAGGGACGGTACAAATGGCAGGAAAATTGCCCGCGTTATAGCAAGTTGCAATTGCATATAGCACATAAAAGAGCGGCATCGCCTGGGAGCGCGAGCGTCCCGCTCGCATTGAGCGTTCGGAGAACGCGAACCATTGAACGTGCTCCGAGCACGCTTGCGCCAGCGGGACGCTGGCGCTCCCAGCACTCACCCAATTGCCAAACCGCTATAAGACCCAAAAGAGTCATCAAGGCACTTGAGCGAGGTGGCTTTTACATTCATCATGTGCGCGGAAGCCATTACATACTGAAGAAGGGTAGTTTGAGAATTACTGTTCCCTATCACAACAAGGATTTGAAGCCCGGCACGCTGGCGTCAATCATCAATCAAGCCGGTCTGACGGTCGAAGAGTTTTTGAACTTGCTTTGACCGATGGAAGGAACTGCCGAAGTTTTAGAATCAGGCAAGCGTGACGCTAACCTCTTCGGTAATAGATTTGTCGGTTGGAATCGGCTCGCCGTCTTTTTGGAGACTTTCAACATAACAGCGAATGGCATCGGCGGCCATCGCACGCGCATCTTCGAGCGTGTCGCCCTCGGTCACCAATCCCGGCAGCGCGGGACATGTGACGACGTAACCTCCAGTCTCGTCGGGCGTCATCACAACTGTAAAATTCAGGATTTTCATGCTGCCCATTATAATTGACCGGAGTTTCTTAAGCCATCATTAATAGTTTTGTTTATCTAAAACTGTCTGCGGTATACTTGCCGCATGTCAGAATCAGCAACTCTTCCGATGAATTTCGGCGGCATCGACGACGCGCGGTTGGCGAGTCTTGAGGCGGCGCGGATCGTCGTGTGGCCGGTGTCGTACGAGGGGACGGTGTCGTACGGGTCGGGGACGGGGCAGGGCGCGGCGGCGATCATCGACGCCTCGCGAAACATGGAATTGTACGACGACGAGACCGACACGGAAGTCTATCGGCTCGGCATCCACACGCTGGACGAGTCGCCTCCGGTCGCGCCGCCCGAAGCGATGATGAAGTCGCTGCTCGAACGGGGTCGCGAGTTAGTCGCGTCGGAGAAGTTCGTGTGCATGATCGGCGGCGAGCATTCGGTCAGCGCGCCGGTCATACAGGCGCACGCCGAACGCTACGACAATCTCTCGGTGCTGCAAATCGACGCGCACGCCGACCTCCGCGACACCTACGACGGGACGCCGCACTCGCACGCCTCGATCATGGCGCGCGTCACGCGCGACTTGAAACTGCCTTCGGTGCAGGTCGGCATCCGCTCGATCTCGGCGGAGGAAGCGCGCTCGATTGACGAACTGCCGACGCGTATCTTCTGGGCGCGGGACATTGTCGGGCGTAGCGATTGGTGGGAAGAAGCGGTGTCGGGTTTGACCGAAAACGTCTACCTGACGGTGGATATCGACGGTCTCGACCCGTCGCTCGTCGCGCAGACGGGCACGCCCGAACCGGGCGGACTCGGCTGGTACGAAACGGTCGGACTAATCCGCACGCTGGCGCGCACGCGTCGCATCGTCGGCATGGACTTGACCGAATACGCTTACGTCGAAGGTCAAGATGCTTCGGCGTTTCTCTGCGCGAAACTGATTTACAAGTCGCTCTCTTTCATCTTTGAAGGTGCGACCGAGCGCGTGCGCGCACAATCGTCGTCCGCGCGGGTCTGAAACAGGTCGCGCCGCGAGGAACAATCACATGTACCGCTCAAATCCTCCTCCCCGTTAAGCTCTCCACCATACGGCAACGCACTTTGCTCTCCGACCGGCCAACATCTCGCGCCGGTTGCGGCGTAGCCTCGCCCGTTCGGTCGTGTCTCCACCCGGAAAGACGTTTCGCCAACTCCAACGCAAGCGCAAACGTCAACCTCGACTTCGGGAAAAGGAGAATCAATCGATGCTGCGACGACAAGCGGATGGCACGCGCCGACCGGCGGGCAAACCCGCGCGCACGCTGCTGTCATTCTCATTCGCACTGCTCGGCGTCGAGTTTATCGACGAACTCGTCGACGGCGTGAGCGGGGCGGCATGGCCTTTAATCCGCGATGACCTTCGCCTCTCTTACATTCAAATCGGGATGCTGCTGAGCGTGCCCGGACTGCTCGCGATTGTGGTCGAGAGCGTGATGGGCATTCTCGCCGACGTGTGGCGGCGGCGCGTGCTCGTGCTGGCGGGCGGCGGCGCGTTCGCGGCGGCGCTACTCGTCACATCGCTCAGCACGAGTTTTCTCATGCTGCTGTGCGGCTCGATTATTTTCTATCCGGCGTCGGGCGCGTTCGTCAGCATCTCGCAAGCCGCGTTGATGGACTCAGACCCCGCACGCCACGAACAGAACATGGCGCGCTGGACGCTCTCCGGTTCGCTCGGCAACGTCGCCGGGCC
>JBGTHJ010000557.1:0-2546 GCA_041746175.1 Pyrinomonadaceae bacterium
GGGCGACTACTTCGACCGTCAGCATCAGCAGACGCAGCAGCAACGCTTGATTAAAAAGCTGGAAGCACTGGGGCTGAAAGTGACAGTCGAAGCACTACCAAAAGCGGCTTAGGTGTGCCCCAACCCCATTTTCATAGCAGAAACCCTGAACCAAACAGCGTCGAATTCAATTCCTTTCATCCTGTCCATCCTGTTCATCCCCGTTTGAATTACTTCTGTTAGTGTTCGCGCGCTGCAAGCGGCAATCGGTGTGCGCGTTCAAACGCCGGGCAACACATTTTGCAACGGTTCGGAGGCAACCCATGAGAATCCTGAAAGCGGTCGTGCTTGGAACGATGGTCTTCGCGCTCGTCACTTTTGTGGCTTGCGGTGCGAGCTACAGCAGCCGCGACGCGGGAGAGCAAGCGCCGAGCAACACGCAGTCCGCGCCGGAGGAACAACCGGCAAGCGGGTCGCTCAGAAGCACAGCCAAACAGGGCGGAGCCGCGCCGGATGACGCGACGTTCGTCAAAGCCAGCACGGTGCAGACGGTGCAACCCACCGTCGAGCGCAAGATTATCCGCAACGCCGCGTTGACCGTCGAAATCGACTCGCCCGACGAGGCGCAGCGTCGCATCGCATCAATCACCGAAGCGCGCGGCGGTTTCGTCGTCACCTCCGAATCCCGACAACACGGCGGCGGCGGTGACGCGGACGGCGCGAAAGCTTACCAGACGGTGACGATTGAAATTCGCATCCCGGCGGCGCAGTTCGATGCCGTCATCGGCGAGATTAGAAGCGCGGGCGGGCGCGTCCGCGACGAGAAAATCACCGGGCAGGACGTAACCGAAGAGTACATCGACCTCGAAGCGCGCATCCGCACCAAGAAGGCTCTCGAAGAACAGTTTCTGGAAATCATGAAGCAGGCGCGCACCGTCGCGGACGCGCTTCAGGTGCAGACGCAAATCGCCGAAGTGCGCGGCGAGATCGAGCGTCTTGAAGGGCGTCGCCGCTTTCTCGAAAATCAGACGAGCCTCTCGACCATCAAGGTCACGCTCCAACCGCCGGTTTCGTTCGTCAACACCAACGCCACAGGATTCTTCGCGGGCGTCAAGGAAGCTTTCGGCGACGGCATCGACCTTGCGGCCACATTTATCCTCGTGCTCATCCGTCTCGTCATCGTGCTCATCCCGGTCTTCCTGTTTCTTGTGCTACCCATCACGCTGCTCATTCGTTACCTGCTCCGCCGCCTACGCCGACGGCAACGACCGCCTCTACCATTGGGCGACGACAAACCGCTGGCCGCCGAAACGCGCGTCTGAGGGAAAGCGCGCCGCGTGCGGTCGAGAACAAGCGGCGAGATGTTTTCGACTGCACACGGCTTGCCGCACATTTGGCGCGCTTCCTTTTGCTTTTCCCCCCGTGTGCCTTTAGACTTTCGGGAATGACGAATAAAAATCTTTTCGCTTTAATTTCGGGTTGTGTGTTGGCGCTCGCGTCAGTCGGGTGTTCGAGCACGATGGATGAGAATGCCGCACAGCGCCCGACGACCGCGCCTTCTCCGGGCGCGACGGCTTCCCCGGCGGTTGAGACGGGCGCGGCGAAGACGCCGCCCGCCGATGTCGTGCGGGCGAGCGCCGAGGAAACGCAGTCCCGCGCGGGCGGCTCGATTGAAGTCGCGGTGCGGCTTGAAATCACCGACGGCTATCACATCAACTCGAATCCGGCGACGGGCAAATATCAAATCCCAACCGAAATCGATCTCGCGGCGAACGACGGCGTGACGGCGGGCAAGCCGGTTTATCCCGCCGGAGTCACGAAGAAGTTCGCCTTCGCCGACGAGCCGCTCTCGGTCTACGAGCGCGACGTGACGATCAAGTTGCCGCTGCGCGTCGCCGCGTCTGCGTCGAAGGGCGCGCGGACGTTAAACGCCAGCCTCCGCGTCCAACCCTGCGACGACGCGGTCTGCTACCCGCCGCGCACCATCGCGGTCGCGATTCCGGTCACGGTCAACTAACGACGCCGACGACCATTATTACCACCACCAATAATGCCCCGCCGCCCGACCACAGACACCGCGACGCCCGAACGCGATGACACGCATCACGCCGACGTGCAATCCGACGTGTCGTCGCGGCGCGAGACGGTGGCTGAGGCGTCGTCGCGGCGCGAAAGATTGTTTGCGCGCCCGCGTTGGTCCTGGAACATCATCGCGGTCGTGTGCCTCGTCGCGGCGGCTATCGCGCTCCTCAACTCGTACATCGACGCGGCCTTCGTCGTGGCGACGGTTGGCGTCGTCGCGTGGTTTCTCGAAGTGCGCAACAAATACAAAGTGGCACGCATCGGAGCAGATGAGACGGACGCGGAAAGTGAGTTTGAAGAAAATCGTGACGAGCCTTAACAGGATTTTGTCGGCGGCATTCGTCGCCGCATTGCTGACTATTTCGACGGCCAACGCGCCGCACGCGGCGGTCGTCCGCGCCGCGCCGGTGCTGGACGAAGCCGAGGTGCGTGGCGCGTTGGAGCAAGCCTTTCAACAACTGCGCGCGGGCGACTTCGGCGCGCTC
>JBGTHJ010000558.1:0-5874 GCA_041746175.1 Pyrinomonadaceae bacterium
CGACCGCCGCGCCCGCCGGAGTGTTGATAGAAGTTCCGGCGGTGGCGGCGGGTTACGAAGCCAGTCAGACGCCGCTGCCGGTGCTCGAGCGAATCGGCGTCGAGATGGGCGACCAACGACCGCTCTCGATCCGCGAAGCCATCGAAATGGCGCTCGGCAACAACAAGGACATCGCGGTCGCGCGGCAGAATGTGCGCGTCGCCGAATTCGACTTGCAGGGCGCGCGTGGGGTTTACGATCCGCGCTTCACCGCGTTCTCCTACTACGACCGGACGGAGACGCCCGCCGCGAGTTTCCTGAGCGGCACGTCGAGCGGCGCGGTCACGCAGGCGGGTTTCTACAACAATCTTTCGTTCCTCGGCCAGTCGCCGAAGGGCGGCGGCAACTATCGCTTCGACTTCAACAACAGCCGCACGACGACGAATAATCAGTTCACCGCGCTCAACCCGCAATATCCTTCGTCGCTGACGGCGAGCTACACCCAGCCGCTTCTGCGCGGACTTCGTTTTGACCAGAACAGACGGCTCATCGAAATCGCGCGCAAGAATTTGTCGCTGACCGACGCGCAGTTTCGCCAGCGCGCCATCGAAACGATTACCAACGTCCAACGCGCTTACTGGGATTTGGTCTTCTCGCTGCGCAACCTCCAGATTCAACGCGACGCCGTGCGCGATGCGCGCGCGCAGCTTGACCACAACCGCCGTCTGGTCGAAGAGGGCTTGCTCGCGCCCATCGATGTCGTCGCGGCGGAGGCGCAGGTGTCGGGCTTCGAGCAGAGCGTCTATAGCGCGCTCGATGATGTCGGGCGGGCGGAGAACGCGCTGAAAAACCTGATCGCGGAGAGCAGCGAATCGCCGCTGTGGAGCGTCGCGATTGTGCCGACCGACCCGGTCGATTTGCAATCGCCGCCGGTCGCGCTGCCGGAGGCGATGGAGTCCGCGATGCGTTCGCGTCCCGAACTTCAGGCCTCGGACGTGGCGCGCGAAATCAACGACATCGATCAGCGTTTCGCGCGCGAGCAGACGCGCCCGCAGGTCGATCTCGTCGGCAGCTACGGTCTCGTCGGGCTGGCCGGTTCGCTCGCCGACACGGGCGGCGTCAATCCGTTCACGGCGAGCAATCAGCAGTTGCGCGACCGCATCAACCAGCTTTCGCAGATCAACGGGTTGCCGCCGCTCCCGGAACAGCCGCCGCAGACGCTGCCCGGCGTTTTGGTCGGCGGCATCGGCCAGTCGTTCGCGAATCTCGCGGCCAATCGCTTCACGAATTTTCGCGTTGGGGTGCAGGTCAGTTTGCCCTTCGGCAATCGCACGGCGGAGGCGCAACTCGGACGCACGCTCGTCGAACGCGAGCGCATCGCGACGCAGCGCGAGCAGTTAGAGCAGTTGATTCAAGTCGACGTGCGCAACGCCCTGCAACTGATTCGGACGGCGGAATCGCGGCTGCGTTCGGCGGCGACGGCGCGCAACGCCAGCGAGCAGCAGTACGCCAGCGAGCAACGCAAGTTCGACGCCGGGCAGTCGACACTCTTTCTCGTCCTCGAACGTCAGACTGCGCTGACCACCGCGCGCGGCAACGAACTCCGCGCCCAAACCGAACTCAACAAAGCCATCGCCGAACTCCAACGCGCCACCGGCAACGCGCTCGAAGCCAACCGCGTCCAGATTCGATAACATGCCCGAATCGCTCGAATCAAAGTTGATGCGTTGGAAGTTCAATCTCTATCCGGCTTATCGCGGGACGGGCGCGCGGGTCACTTACGTCGCGTCGGACTTCCGCGAGATTCGCGTGCGTCTGCCGCTGAACTGGCGGACGCGAAACTACGTCGGCACGATTTTCGGCGGTAGCATTTATGCCGCCGTCGATCCGATGTATATGATTATGCTCATCAAGAATCTCGGCGCGGGCTACACGGTCTGGGACAAGTCGGCGCGCGTCCGTTTCAAGAAGCCGGGACGTTCGACGCTTCACGCGCGCTTTCTTATCGATGCGGATGAACTCCGCGCTATCGAAGCGGGACTCGCCGACGCGCGCTCGCTCGACCGTCTCTACGAAGTCGATCTCGTCGATGCGGCGGGCGTGGTCTGCGCCACCGTCGAGAAGACGATTTATATTCGCCGGAACCGCCAGACGGGTCGTTGAGGGTTGAGAAGTCGGAGGGATAAATGATAGAGAGTGAATCGTCGTCGCACGAATCCGCCAACGCGCGCTTCCGTGCGTCACGACGAGCGCGTGCGCTGGAGATGTCTCCCCCTCCAGCGCACGTCTAAGAAATGCTGAATGCGGATTGACTCAATCCCGCGCCTCAAATTCTATCCGGCGGGATGGGAAGTTTGGGGCACGGGCGTTTTGATTTTGACCCACAGCGGCCAGTGATCGGAGAGACCGATGCGACGGACGATGCCGCCGTCTTTGGCGTCGAGTCCGCGCAACCAAATCCAGTCGAGTTTGAGTTCGATGATGAATGTCTTCCACGTCGAGCGGTCGTTGGGGATGGGCGTCGTAAAGCCGGCGCCGGTGAAGAGTCGGTGCGCACCGTCAACGTCTTTGCCCTTGATGGTGTTGAAGTCGCCGAGGACGATCGCATGTCGGATTTTGGGATGCTGCGCGAGGTCGTCGATTGTGGCACGAAGCTGTTCCATCTTTTTCGACACCGCGAGCCGCGTTTCGGCGTGCACCGAACAGACGCGCACGTTGTTCGCCGCGCGGACGGTCGCGCAGATGGCCGCGCGACGCCGCTTGCCCGGCCCTTCGTGCGGCAAGACGTGACGCGTCACGTCCGCCAGCGGATAGACGCTGAGAATGGCGACGCCCGTCTCTTCTTCTTTGCCCGCTTTAACCGTCGGCGGCGCAGCCCACGCATAATGCATCCCCAATGCTTCAGCCAACACGCGCGCGGTGTTGACGTTTTTGGTGCGCTTCTTGGCGCGATCAACTTCTTGTAGCCCGATGACGTGCGCCCCGCCGATGTCGGGGTCGTCGCGCAGCAGTCCGACGAGTTTCCGCAGATCGTCGCCGCCCCGCCAGCGCATGTTATAGCTGACGACTTTGATTTCCGACGGAACGTGAGTCGCCGCCGCCACGTCCGGCTTGATCGACGCTTTGCCGACTTCCAACAACCCGGAATCCGCGCCCCGTACCGTCAAGGCAGAAAGCAGAAGGCAGCAACATCCCGACAGCACGACGCCGAACGGAATCCGCCGGCGAAACCGCCGCCCAACACCTTTCGCCCCTTCAGTTGTCATACAATCTCCACGCATGTGTTAACCATCCTTCGCCTATCGCCTATCGCCTATCGCCTACTGCTTTCCGCCTGCTGCATCCTCTCCGGCATACGGCGCGTCGCCCGCGAGGAAGCGCGCGGCGCGTGGCAAGATGCGATAACGGCAACGGTCTGTTTCGAGCACCTCGCCGTCGGTGTTGACCTTGATGGTGCGGTTGAAACCGAGTTCGATTTCGCGCGCGTGAAAATAGCTGACGCGTTCGTCGTCGATGTGGTCGCCGCCCGACACGCTCGACAGCAGCCCGATGAAGTCGAGCGTCGGCATCGCTTCGACGATGCACACGTCGAGCACGCCGTCGTCGATGACCGCGTGCGGCGCGATCAGTCGCCCGCCGCCGACCATGCGCGAGTTACAGACCGCGAACATCTCCATGTTCATCTCGCGCTCCTCGACGCGCCCGTCGTCTTCCCGCACGCGGACGCTCATACGCACCTCTTCGTACTCCATCAACACCTGCGCGCCGCCGATGAGGTAGGCAAACTTGCCCGCCACCGTCTTCAACTGCGGGTTGACCGCATCCGAGACTTCGGCGATGAAGCCGCCCGCCGAGACGTTGACGAAGTGACGGTCGTTCAAGACCCCGACATCGACGCGCAGCGTCTCGCCTCGCAGCAAGATATCCAGCGCCTCATCGGTGTCTTCCGGCAGTCCGAGCGCACTGGCGAAATCGTTGCCCGTGCCGAGCGGTATCAAGCCGAACGTGACGCGCTCAAGCGCGCCCTCGACCCCCGCCACGCCGTTCAAGACTTCGTTGAGCGTGCCGTCGCCGCCCGCCACGAAAAGCCGCTCGTAGCCGTCGCGCGCGGCGTTGCGTCCGGCGTCACGCGCGTCGCCCGGCGCGGTCGTCATCACGATATCCATGTCGCCGACCGCTTCGCGCAGACGCTCATTGATGGTCTGCAAATAGTCCGGGGCCGCGTTGGCGCCGGACACGGGGTTAACTATCAGTCGTGATTTGCTCATCGGAAAATTTATCTGCTCATTCGTCGGCTCATTGATAAATTGATTTCGGGTTGCGGCGTCGCATTGGATCAATCAACCGACGATCTGATTCAGTGCTTCGTCGCATCGATTTCCAACCGCAGCCCATCGCGTGCTTCAATCGTCTCACCGTCCCAAAGCCTCCGGGCTTCGACGGCGATGTCGATGCCGTCCCATTCGGGATAAAGGTGCGCGAGCAGGCAGCGGCGCGGCGCGGCGTGCGCGGCCAACTTCATCGCGTCGGCCAACTCAAGGTGCTGCTCGACCGGCTTCGAGCGGTGGAACGAGCACTCCATGATGAACAGATCGACGCCCTGCGCGAACTCTGCGAGCGCGTCTGTGTAGCCCGTGTCCGAGGTGAAGACGAGCGACGCGCCGCTCGCCTCTGAGAGCCGCAAAGCCATGCTCTCGCCGGTGTGCGGCGTCGAAAAAGTTTCGGCGCGTAGTCCGCCGAAGACTTCAAACTCGCGGAGCGGCGCAACCTCGCGCACCTCGACGGGGAAAGGTTGTTCGAGTAGTCCGTAGTCGTAGGCAGCGTCGAACGCGCGGAGCAATTTCTCGGTTCCGTGCGGGCCGAAGATGACGAGCGGCTTGCGTCGCGCTTGCGTCTGCGGCGCGTATTTCGTGCCGAACAGAAACGGCGCGAGACCGCCGACGTGGTCGAGATGGAAGTGGCTGACCCAGATCGCGTCGAGGTTCGCCCAGTCCAAATTTTCCTGCGCCATCCGGTGCGCGGCGTCCCCGCCGATGTCGAGCAGGAGCGAGCCGCCGTCAGTTTCCAGCCAGTGCGCGGACGACGCGCGGTGCGGGTGAGGGACGGATGTCCCTGAGCCGAGAACGATCAACTTCATTCGTCTGTGGTGCCTTTCGTGACGGAAGGCTACCAACTCGCGGCGGCGTGCGTCAATGCGCGCGGGCGTGCGCGCGGCGGAATTTGGACGATAGGCCATCGACGATAACCGACGACGATAGCCGATAGATGATGAGCGAGAGCCGGTCGGTCGAGCCTCAATCGTCAACCCTCCGATTCGACGCGGTTGAGCTTTTGTCGTCCATCGTCTATGGTCTATCGTCCGCTCGAACGTCATGACTTTTCAACCGACGATTCTGCATTTCGAGTCGCTGCCTTCGACGAACACCGAGGCGGCGCGGCAAGCGACGCGCGGCGCGGCTGAAGGCTTGTGCATTGTCGCGCGCGAGCAGACGGCGGGGCGCGGGCGTCGGGAACGCCGTTGGGTGTCGCCCGCCGGGGCGGGGCTGTATTGCAGCATCGTGTTGCGCCCGCGTCTGGAACTGAATGCGTGGCCGCTCGTAACGCTCGCCGCCGCGCTCGCCGTCCACGATGCGCTGCTTGCGACGTGCGAACTTCAAACCGACATCAAGTGGCCGAACGACGTGCTTGCCAAAGAGCGCAAGCTGTGCGGCATACTGGCGGAGACGGTCGAGACGACGGCGGGGCGGGCTTGCGTCGTCGGCATCGGCGTCAACCTCAACGACCGCGCGTTTCCAGAAGAACTGTCCGGAGTCGCCACCTCGGTCGAAGCCGAAGCGGCGAGCGCGCCAACGGCTTCGACGCTGCTGCACGCGCTCGTCGGTGCGCTCGCCGCGC
>JBGTHJ010000559.1:0-4710 GCA_041746175.1 Pyrinomonadaceae bacterium
CGCGCCGACGCGAACGCGGCAGTGCCCGCATCGCCGTCGAACTTGGTCGCGCCGACCGGCGAACAGATCAACGTCACCGGACTAACCCGACTGAACGGTACGACGACGACCAACGCGAACGCCGCCGCCGCCAACAACCCGCGCGACGCGAACCGCGACGCCACCCGGCGCACGGAAGCGACCGCTTCATCAAGCGACAACGCGCTCTCCTCCGGCACGTACGAAATGGCTTCGACCGACACGGTCGCGCCGGTCGCGGCGGGCGCCATCAGTATCATCTCGCCCGTGCCGGATGCGGTCATCGGCGGCGCGGCGCTCGAAGTCGAAGCGCGTGTGGCCGAGGATTGGACGGTCGCGCTCGAAGTCGAAGGAACGCGCATCGCGGATTCCAAGATCGGCATCCGCCGCGTCGACCGCAAAAACAAAGTGGCGACGTTCGGCTTTGTCGGCATCAATGTTCGTCCCGGCCCGAACCGCATCCGCGCGACGGCCATCAGTCCCGACGGCGGGACGGGGCAGACGGTCGAAGTTTTGGCCTACGGTCGCGGCCCGGCCAAGCGGCTCGAAATCGTTCCCGACAAAAACGCTCTCAGCGCGGGCGGGCGGGATTCGACGCGGATCGTCGTGCGCGCCCTCGACCAGTGGGGACACCCGGCGGCTGATGCGACGGTCGCGCTCGAAGTTTCCTCCGGCAGATTGATGGGCGCGGCGGGCGGCGGCAGCGTCGTCCCGGCTGACCAGAGCATAGATGCGGGCGGGAGTTCCGTCACGCTCGGCGGCGAAGGCGCGCGGGCGGGCGAGGCGGTTCTCGCAGGAGAGGTCAACCAGAATCAGCATCGCCAGATGGTCAAACTCGTCAACGGCGAAGGCAGCGCGGTGCTCGTCGCCGACAACACGGTCGGCACGACCCGGCTCCACGCGACGACCGGCGTGATCGAGGCCGACCGCGAGGTGCGCATCACGCCGGAGATGCGTTCGTCGATTCTGGTCGGACTCGCGGAAATCTCCATCGGGAGCGCCGCGCCGGAGATGGCTCTGCGTGGTGAAGACGCGAGCGTCCGCAGCCACCTCTCATTCTTCTATCGCGGCTCGGTGTTTGGCAAGAATCTGCTGACGCTCTCCTACGACAGCCAGCGCGCGATCAATCGCACGGCGGGCAACGACCGGCTCTTCCAACTCGACCCGCTTGAGCGCGCCTACCCGCTCTTCGGCGACTCGTCGACGCGCTACGAGGATGCGCCGTCGAACTCGAAACTCTACGCGCGTCTTGATCGTGACCGCTCTTACTTCATGTTCGGCGATATCGAGACGGAGAATCGCAATCTCAACCTCGCGGGTTATTCGCGGCGTCTGACGGGCGTCAAACTCCACGTCGAAAATTCGGGCGGCGACTTCGTTTCGGTGACCGGCGCGCGTCCCGACACCGCGTTTGCGCGCGATGTCTTTCCGGGCGGCTCGTTCACGCTGTTGAGCCTGACGCACACGGACATTCTGCCCGGCTCGGAAGTGGTCGTGCTCGAAGTGCGCGACCGCCGCAACCCCGAAATCATCCTCTCGCGCGAACATCTGATCCGCTCGGTCGATTACAACATCGATGCCGCGACGGGCGAGATTTTCTTCCTCCGCTTCATCACCACCTTCGATTCGCTGCTCAATCTCGTGCAGGTCGTCGTCACCTACGAGCACCGCGCGAACGACATGTCGGCGGCGGTTTACACGGCGCGGGCGGTCAAGAATTTCAATCGCATGGGCTTGCGGCTCGGCTTGTCGGTGATTAACCAGAAGCAGGCGGATTTCGGTTCGTTCCTGCTCGGCGGCATCGACGGCGAGAAGAAACTTCCGCGCGGCGGCACGCTCAGTTTTGAATGGGCGACGAGTCGCGGCGAAGTGGTCGCGGGCGGCAACGTCCTGCAAACGGGCGGCGGCAATTTGGAAGGCGGCGCGGATAATCGTCACGACGGTAACGCCGTCCGCGTCGAACTGATCCAACCCTTCGGCTTCAAAGACGGCACGGTGCGCGCCGAATTCGCGCGGGCTGACGAAGGCTTCATCAATCCTTACGGCGCGTCGGTGACGCCGGGTTCGCAGCGCGCCGGGGTCGCGGTCGATTTGAAGCCGCGCGCCTCTTCGACGCTCCGGCTCGGTCTGCTCGACGAACGCAACCGCACCGCCAACGTCGACAACCAACGCATGACGGGTTCGTTCGGCTGGACGGAAAGCTTTAGCGACCGTCTGCGCGGTTCGTTCGGGTTCGACTTCCGACGGCTGCGCGACAACTTCAACGACCGCGAGACGAACTCGAATCTCGTCACCCTCGGCGCGGAATGGCAGGCGACCGACAAGCTACAGTTGGCCGTCAAGCGCGAGCAGAATCTCGGCGAAGCCGACCCGACCTACCCCGATCAAACGACCATCGCGGCCAACTACCAGTGGAATAACTGGACGCGGCTTTTCCTGACGCAGCGGCTCGCCTCCGCGCCCATCGTGCCGATTAGCGACGCGGGCACGACCGGCTTCGCCTCGACCGGCTCGCGCCGCGAAACGGCCATCGGCGTCGAAACCCGCCTCGGTCGCAACACGAGCCTCAACACTCGTTACCAGTTGGAGAACGGCATCAACGGGACGGATAGTTTCGCGGTCATCGGGCTTCAGAATCGTTGGCCGGTGAGCAAGCAACTCTCACTCGATTTGAGCTACGAGCGCGGCTTCCATCTCGCGGGCGAGAGCGAGAGCTTCAACAGCGTCGGGGTCGGTTTCGGCTGGACTCCGACCGAGAACTTCCGCACTTCGGGCCGCTACGAGATGCGCGACCGGGGCGGTTTGGGCACTTTGTTCACGCTCGGCGGGGCGGGTCGCATCGCCGACAATCTGACCGCGCTCGCGCGTCTCCAGATCGCGCGTTCAAGCTTCGACGACCGCGAAAACTCGTCGTTCAACGCGGAGGCGGCGCTGGCGTGGCGTCCGTTAAAGACGGATCGCGTCGGGCTGTTGTTCAGCTACCGTCGCCGCGACGTTTCGCAGGATGGCGGCACGCTCGGCGACACGCACGACCGCGCCGACGTGCTCTCCTCAGACGGCTACTGGCAGGCGACGCGCAACCTCGAACTCTACGGACGCTTCGCGCTCAAGTTCGGCGACACGGGGACGGCTGACCTTCCCGGCGTTTCGTCGCTCACCTACCTGATGCAGGGACGCGCGGCGTATCGTCTCGGCAAGTATTTCGATGTCGCCGGAGAGACGCGGATGCTCTCGCAACCGTCGAGCGCGACGCGGCGCAACTCCTACGGCGCGGAACTCGGTTTCTGGGCGCTGCCCGACCTGCGTCTCGGCGGCGGCTACAACCTGACGAGCATCAATGAACCCGTCGGCGGCCTGAACATCAACGCGCGACGCGGTTTCTACTTCACGATCTCATCCAAACTCTCCAACCTCTTCGACCTCTTCGGCACGGCGCGGCAAGCAACCCCGTCCGATGCCGGCAGCAACGCGAGCGGTCGAGAACCGGTTAAGGAGTAGCCACGAGTCGCGCCGGGATGAAGGTCAACGGAAAGATTCAAGCGTGCCGGTGCAATCTCTGGTGTCGGTGAAATCTTTTTTTTGCTTTTAACTTTTAGCCGCTCCCGATGTATTAAAGTGACTGCAAAGATGAGACAGACCGCCGCAAAAAAAATAAATAAAACAGGGGAGAGGGCGATCAGTCGCAACCTCGCCCGCAGAGTTTCGGCGTGGCTTAGGCCAGTGGTTGCGGTTGCGCTCGCGGGCGGGCGGGTGTGTTTCGCCGCGCTCGTCGTGCTCGTGCTCGCGCGGACGGCGGCGGCTGCCGTCGACGTTTACATGATTCGCGGCACCAACGATTTCGGCATCTACGTCCTCAACACGGCGACCAACAACGACCAGCGAATCTACGCGGGCGCGTATCCGGGCGGGAGTTCCGCCACGCTCGCGCAGCGTCCGAGCGACGGGATGCTGTTCTACGTCATCAACGGAGCCAACCCGCAAATCTACATGTTCAACCCGGCGACGCCGACCGTCGCCCCCGTCGCTCTGCCCAACACGCTCGGCGCGGGCATTCCGGCTTCTTTCCGCATGGCTTTCTCGCCGAACGGCACGCTCTATTACATGCCCGACAGCGGCGTGCTCTATTCGGTTGCCACGACCGGCCCGACCGCCGGGCAAGCGGTTGCCGGGGCGACCCTCACCGGCACGGGCAGCGGCGGCGACATGGCTTTTATCAACAACACGACGTTCTACGTCATCAACAGCGCACGCCAACTCTACACGGGGACGATCGCGGGCGGCGCGGCAACCAACAACGGCACGGTCACGTTCCCCGGCGGCGCAACCCCCGCCACGCTCGGTCTCGCTTTCGACAACGCCGGACGCCTGCTCGTACAGACGCAGAATCCGAGCAACTACTATTCGATCAACACCGCGACGCGCGTCGCGACGCTCGCCGGCTCGCTCGGCGGCGGCACGGGGGCGACCGGCGACATGGCGAGCATCAACGCGCCCGACCCGAATCTTTCAATCACAAAAACCAACAACGTCACGAGCGTCTCTCAAGGACAGACCGTGACCTACACCGTGGTCGTCACGAACAACAGCGTGTTCGCCGTCACCGGCACGGTCGCGGACACCGTTCCGGCGACCCTCACGGGCGTGACGTGGACGTGCGCGGCCTCCGCCGGTTCGACCTGCGCCGCTGCCGCC
>JBGTHJ010000560.1:0-5682 GCA_041746175.1 Pyrinomonadaceae bacterium
CACCATCGGCGGCACCACCGCCGCCGAGCGCAACGTCATCAGCGGCAACGACCAGCACGGCATCGAGCTAATGACCGCCAACAACGTCGTGCGCGGCAACTATATCGGCACGCAGGCCGACGGCACGAGCGCGCGCGGCAACCTCCTCAACGGCGTCAACGTCACCGGCGCCTCGGCCAACACCGGGACCATCGGCGGCACCGGCGCGGGCGAGGGCAACGTCATCGCCTTCAACGCGAATGACGGCGTCAGCGCCGGCACCGCCTCGACCTTCGCCGTCAACGTCCGCGGCAACTCGATCCACTCGAACGGCACGACCGCGCAGCACCTCGGCATCGACCTCGGCGTCAACGGCGTCACCCCGAACGACGCGGGCGACCCGGACACGGGCTCCAACGGCCTCCAGAATTTCCCCGTCCTCACGAACGTCACCGGCGGCGTCAGCACGACCGTGCAGGGCACGTTCAACTCGACCGCCTCGGCTACCTTCCAGCTCGACTTCTATTCAAACGCGACCTGCGACGCCGCGGGCAACGGCGAGGGCCGGACTTTCTTGGGCTCGACCACCGTCAACACCAACGCCTCCGGCAACGCGACCTTCAACACGACGCTGTTGACCGCGACCGCCGCGGGCGAGTTCGTCACCGCGACGGCGACCGATCCGGCGGGCAACACCTCGGAGTTCTCCGCGTGCCAGGTGGTCGCGTCGGCCAACACGCCGCCAACCATCACGGCGGGCGGGCCGCTCGCGCGGCAGCAAGGCAGCGCCGCATCCAATTCAACCATCGCCACCGTCAACGACGCCGAGACACCGGCGGGCAGCCTGACCGTGACGGCGACAACTGTCCCCGCAGGCATTACCGTCTCGAACATCGTCAACACCAACGGCAATGTCACCGCCGATGTCGCGGCCAGTTGCACGGCGACGCCGGGCGCGAACACGGTCGTCCTGACCGTCACCGACGGCAACGGCTCGACGATGACGGCCAACCTGACCGTCAACGTCGCGGCGAACAGTACGCCGACGCTTGCTTACAACAACCCGGCGGCGGTCAACGCCAACGGTGCGACAACGGTCAGCCCGGCGACGGGACCCGCCGACAACGGCAGCATCACGAGCATCATCGTCCAGAGTCAGGGCACGTACACCGGCACGATCTCGGTTGACAACACGACCGGGGTCGTTTCGATCAGCAACGCCGCGCCCGTCGGGACGCACACCATCACGATCCGCGCGACCGACGACTGCGGAGCGTTCACCGATGCGTCTTTCATGCTGACGGTCAATGCACCGTCGGTGCTAGCGGTAACGAACACCAACGATACGGGGAGCGGTTCGCTGCGGCAGGCGATCCTCGACTCGAACACGCTGCCGGGCGCGCAGACGATCACCTTCAACATCGCGGGCGGCGGCGGCGGCGTCCGCACCATCGCTCCCGCGTCGGCTCTGCCAGAGATTACCGACCCGGGCATCATCGATGGCTACACACAACCCGGCTCAAGCGCGAACACGCTCACCACCGGGAACAACGCCGTATTGCTCATCGAACTCGACGGCACGAACGCGGGCGCTGGCGCGCAAGGTCTCGCCATCGCCGCCGGTTCTTCGACTGTGCGCGGCCTCGTCGTCAATCGTTTCCAGAGTCACGGCGTCGCGTTGATCGGCGCGGGCAACAACCTGATCGCGGGCAACTTCATCGGCACCAACGCCGCTGGAACCTCAGCGCTCGGCAACGGCGGCATCGGCGTCCGTTCGCGCGCTTCCGCCAACACCATCGGCGGCGCAAGCCCCGCCGCGCGCAACCTCATTTCGGGCAACGGCGAGAGCGGCATCATCATCGACGCCGCGATGACGACCGGCAACATCGTGCGCGGCAACTACATCGGCACGAACGCGGCGGGGACGGTTGGTCTTGGCAACGGACTCGCTGGTATCGGGATTGATGGCGCGTCCGGCAACGTCATCGGCGGCGTGGGTGGGGGCGATGGAAACCGGATCGCCTTCAACGGCAACTGGGGTGTCGCCGTCATAACGGGGACGGGCAACACCGTCGTCGGCAATTCGATTTTCTCGAACGCCACGCTCGGCATCGACCTCAGCCCGGACGGGGTGACGCCGAACGATGCGGGCGATGCCGACACCGGCACGAACAACTTGCAGAATTTCCCCGTGCTCGCCTCCGCCATCTCCGCCGGAAGCAACACGACCGTCACGGGCACGCTCAACTCGACGCCCAACACGACTTTCAATGTTCAGTACTTCGCCAACGATGCGTGCGACCCGTCGGGCAACGGCGAAGGCGAAACGCTCGTCAGCAGCGCGTCCGTCACCACCGACGCGAACGGCGACGCGCCCATCGTCGCCCCGCTCGGCGACATCGCGGTCGGGCGATTCATCACCACGACCGCGACCGACCCGGCGGGCAATACTTCGGAATTTTCGGCGTGCCGCATCGTGACCGCGCCGCCCGCGCCGACCGCCAACCTCTCGATTACCAAGACCGATTCGCCCGACCCCGCGACGGCGGGCGGCAATCTCTCCTACACGATCAACGTCACCAACAGCGGCCCCGACACGGCGACCAACGTGACCGTCACCGACACGCTGCCCGCGGGCGTCGGCTTCGTCACGTCGAGCGCGTCGCAGGGTTCGTGCACGGGGACGAGCACGGTGACGTGCAATCTCGGCTCGGTCTCAAACGGCAGCAGCGCGGGTGTGACCATCGTCGTCGCGCCGAACGCCGCCGGGAATCTGAGCAACACCGCGAGCGTCACGGCGACCGAAGCCGACCCCGACACGACCAACAATACCGCGACCGCAATCACCACCGTCAATCCCGCGCCGACGCCGTTCTTCGTCGTCAGCGGCAACGTCACCGACGCGGGCGGCGAGCCGGTCATCGGCGTCAACGTCGCGCTCGGCGGCTCGCAAACCGCTTCGACGACGACCGACGCGAACGGCGGCTATTCTTTCAACAACCTCGCGGCGGGCGGCAACTACACCGTCACGCCCTCCGAGGTCAGCTACGTCTTTGCGCCGCCGAGTCGCACTTTCAACAACCTCAACGCGAACCAGACGACGGCTAATTTCACGGCTTCCGTCCCCACCGACATCACGGTCAGCGGGCGCATCACGGACAGTAACGGCAACGGCCTTGCGGCGGTCAACCTGACCTTCAGCGGCGCGCTCTCGCTCGTCACCGAGACGGACGCCAGCGGCAACTATTCGATTTCAAACGTCCCGGCCAACGCCACCTTTACCATCACGCCCGACCGGGTGGCCTTTAGCTTTAACCCGGCGCGTCGCACGTTCACCAACATCATCACAAGCCAGCAGACCGACTTCACGGGCACGCTGCAAAATCCGCCGATCCCGGCGCCCGATCCGAGCGACGACTTCGAGGCTCCCGTCATCGACCCGACTCGTTGGAACACGGGCGTCTTGACGCAACCGCCGTCAGGCTTCGACCCTGAAGTTACGGTCAGCCAGACGGAGGGGCAGTTAGTTATCTCGCCGCGTCCGATGGCGAACGGCAGATCGTTCAACGGCTACGTTTCGGCGCGGGCGGTTGACCTCAGCCAGACGCCCATCGTCGGCATCGAGATCGTGCAGGCGGCGAGCGGCCCCGGCGTGCAAACCATCTTCGGACTCGGCGGCAACATCAATAACTGGTATCGCTTCATCGTCGAAGATTCGAGCGCGGTCGAGCCGCTTCAGCCAAAACAGAAAGCGGGCGGCGGCGTCCAACCGCGAATGCCGACCACACCGCAAACGCTCTCTTTCCAGACCAACGTCAATGGCTCGCGGTTCTCCACCAGCGTCGCCTTCAACCAGCCGCAGCAACGCTTCTGGCGGTTCCGCTACGATGCGCCCGCCAACCGCGTCTTCCTCGAAACAAGCCCCGACCGCGTGGTCTGGACGACGCAACTGAGCGCGGAAATCTCGCGCGACATGACGCGGCTCATCGCCGAACTCTCCGCCGGGAGTTTTACGCCGCTTGCCGCTTCGACCACGGCCATCTTCGATAACTATGTGGTGTCGCTCCCGACGCGCGTGCAGTTAAGTTCCCCCGCCTTCAACGCGCGCGAAGACAGCGGCAGCGCGACCATCACCGTTACGCGCACGGGCACGGTCGAGAGTCCTTCGACCGTCGATTTCGCCACCGGCGCGGGCACGGCGACGCCCAACGCCGATTATCGAGACGTTTCCGGCACGCTCCGCTTCGAGGCGGGCGAAACCGCCACGACGTTCCAGATACCTCTGATCAACGACGCGCTCGAAGAGGGCGGCGAGACAATCAACCTCGCGCTCTCAAATCTGGTCGGCGGCGCGTTCGGCGCGAATCAAACCGCCGTCCTGACCATCACCGACGACGAATCGTCTGCCAATCAGATCGACGATTCGACCGTCTTCGTCACGCAGCAGTATCGTGATTTTCTCCACCGCGAACCCGACGCCGCCGGGCTGGCCTTCTGGGTCAACAACATCGAATCGTGCGGCGCGGATGCGCGGTGCCGCGAGGTCAAGCGCATCGATACGAGCGCGGCCTTCTTCCTCTCGATTGAATTTCAATCGACCGGCTATCTCGCCATCCGCTTCTACGACGCATCGTTCGACCGCTTCCCCGTCTTCCGCTCCGAGTTTCTGCCCGACGCGCAGCGGCTCTCGGAAGGGTTGGTCTTCGGCGACCCGAATTTCGAGGCGCGACTCGAAGCCAACAAGCGCGCCTTCGCCGCCGCGTTCGTCAATCGTCCGGCGTTCAAGGCGAAGTACGACCCGCTCGACAGCGCGGAGTACGTCGATACGCTCTACGCCAACGCGGGCGTCACGCCGTCGGAAGGCGAGCGGACGGCCTTGATCGTCGAGCTGCTTACCGGTCGCCGGACGCGCGCGAGCGTGCTCTTGCGGGTGCTCGACGACGACGAATTCATCCGTCAGCAGTTCAACCGCGCGTTCGTGCTGATGCAGTATTTCGGTTACTTGCAGCGCGACCCCGACACCGCCGGCTACAACTTCTGGCTCAACAAACTCGAACAGTTCGGCGGCGACTTCCGCCGCGCCGAGATGGTCAAAGCCTTCATCACCTCCGCCGAGTATCGCGGGCGTTTCGGGCGACCTTGAAACGAAGTTCGGAGATACGCGAAAGATGAGCAGAAAAGGGAATCACGCATGAGCCTCTATCGAAGTTTGCTGGGACGCTTCGCGCTGTGTTGCGCGCTCGTCCTGCCGCCCTTGCTCGGATTAACGTCCTTCACCGGGGCGCAGGATACGGTGACAGGTGCGTTCGAGGGCACGGTCAGAGACAGCCAGACGGGTGCGCCCATCGCCCGTTCCAACATCGAATTCATCAACCGCGAAACCGGCGTCACGGTCATCAAACTCTCCGACTCGCAGGGGCGTTTCTT
This sequence comes from Pyrinomonadaceae bacterium, assembly GCA_041746175.1. Lineage (GTDB taxonomy): Bacteria > Acidobacteriota > Blastocatellia > Pyrinomonadales > Pyrinomonadaceae > JBGTHJ01. Next base: position 5,407 of record JBGTHJ010000560.1, read on the forward strand.
TCAGGGCTTGCTCCCGCCCGGAACCTACACGATTCGCGCGACGGCGAGCGGCTACGAGCCGGGCGAAACCGTCCAGCGTCTGCTCGCGACGCGCACCGGCGACGTGATTCCCGTGCCTATCAATCTCGACCCCGTGACGCCCGGCACGACCCCGACGCCGACGCCCGGCGTGGTGACGACCGCCACGCCGACGACGGGTACGACGACGCCCACTCCGCCCGGCGGCACACCACCACCACCCCCACCGGCGGCAACGACGACGCCAACCACCGCCGC